>CAYGXL010000025.1:1462-23994 GCA_964353935.1 uncultured Burkholderiaceae bacterium | reverse complement strand
GTGACCGCTTCAAGACGAAATGAGAGGGCTGCGCAGCCGACCGCTAGTGGCCGCGAAGCGTCGGCTGGGAGCCTCGCGGGAATGTCCGCTCAGAAGCCGAAAGCCGACTGAGATGGAACTGCCCGTGCAACTCGCGCGCTGCTGCTGATTGCCTTCGCCTGACTGTGCACGATCGCGGTGAATTTCCCCATCTGACTGCTTGCGCCTGACCCGCTCAGGAGCGGCGCAAGTCCTCGACGTTGTAAGCAGTTCGCCAGTCGCAGGCGGTTCAACGCGAAACGATTGTCGGGGTCAAGGGTTTGCGATCTTCAACAGGCTTGATGGCTTCCCGCGTGGCATGTCGCTCCCCGAACCCGAGGGGTTCGTCCACACCTACAGCACGCCAGCGAAAAACGGCCCGCGCGTGGCGGGCCGTTTCTTGTGTGGCGTCCCCTACGAGATTCGAACTCGTGTTATCGCCGTGAAAGGGCGGTGTCCTAGGCCTCTAGACGAAGGGGACAGGATGCTGCTTCCGTTGCCGTCTTCTGCTTCCGATGTCCTGTGGTGGAGGTAAGCGGGATCGAACCGCTGACCTCTTGCATGCCATGCAAGCGCTCTCCCAGCTGAGCTATACCCCCACGGAGAGCCGCGGAGTATATCGGTTTTTCAGCGCTGGCTCCAACGCGACTCAGGACGCGAGCGCAGCGTCGAGCCGCCGGATCACGACGTCGCGGCCGATCAGTTCGAGCACGGCATCGATCGACGGGGTCTGCGTCTGCCCGGTCACTGCCACCCGGATGGGCACGGCCACCTGCGGCATCTTCACGCGCAGGTCCGCGACCACCTGCTTGATCAGGCCGTTGAGCGCGGCCTTCTCCCACGCGACGGCGCCCGCGCGCTCGCGGAAGGCCGCAACCGCCGCGCGACCGTTCGCGTTCAGGTGCTCGGCAGTCACCGCTGCATCGCGCACCGGTTCGCGGTAGAAGAGCAGCGCACCGTCCGCCAGCTCGTTCAGCGTGCGCGACCGGTCCTTCATGAGCGCCACCACCGCGTCGAGCGCAGGCTCGCTGCCCAGCACGCCGCCGCGGCCCTCGATGCGCGGCGCCACCAGCGCGGCGAGCCGGCCGTTGTCGGCCTCCTTCATGTACTCGCCGCTGAGCCACAGCAGCTTGTCGAGGTTGTACTGGGCCGGCGCGCGATTCACGTGGTCGAGGTCGAACCACTCGACGAGCTGGGCGCGCGTGAACTTCTCCTCGTCGCCGTGGCTCCAGCCCAGCCGCGCGAGGTAGTTGAACAGCGCCTCGGGCAGGAAGCCGTCCTCGTCGTACTGCATCACGCTGACCGCGCCGTGCCGCTTCGACAGCTTCTGGCCGTCCGGCCCGAGGATCATCGGCAGGTGGCCGAACTGCGGCAGCGCGGCGCCAAGCGCGCGGTAGATGTTGATCTGCCGCGGGGTGTTGTTGATGTGGTCGTCGCCACGCAGCACGTGGGTGATCCGCATGTCGATGTCATCGACGACGACCGCGAAGTTGTACGTCGGCACGCCGTCGCCGCGCGCGATCACGAGGTCGTCCAGTTCGTGGTTCGAGATGCTGATGGGGCCCTTGACGAGGTCGTTCCAGCCGACGTCGCCGTCGTCCGGGTTGCGGAAGCGGATCACCGGCGCCACGCCGGCGGGTGGCGACCGGCCGGCCGCGTTCTCGGGGCGCCACCGCCCGTCGTACCGCGGCTTCTCGCCGCGCGCCATCTGCGCCTCTCGCAGAGTCTCCAGCTCTTCCTTGCTGGCGTAGCACTTGTAGGCCTTGCCTTCGGCCAGCAGTTGCTCGATCGCGCGCGCATAGCGGTCAAGCCGGTGTGTCTGCCGGACCGGCCCCTCGTCGTAGTCGAGGCCGAGCCAGCGCATGCTGTCGAGGATGACCTGCACGGCCTCCTCGGTCGAGCGCTCCACGTCGGTGTCCTCGATCCGCAGGATGAACGTGCCGCCGAAGTGGCGCGCGTAGGCCCAGCAGAAGAGCGCCGTGCGCGCGGTGCCGAGATGAAGCATGCCCGTCGGACTGGGCGCGATGCGGGTGCGTACCTGGGTCATCAATGACAGAGCCCGCTCGGGGCGGGCTCAGGCTTGTGTCGACGGGCGAAAGTCTACTGGAACGCGCCCGGCCGGCCGCGGGACGAAGCTCTCGTCGACAACACGAACACGGCGGTCGAGACGGCGCCGATGACGATCAGGACCAGCAGCGTGCCATCGTAGCCGCCGAGCCCCGCGAACAGCAGCGCCGCGACCAGGGGCCCCGCGGCCTTTGCGACCGTCACGGGAGCGGCCATCGCTCCGTTGATCGCGCCGTAGGCGTCGCGTCCGAAGAGCTCTGCCGGGATCGCCCCACGCACGATGGTCATCGCGCCGTTGCCGATGCCGTAGATCACGGCGAACGCCACCAGCATGGGCCACTGCACCCCGGCCATGCTCAACAGCCACAGCGCGATCGGCAGGAAGGCCATCGCCAGGATTCCCACCGTCGATGCGGACAGGCGCGACGCGAACGCGAGTTCCAGCACGCGGCCGGTCACCTGCATGGGGCCGATCATCGCGCCGACCGCGGCGGCCGATGCCGGCGACAGGTCCTTGGCCTGCAGCATCGACATCATGTGCACCTGCGTGGCGGAGAACACCAGTGCGTTGCCGGTGAACGCGAGAGTGAGAAGGTAGAACACGGGCGTGCGCAGTGCCACACGAAATGCGCTGGATCCTGCCGTCACGACCGGGCGCATGCGCGGACTGATGTTGCTCGACGAAAGCACCCACCAATGCACCGGCACGCACACGGCCAGGTTGAGCGCGGCCAGCACCAGCAGCGCCTGGCGCCAGCCGATCTCGGAGATCAGGAACTGCGTCAGCGGCCAGAACACGGTGCTTGCGAAGCCGCCGAACAGCGTCAGCGTGGTGATCGCACGTCGATAGTTGGCCGAGAACAGGCGCGTGATCACGGCAAACGCGGGGTCGTAGAGCGTGGCGGCCATCACCGCGCCGAGGCCTGCCCATACGGCATACAGCGCCACGACCGACTGCACTTGGGACAGCGCTGCGAGCAGGACCGCGCCGGCCAGCGATCCCGCCGTCATCACCCCGCGCCCGCCCCTGCGGTCGATCAGCGCGCCGATCGGAGCGGAGAGCAGCCCGCTGACCAGCAGGCCCAGCGAGAACGCGGCGAACACGGTCGGCTTGTCGCCACCGCTCGCCTCCATCAATGGCGTGATCAGGAAGCTGAAGGCGTAGTACAGCGAGCCCCAGGAGATGATCTGCGCGATGCCGAGTGCGGCCACCGTGCCGAAGGAGGCCGCCCGAGCGGGCACGGGAGACGCGTCTGGGCTCACGGCGCCACTGTAGAACCGTTCGTGCACGGCCGGCGCGACCGCACGCCGATGCTCACCGTGAACAACCGTCGGGAGCTGTGCGGAAACGCAGGGGTGACGGGGTCATTGGCCGCGCGGATGGCGGCACTCGACTGGCTGCTACGGTCTTGCTGCGACTGGCGGCTAGTGAAACATCGCGACGTAGACCATGAACCAGACAGTGGCTCCGGCCAGCACGCCGAGAAGTATTCCGCGCATCGCGTTGACTTCTTCGTCCATTCATTTCCCCCGCACTCGAAATTTCCGGTGGGTGGACCCGGCGCACAACGGAAAATTCGCAAGAAACGGGAAAAACGGGCCTCGAATAGCGTGTTTGCGCGGTGTCAAGTCGCGAAATTGTCACAAACCCGGAAACTGATTCGCGGACTGTTCCAGGGTCCCTCGACCCGACCGCCTCTGCTCTGAACAAACCCGTAATCGTGCGGTAAGCGTTCGATCAACGGCCCTTACTTCAGCAACCCGGCGCACCGGAGCGTTCAAACATGGAAGCCTCGAGCAGGGTCGCTCGACGACGGAGGTCTACCCATGGCCGTCTCCAGGAAGCAGGACATGCGACCGTACTGGGATCAACTGGAG
This sequence comes from uncultured Burkholderiaceae bacterium, assembly GCA_964353935.1. Taxonomy (GTDB): domain Bacteria; phylum Pseudomonadota; class Gammaproteobacteria; order Burkholderiales; family Burkholderiaceae_F; genus JAOUJD01. The sequence continues at coordinate 20,031 of CAYGXL010000025.1, read as the reverse complement.
TCCGAGTTCGACGCTGGTGCAACCATGGCAGTGTGGCTGACGCTGTCACTCATGGCTTTGGTCTTTGGCGTCGTGGCATGGCTGGTGGAAGGCTACGTCTGGCCGAACGTGCGCCACTTCTTCAGCTGAACGTGCCCGCCGCGCTGCGGCTGCACGCTCGCCGGAACGCGCGCGATCGCCTCACGGAAAAAGAACGGGCCGGAGCCGGCCCTGAGTCTTTGATCACTGGTGGGTGGTACAGGGTTCGAACCTGTGACCCCTGCCGTGTGAAGGCAGTGCTCTACCGCTGAGCTAACCACCCGGAACCGCCCGCGAAGGGCGCGAATTATTGCACAAGCGAGGAGTCGTCTTCGACCCCCGGGAGCGGTGCCTGTACAGCCGCTACGATGCGGCCAGAGCGTCTATGGAATTCGTCGGGAGGCCGGTGTGAATCTGTCTCACACCCTGTTTCGCACCGCGCGCCGGGTCCCGCGCGCGGTCGCCGTCATCGAGCGTGACCGTATCGAGCTGTCGTACGAGCAGCTGGCCAGGCGCGTCCTGCGCCTGGCGCGCGGCCTCGAGCGCCTGGGCGTGACGCGGGGCGGCCGCGTGGCGCTCCTCGCGAAGAACTGCGGCGCCTACGTCGAAGTGCTGTACGCCTGCTGGACGCTGGGCGCCGCGGCGATTCCGATCAATGCGCGACTGCATCCAAAGGAAGTGGCGTTCATCCTGGACGACGCCGAAGCGCAGGTCTGCTTCGTCACCGACGACGCGGAGATTGGCGCAATCGAGGCGGCCCGGCTCGCCGGATCGACCCGCTTCATCGACGTCGATGGACGGGAGTACGCCGCGCTGCTCGACGCGGAACCGCTGTCGGTGGCGCCTCTCGGGAACACGACCGATGCCGCCTGGCTCTTCTACACCAGCGGCACCACCGGCCGCCCGAAGGGCGTGGTGCTGACGCACGGCAACCTGATGGCGATGACGCTGAACTACCTGGCCGACGTCGATCAGGCGGCGGTCGGCGATCATCTGCTGCACGCGGCGCCGATGTCGCACGGCTCGGGCCTGTACGCGATTCCGAACATCGCCGTCGGCGCTACGCAGCTGATCCCCGCGGCACGCGGATTCGATCCGGACGAGATCCGCCACGTGCTCGCGTGGACTCCAAACGTGAAGTTCTTCGCCGCGCCGACGATGGTGATGCGCCTCGTGGACGCCCTCGGATCGGGGGGTGAAGCGGCAAACCTGAAGTCGATCATCTACGGCGGCGGACCCATGTACGTGGCGGACAGCCTCCGCGCGCTCGACTGCTTCGGCCCGCGACTGGTGCAGATCTACGGCCAGGGCGAGGCCCCGATGACGATCACCGTGCTTCCGGTCGAGGATCACTTCGACGACCACGACGGCCGCCGGCTCGATCGGCTCGGCTCGGTCGGCCGGGCACAGACGGGCGTGGAGCTCGCGGTGCTGGGCCCGGACGACACGCCGGTTGCGGCCGGCGAACTCGGCGAGGTCTGCGTGCGCGGAGACATCGTGATGGCGGGCTACCTGAACGATGCCCAGGCAACCGCGGCCACGCTCGCCAACGGCTGGCTGCACACCGGCGACCTCGGCCGGCTCGACGGGCACGGCTACCTGACGCTGGTCGACCGGAGCAAGGACCTCATCATCTCGGGAGGCTCGAACATCTACCCGCGCGAGGTCGAAGAGGTGCTGCTGCTGCACCCGGCGATCAAGGAAGCGGCCATCGTCGGCGTGCCGGATCCCGAGTGGGGAGAGGCCGTGGTGGCGGTGGTCGTGAAGAAGGAAGGCCACATTCCCGACCTGCAGGAACTCGACCTCTTCTGCCTGGAACACATCGCCCGCTTCAAGCGGCCCAAGCGCTATGTCTTCGTCGATGAACTTCCGAAGAACGCCACGGGCAAGGTCCTGAAGCGCGAACTGCGCGAGCGCTTCAGGAAAGATCCGGCGGCGTAGCGGCCGCGGCGCGCCACACCGGCGGCGCCTTGGTTTCCTTGCCGATCGCGTCGAGCAGCGATTCGTGCGCCGCCAGTTCTTCCGGCGCCGCGCTTACCGCCACCAGCTGGCCCAGGTCGACCAGGCCGAAGTTCGCGATCAGGCTTTCGTCCGCCAGCACGTCGATGACCAGGCTGTCCTGTCCGCGCGTCATCGCGAGGAACACTTCCGCCAGGAGCCCGGCATCGAGCAACGCGCCGTGCAGCGTGCGATGCGCGTTCGAGACGCCGTGACGCTCGCACAGCGCATCCAGCGAGTTGCGCTTGCCGGGGTTCTGCTCGCGGGCAAGCAGCAGCGAGTCGGTGACCTTTCCGCAGCGTTCCGCGAAGCGCCCGCGCCCGAGGCGGCCGAGCTCCGCGTCGAGGAACTCGACGTCGAACGCCGCGTTGTGGATGATCACCTCGGCGTCCTTCACGAACTCCAGCAGGTCGTCGACGACCTCGGCGAACTTCGGCTTGTCCTCGAGGAAGTGGCGCGTGAGGCCGTGCACGGCGAGCGCGCCCTCGGCGCTGTCGCGCTCGGGATTGACGTACTGGTGGAAGCGGCGTTCGGTGACGCGCCGTCCGACGATCTCGATGCAGCCGATCTCGACGATGCGGTGGCCTTCCCTGGCCTCGAGACCCGTGGTCTCGGTGTCCAGCACGACTTGTCTCATGCGCGAAGTCTAGCGCCGCCGGTTGCGTGACCGGCGACCGCTCCCACGTGAATCGAGGCTGGCTACTCGGCCCCGTGCCGCGCCGCGTCGCCCGCCGCGACCGGCACATCGTCGTGATGATGGTGCGAACCGAGCCAGCGCCCGAGTCCCTGCTCCATCAGCGTGTACATCGTCGGCACCACGTAGAGCGTCAGCAGCGTGCCGAACGACATCCCGCCCACGATCACCCAGCCGATCTGGATCCGGCTCTCCGCGCCCGCGCCGCTTGACAGCGCCAGCGGCACCGCGCCCAGCACCATGGCGCCGGTCGTCATCAGGATCGGACGCAGCCGCAGCACCGCGGCGTGCCGCACGGCGTCGAACAGATCCTCCCCACGCTCCTGCAACTGGTTGGCGAACTCGACGATCAGGATCCCGTGCTTGGTGATCAGCCCTACCAGCGTCACCACGCCGATCTGGCTGTAGATGTTCCAGGTCCCTCCCGTCGCCCACAGCGCGAACAGCGCGCCCGTCATCGACAGCGGCACCGACAGCATGATCACGAGCGGGTCGGCGAAGCTCTCGAACTGCGCCGACAGCACGAGGTAGATGAAGATCAGCGCAAGCACGAACGTCAGGTAGATCGACCCCTGCGAGTCGCGGAACTCGCGCGAGACGCCGTTCAGGTCGGTCACGGCGCCGGTCGGCAGCACGCGCTTCGCGGTCTCGTCCATCATCTTCAGCGCGTCGCCCAGCGCGTATCCGGGCGCGATCTGGGCGGTGATGGTCACCGCGCGCAGCCGCTGGAAGTGGTTCAGCGACTGCGGCGACACGCCCTCGAGCACGTTGACGACATTCGCCAGCTGCACCATCGAGCCGTCGCGTCCGCGGACGTAGATGTCGCTGATGTCGTTCGGGCGGCTGCGGTCGCGCGGCGCGACCTGAACGATCACGTCGTACTGCTCGCCGTCCTTCTTGAAGCGCGTGACCTGCCGGCCGCCGAGCATCGTCTGCAGGGTCAGGCCCACGGTCTCGACCGAGATGCCGAGATCGCCCAGCTTGTCGCGGTTGACGTCGACGCGCAGTTCCGGCGTGTTGAGCCGCAGGTCGGACTGCGGGTTCTGCACGATGCCGGTCTTGCTGATCTCCGCGATGAACTGCTGGACGATGCGGTCGAGCTCGGCGTACGGGATCTGCGCCATGATGACGTACTCGACCGGCAGCGTGCGGGGCGACTGGCCGAGCGACGGCGGGTTGACCGCGAATCCGATCACGCCGGGCAGCTGCGCGAACTTGGCGTTCAGTTCGCGCGCGATGTCCTGCTGCTTGCGCGAGCGCTCCTCCCACGGCTTCAGCCGGAGGATCGCGTTGCCGGAGTCCACGGTGGGAAAGCCGGCGACTGCGTTGTAGGCCGCCGCTTCGGGGATCGTCTCGTAGTACGCCTCCACCGCGCGCAGCTGGTCCGAGGTGTAATCGACCGTCGACCCGGGCGGCGCCTGCAGCCGGCCGAAGATGACTCCGCGGTCCTCCAGCGGCGCGAGCTCGGAGCGCAGCAGCGAGAAGAACAGCCCGCCAAGGCCCGCGACGACAAACCACACGACCACCACGATCCAGCGGCGCTTCAGCATCCAGGCGAGCGAGAGCGCGTAGCCGCGGGTGAGGCCGTCGAGCCAGCCTTCGATCGTCGCGAAGACCTTCCCGTGCTTCTTCTCGTGCCGCAGCAGCTTGCTGCACATCATCGGCGACAGGGTCAGCGCCACGAAACCCGATACCAGCACGGCACCGGCCAGCGCCAGCGCGAACTCGATGAACAGGCGCCCGGTGCGGCCGGTGGCGAACGCCAGCGGCGCGAACACGGCCGTCAGCGTCAGCGTCATCGCGATGACCGCGAAACCGATCTCCTTGATGCCCTTGACAGCCGCCGCCACGCGGTCCATGCCGGCTTCGACATTGCGATAGATGTTCTCCAGCACCACGATGGAGTCGTCGACCACCAGGCCAATCGCGAGCACCATCGCCAGCAGCGTCAGCGTGTTGATCGTGAAGCCGAATACGTACATCAGCGCGAACGAGCCGACCAGCGAGACCGGGATCGTCACCAGCGGGATCAGCGTCGCGCGCAGGTTGCGCAGGAAGAAGAAGATCACCAGCACGACCAGAACCACCGCCTCGGCGATCGTCGTGAACACCGAGTCGATCGAGCGGTCGATGAACACCGACGAGTCGTACGCGATGTTGATCCGCATGCCCTGCGGCAGCGTCTCGTTGATCTTCTCGACCTCGGCGCGCAGCGCCCTCGACAACTCGAGCGGGTTGCCGGTCGCCTGTTTCACCAGGCCCATGTTGATCGACGGCTCGCCCCGGAAGCGCGCGATCACGCGCTCCTCGGCGGGGCCGACGCGGACGTCGGCGACGTCGCGCAGCCGCACCGGGTAGCCCTTCGAACTCGCGACGATCAGGTTCTCGAACTGGTCGCGCGTGCTCACGTCGGTCGCGGCGACGATCGAGAACTCGCGCTTGGCGGACTCGATGCGGCCCGACGGCAGCTCGACGTTCTGCCGGCGCAGCGCGCTCTCGACCTCGCCGACGGTCAGGCCGTAGCCCGCGAGACGATCGCGGTCGACCGCGATCCGCATCGCCGACTTGCGCTCGCCGAAGATCCACACGTCGGCCGCGCCCGGCAGCACGGAAAGCCGCGGCTTGACGTAGCGGTTGAGGTAGTCCGAGACCTCGAGCGGCGACTTGTTGCCCGCCGTCACCGCCATCCAGATCACCGGGAACGAATCGGCCTCGACCTTCGAGATCACCGGCTCGTCGATGTTGTCGGGCAGGCGCGCGCGGACCCGGGCGACCTTGTCGCGCACGTCGGCGGCCGCGGAGTCCGGGTCGCGCGTCAGTCGGAACCGCACGTTGATGTTGCTGCGCTCGGATCGGCTGAACGACGTCAGCAGTTCAACGCCTTCGATGCCGGCGAGCGAGTCCTCGAGCACCTTGGTGATCTGCGACTCGATGACCTCCGCGGATGCGCCGGGGTAGGTTGTCTGCACGCTGACGACCGGCTCGTCGATCTTCGGGTACTCGCGCACCGAAAGCCGCGAATAGGAGATCAGGCCGATGACCAGCACCAGCACCGACAGCACGGTCGAGAGGACCGGACGGCGTATGCAGACTTCGAACAGGCTCATGACCTTGCCTCCTGCCGGCGTCAGCCCTTGCCGGCGCCGTCTTTCGTCGGCGCCACGCCGCCCTTGGCCGCGTCACCCTTGCCGGCATCCGGCGCCAGGACGCGCACCGGCTGCCCATCGCGCGACAGCCGCATGCCGGCGGTGACGACCTGATCGCCCGGCGAGATGCCTTCGACGATCTCGACTTTCGCGTCCCGGCGGACGCCGATCTTCACCGGCACCCGCTTCGCCGCGCCTTCGACCACCTTGTAGACGTAGAACTCCTCGCCCTGGGGCACGATCGCCTCCTCGGGCACGAGCAGGCCGTTGCGTTCGCCGACGATCACGCGCACGCGAACGAACATGCCGGGGCGCAGCTTGCCGCTGGCGTTGTCGAGCCGGCCGCGCAGTTCCAGCGAACGGCCGTTGGCGTCGACGCGCGGGTTGATCGCCTCGATCTGTCCCTGCCAGCGCTCATTGGGCAACGCGTCGGCCACGACTTCCACGTCCTGGCCCGCCTTGACCTGCGCGAGGCTGCGCTCGGGCAGCCTGAAGTCGACCTTCAGGATCCGCACGTCCTCGACGTTCACCAGGTCGGTGCCGTCCTTCACGTAGTCGCCGAGGCTGACTCCGCGAATGCCGACGATGCCGTCGAACGGCGAAACGATCTTCATCTTCGACAGCCGGGCCTGGGCAAGCTTCAGCCGCGCCTCGGCGACCTGCGCGTTCGACGCGGCCGTTTCCTGGGCGCTCGAACTGATGAACTTCTGCCGCGCGAGGTCTTCGCTGCGCTTCAGGTTCGACAGCGCCAGGTCGTACTCCGCCCTGTACTGCGCGACCTCGGCTTCATTGAGCGTCCCATCAAGCCCGATCAGCAGTTGCCCCTTCTTCACCACCTGCCCGTCGCGGAAGCCGATCGTGGCGATGCGCCCGGAGACTTCAGGCCGCAGCACCACGCTCTCGTTCGAGCGGAGCGAGCCGACCGCCTGCAGGTCCTCCTGCACCTTGCTCAGCTCGACGACGAAGACTTCGACCGGCGTGGGCCCGCCGGGGCCGCCTTTCGCCGACGCCTTCGCATCGGCCTTGCTGCCCGCCGTCGCGGCGCCTTTCGTCTCGCCTGTCACGCCCGCCACCGCCGGCCCGCTGGAATTCCGGTTCGTCAGGACGTAGGCGACCGCGGCGACGGCGAGCAACACGCCGACCGCCACCCATGTGACTCGCTGATTTTTCATCGGAAATTTTGTAACGGCGCGAGGAACGCCAAGCCGGGAATTTAACACCCGGCCGGTGCCGGCCTACTCCGACCGGTGAGATACAGACAGCGATTCGACGCCCCGGTTCGCCAGTTCGTCGGCCCGCTCGTTGCCATCGACCCCGGCGTGGCCCTTGACCCAGCGCCAGTGGACGTCGTGGCGCGCCGCCAGTTCGTGCAGCCGCTGCCACAGATCCGCGTTCTTCACGGGTTTCTTGTCGGCGGTCTTCCAGCCGCGCCGGATCCAGTTGGGGATCCACTCGGAGATCCCGAGCTGGACATACTGCGAATCCGTGTGAAGGACGACATTGCAGTGGCGCTTGAGGGAAGCGAGCGCCTCGATCACCGCGGTCAGTTCCATCCGGTTGTTGGTGGTGTGCCGCTCGCCGCCGAAGAGTTCCTTCTCGTGATCGCCATACCGCAGCAGCGCGCCCCAGCCGCCGGGACCGGGATTTCCCTTGCACGCGCCGTCGGTCCAGATCTCGATATGCGGACCGTCCTGCGGCCGACCCTCGTGACCGGCGAGCTGCACCGACTTCGCGTGCTTCATCGCCGCGCCCGCGCCGGCGCGTGCTCGTTGGCGGCGTCCGGCGCGATCACCACGGCGGTCTGCCCCTCGGCAGTCATCATCGCTCGCGTGGTCGCCGCGGGCGCGAGCCGGCGCACCGGCTCTTCCTTCCGTTCCCAGACGGCTCCGACGAGTCGCATCCCACGCACCCGCTTGACCGCCGTCAGCATGTAGAGCGCGCCGAGGACGGGCCACCAGCGGTCGCCCGCCTTCTCCAGGAAGCGCCACCGCGCCAGCCAGCGGTCGCTGCGGACCGACGGCACATAGCACGCGAAACGGCCGCGCTCGACGTCGAACGACAGCAGCTTCAGCCAGTCCTTGATCCGCGGCAGCGCGATGAACCGGCCGGCGCGCGGCAGGAAGGAGGTCGCGCCCAGGCGGGACATGTACTGGCGCGCTCCCCACATGCTGTACGGGTTGAACCCGGTGATGATGACGTGGCCCTCAGGCACGAGGATCCGTTCGACCTCGCGCAGGACCTGGTGCGGATCCGACGCGAATTCGAGGATGTGCGGCATCACGACGAGGTCGATCGAGTGCGTCGCGAACGGCAGTTCCTCGTAGCGGTTGATGACCGCGACGCGATTGCCGTCGCTCCCCTCGCCCGCCTCGGGCAACCGCCGCGCCGCACTGAAGCGCAGCGGCATCCGGTTCTCGCGCAGCGTGTCGATCTGCGGGAGGCCGAGTTGCAAGGCGTGGTAACCGAAGATGTCGGCCACCGCGGCATCGAGGTGTTGCCGCTCCCAGTCGAGCACGTACTGGCCCGGCGGCGAGCGCAGAAACTCGGACAGCTTCACAATCGACCCGTCGCTCATCGTCCCGCCGCCTGCAATGCCTTCGTCTCCCGGCTTGTCCGCACTCACGGTCACACCCCTGCCCGCGTTCAACGACAACTATCTCTGGCTGCTGGTACGGGGCCATGAGGCCGCCGTGGTGGATCCCGGCGATGCGACGCCCGTATGGCGCGCGCTGGATCGGCACAACCTTCGGCTTTCCGCGATTCTAGTCACCCATCACCATGGCGACCACGTCGGCGGAGTGCTCGACCTGAAGTCGCGGACGGGCGCCGAGGTCTTTGGCCCGGCCGGGGAAGACATCGAGGGCGTCGACCACCGGCTGCGCGGCGGCGACCGCGTCGATGTGCTCGAGACCAGCTTCGAGGTCATCGATGTGCCGGGCCACACAGCGGGTCACATCGCGTACTTCGCCGCGCGCCATGCGCCGCCGCTGCTGTTCTGCGGCGACACGCTGTTTGCGTGCGGATGCGGACGGCTGTTCGAAGGAACGGCCCGGGAGATGGTTGCATCGCTCGATGCGCTGGCCGCGCTGCCGGCCTCGACCCTCGTGCACTGCGCCCACGAGTACACCTTGTCGAACATCCGCTTCGCGCTCACGGTCGAGCCCGGAAACGCGGCGCTTCGGGAACGCGCGGCGCGCGATGAAGCCACGCGCCACCGGGGCGAACCGACGGTCCCCTCGACGATCGGCCTCGAACTCGCCACCAACCCGTTCCTGCGCTGCGACGTGCCGGAAGTGCGCGCGTCGGTCACTGGCCGTACCGCCGATGCGGTCGACCGTACGGCGATGTTTGCTGCGTTGAGGGAAAAGAAGAACGACTTTCGCTAGGTCAACAACTTGTGCCGCCACCCTCGATTTCATACACTGCTTCGACCCCCTTTTTGATTCCTGCGAATGCGACGAGTTCTAGCGGTACTCGCCACAGCCTCCCTGTGTGCCTGCGCGGCACCGGGAGGAATGCAGACGGACATCGGGTCCGGGAACGCCGTCGCCTCCGGCACGGTTCAGGGAGCGACCGCGACCGCCGCGGCCGCTGCACCGGTCTCGCTCGCCACCACGGTGGCCCCGGCGGCGTCGCCTGCGACCGGAGCCATTGGCGCGATTGCGGCGCCCTCGGCGATACCGACTCCTGACCCGATGGGCGAACTCGTCGACAAGATCGACGACTCGCAGTCCGTGGTCTCGATTCCGCGCGATCCGGCGCTTGTCCTGCCGCCGATGCCGCCGAACAACCTCTGGGACCGGATCCGGCGCGGCTTCGCGATGCCCGATCTGGCAACCCCGCTCGCGGACAACCGCACCCGGTGGTATGCGAACCAGGGCGAGTACATCGACCGCATGGCGCAGCGCTCGCGCAAGTATCTCTTCCACATCGTCGAGGAAATCGAGCGGCGCGGCATGCCGACCGAACTCGCGCTGCTCCCCTTCGTCGAGAGCGCGTTCCAGCCGGAAGCGCTTTCCACGGCGAAGGCGGCGGGCCTGTGGCAGTTCATCCCGTCGACGGGCAAGCACTACGACCTCGCGCAGAACATGTGGCACGACGAGCGCCGCGACGTGATCGAGTCGACCCGCGCCGCGCTCGATTACCTGCAGAAGCTGCACGACATGTTCGGCGACTGGCACCTCGCGCTCGCCTCCTACAACTGGGGCGAAGGCGCGGTCTCGCGCGCCATCGAGAAGAACCGCCGCGCGAAGAAACCAACCGGCTACACGAGCCTGAAGATGCCGCAGGAGACGGCGTACTACGTGCCGAAGCTGCAGGCCATCAAGAACATCGTTTCCGAACCCGAACGCTGGGGCGTTGCGCTGCCGCGGATCGACGACGCGCCCTACTTCGTCGCGGTGCCGAAGACCCGCGACATCGACGTCGACACGGCGGCACGCCTCGCCGAGATGAACACGGCCGACTTCCGCGCGCTGAACCCCGCATTCAATCGCCCCGTGATCGTCGGCGCCGCCGGAGCGAAGCTGCTGCTGCCCGCGGACAAGGCCGAGGTGTTCCACGCGAACCTCGCGGCGTGGGAAGCGACCGGCCAGCCGCTGGCGAGCTGGACCACCTACCAGATGGCGCCGAGCGACACGATCGCCTCGGTCGCAAAGCGCGCCGGCATCAACGAGCAGCAGTTGCGCGAAGCCAACCGCGTGCCGCCGCGCTACCGCCTTGCGACAGGCTCGACGATCCTGATCCCGCGCGACGAGACGATGGACGGAGACATCCCGGCGGGAAGCCTCGAAGCCCGGTTCGCGCTGGTCCCCGAGCAGGCGAACCTGCGCAAGGTGACGTACCGGGTCCGTCGCGGCGACACGTTGCACGCGGTCGCCCGGCGGTGGAACGTCGACGAAAAGGACGTCATCGCCTGGAACCACCTGACCGCGCCGACGCTCTTTGCCGGGCAGCGACTCGAGCTCACCGTTCCGGCTCCCAAGGCGCGCGCCGCAAAGACCGGGGTCGCCAAGACCTCGGCCGGCAACAAGGCGGCTTCCGCGCCCTCGCCGAAGGCCGACGCCGCGGTGAAAGCGCCCGCGAAGGCGACACCCGCGAAGTCGGCCGCCAAGCCGGCGCCGCGCGCCGAGAAGCCTTCACCGGTGCGCGTCTCCACTGCCCGCTGAGCGTCGACGGGCGGCACCGCCTATACTGCGCGCCGCCGCCAGTCGGCGCCTCTTTCACCTCTCGGTCGATACGCACATGGGTTTCCTGCAAGGCAAGCGGCTGCTCATCACCGGCGTCCTGTCCAATCGCTCCATCGCCTACGGCATCGCCCAGGCGTGCAAGCGCGAGGGCGCCGAACTCGCGTTCACCTACGTGGGGGATCGCTTCAAGCAGCGCATCACCGAGATTGCAGCGGAGTTCGGATCCGACGCCGTGTTCGACATGGACGTGACGGACGATGCGCAGATCGACGCGGCGTTCCGTGCGCTCAGGGAGCGCTGGGGCGGACTCGACGGACTCGTGCATTCGATCGGCTTCGCGCCGCGCGAGGCGATCGCGGGCGACTTCCTCGACGGGCTGTCGCGCGAGAACTTCCGCATTGCGCACGACGTCTCTGCGTACAGCTTCCCCGCGCTTGCCAAGGCGGCACTGCCCCTGATGGAAGGACGCAACGGCGCGCTGCTGACGCTGACCTACCTGGGCGCAGAGCGCGCGGTCCCGAGCTACAACACGATGGGCCTGGCGAAGGCGAGCCTGGAGGCGAGCGTGCGCTACCTGGCGGCGAGCCTCGGCCCGCGCGGCATCCGGGTCAACGGCATTTCCGCCGGCCCGATCAAGACGCTGGCCGCGGCGGGCATCAAGGGCTTCTCGAAGATCTTCGCCGTCGTCGAGAGCACGGCGCCGCTCCGCCGCAACGTCTCGATCGAGGACGTCGGCAACGTCGCCGCGTTCCTGCTGTCCGATCTCGCCTCCGGCGTGACCGCGGAAATCACCCACGTGGACTGCGGCTTCAGCAAGATGATGGGAATCCCGACCGGGCTCGAATGAGTCAGCGCGCCGCGGCCGCGTCCGAAAGCGCCGCCGGCATGCGGCCGGTCAGCATGTAGTCGATCAGTTCACGCGCGGGGCGGATCGCGGCGCCGAACGGCACCGACGAAGCGCCGCGGAAGAAGAGTCCGCGCGACAGTTCGCCGCGCAGGGCCGCGGCGAGCTGGGTGTCGATGCAGAACTGTCCGATCTTCGGGATGCCGTCGCGCAGTCCGCACACGGACAGGCACATCAGCGCGCCGCTGCACTTGGCGACACGGTCGACCGGCTGGCCCTTGTGGGACTCCTCGAACGCGGCGGCCTCGGCCTGCAGCACGTGCTCCCGCCGCAGGTAGCGCTCGAGCCAGATGGTCTTCACGGCGCGCGCGGGCAGCCCGGCCACGCTCATGAACTCGACGATGTCCTCCGGCTTCGCGCCTGCGAGGACGTTCTTGAAATTGATGTGGGCATCGCCTTCCTCGCACACCGCGAACGGCGTGCCCAGCTGCACGGCGGCGTAGCCGAGCTGCAGCGTGCCGAGCAGCTTCTCGTGCGTGTTGATCCCTCCGGCCGCGATCAACGGGACCTTCTCCCCCTCGATCTGCAGGTCGCGGAACGTCGTGAGCACGCCTTCGATCACGCGATCGAACTCGAAGCGCGGGTCGTGCAGTTCGTCGATCCGGGGCGCACCGAGGTGCCCGCCCGCGTAGGCCGGATGCTCGATGACGATGGCGTCGGGCAGGCGGCCCTTGCGCATCCAGCGACGCAGCACGATCGCCACGCCGCGGGCGTCGGACAGGATCGGGATCAGCGCCACGCCGGGAAATCCGGCGCACATCTCGGGCAGGTCGAGCGGCAGCCCGGCGCCCATCACGATCGCGTCGACCCCCGATTCGCACGACTGTCGCACCAGCGCCGGGTGCTGGTCGACCGCCTTCATCACGTTCACCGCGATCAGGCCGCGGCCCTCGGACTGCTGCTTCGCGGACCGGATCTCGCGATCCAGCGCGACGAGGTTCAGGCGATCGAGCACGGTGCGGTCGCGCACGTCCTTGCACTGCTCCATCAGGTCGGCGTGGTGATGCCGCAGGTCCACCGACGCGATCGTGCCCACCGCGTTCTCGCGCGCCACCGCGGAGACGAGCCGATGCGCGGAAATGCCCACGCCCATGCCGCCCTGCACGATCGGCAGCAACTGGCGACCCTTGACTCGCAAGGGTTGCAGGCCCAGGGCCTCGAGTCGGTCCGGCATCGGGTTCTTGGAAACAGCGCTTCAGAAGATGATTCGCCGCAGGCTAACCGCGAGCCTCTGCGGCTCCTTGATCCCGGTCAGGCCGACGACGCTCGCCTATACTCGGCGCCCCTCAGGGCCGCATTCTTGCCCGGCCGCACGCACGACGCTCAGGAGAAACCATGGCCACCACCGGCGATCTGGACATCACGATGGACGCGGCCTCGCTGTACCGCGAGGAGATCTACACCGACCGGCGCGTCGGCACCATCCGCGCGCTGGTTCCCGTCGACGGGAACGGCGCAACCGACAGCGCCCGCAACGTCGTGTACGTGGGGGAAGCCCAGATCATGACGCAGATGGGTCCGCTGCCGGTGAGCTTCGAGATCGAAGGCAGGACCCTCGGTGACGCCGTGGCCGGCTATGCGGATGCCGCCAAGGTGGCTGTCGAACGGACCGTGCGCGAACTTCAGGACATGCGCCGCCAGGCCGCTTCATCGCTCGTGCTGCCAGGCCAGGGCGGGGGCGGCTTCGCGCCGGGCGGGATGGGCGGCGGCGGCAAGATCCAGATGCCGTAGAGCGCTGCCGCGGTCACTTCGTGAACCGCATGTGAACGTAGAGGTAGAACGGCGCCCGCGGCGGCGGCGTGAAGCGCTCGAACAGCAAGCGCCCGCGCAGGCACGAGTACACCGGCGGACTGCGATCGCTCCAGATCCGCAGCACTTCGCCCTGCGGACCGATGGCCGCCACGAATGAAAATGGCGTCTGGTCGGGCTGCGGCAAGGATGCCTGGCACGCTCCGAGCAATGAACGGTAGCGCGCGCTGAACTCGGGCAGCAGCACGTCGCGGTGATAGCCCATCGTCTCCGGATCACTCTCGTCGCGCCGACCCCGTTCCTGGGCCTCGGCGTAGGAAGTCGCGAGATCTCCGCCTTGCGCGGCCGCGCGCCCCAGCGCCGTACCGAGCGATGTGATCAGCGCGAAGACGAACAGCAATCGAACGACGTATGTGTATGGCATGGAGACAGCCTGAGAGTCCGGGTCAGGGTGCCGAAGGATAGCGAGACAATCGAAGGCAGGTGTCGCCACTTTGCAGCGATCGGATTCGGTCCAGAATCGAATCTTGACCCGGCCCACACTGAAGCCGGGCACGGGGAACGAAGTCATGAAGGAACATCGATACGACTACGTGATCGTCGGCGCCGGCACCGCGGGCTGCCTGCTCGCCAACCGGCTGTCGGCCGACCCGGACGTCACGGTCCTGCTGATCGAGGCCGGCGGCAAGGACGACTGGATCTGGATCAAGATCCCCGTCGGCTACCTTTTCTGCATCAACAATCCGCGCACCGACTGGTGCTTCAAGACCGAGCCTGACCCCGGCCTCAACGGCCGTTCCATCATCTACGCGCGCGGCAAGGTGCTGGGCGGCTGCTCGTCGATCAACGCGATGATCTACATGCGCGGCCAGGCGGCGGACTACGACGGCTGGGCGCAGATGACCGGCGATTCCTCGTGGAACTGGGAGTCGGTCCTGCCCATCTTCCGCCAGAGCGAGGACTACTTCCGCGGTGCGGACGAGGCGCACGGCGCGGGCGGAGAGTGGCGCGTCGAGCCGCAACGGCTGCGCTGGGACATCCTCGACGCGTACCGCGAGGCGATGGCCGAGGCCGGCATCCCGAAGATCGACGACTTCAACCGCGGCGACAACGAGGGCTGCAGCTACTTCCTCGTCAACCAGACCAAGGGCGTGCGCCTGAACACGTCGCGTGCGTTCCTGACGCCCGTGATGAACCGTCCCAACCTGACGGTGATGACCGACGCGCAGGTGCGCCGGATCACGCTCGATGGCCGGCGCTGCACCGGGGTCGAGTTTGACCGCGGTGGCCAGGCCGAAGCCGTGACCGCGCGCGTCGAGACGATCCTCGCCGCCGGCAGCATCGGATCACCCCAGATCCTGCAGCTGTCCGGCGTCGGGCCGGGCGCCCTGCTGCAGCAGCACGGCATTGCCGTGCTGCACGAGATGCCGGGCGTGGGCGAGAACCTGCAGGACCACCTGCAGCTGCGCATGGCGTTCAAGGTGAAGAACGTCGTCACGTTGAACCAGCGGGTGCACAGCCTCTTCGGCAAGGCAGCCATGGGACTGGAGTACCTGCTCTTCCGCTCCGGACCGCTGACGATGGCGCCGAGCCAGCTCGGCGGGTTCACGCGCTCGTCGCCGGAGCACGCCACCGCGAACGTCGAGATCCACACCCAGCCGCTGTCGCTCGACAAGTTCGGCGACCCGCTGCATCCGTTCAACGCGTTCACGTCGAGCATCTGCAACCTGCGGCCGACGTCGCGCGGCCACGTGCGCATCAAGAGCCCGGACCCGCGCGCCGCGCCGGCCATCAACCCCCGTTACCTCAGCACCGACGAGGACCGCAAGGTCGCGATCGACTCGCTGCGCATCACGCGCCGCGTCGCGGCGCAGCCCGCGCTCGCGCCGTTCCAGCCGGAGGAGTTCCTGCCGGGCCCGCAGTTCGCGAGCGACGACGAACTGGTGCAGGCCGCCGGCAACATCGGCACCACGATCTTTCATCCGGTCAGCACGTGCCGCATGGGACGCGACGATGACCCGACGGCGGTGGTCGATTCGCGCCTGCGGGTGCGCGGCCTCGGCGGGCTGCGCATCGTCGATGCGTCGATCATGCCGGCCATCACGTCGGGCAACACCAACTCGCCGACGCTGATGATCGCCGAGAAGGCGGCCGCGATGATTCGGGAAGACCGGCGCGCAGCAGGGGGCCGGTAGGCGCCGGGCAAAGGCTTGCGCGCCGGCGTTGCAGGAGTCCTTCCCATGGTCCGTCGTACCTCGGTCTGCATCGTCACGCCGTACCTGGCCGACGCCAACAACGGCAACTGGCACACGGCATCCCGGTGGGCCCGCCTGCTGCGGCCCGCTTTCCGCGTGCAGGTGGCGACAGCGTGGAACGGTCGCCCGTTCGATGCACTGATCGCGTTGCACGCCGGCCGCTCCGCGGCGTCGATCGACGCGTTCGCGCGGGCGCATCCGGACCGGGCGCTGCTCGTCGTGCTGACCGGAACGGATCTCTACGGCGGACTCGATGCCACGGCGCGGCGTTCGCTCGGTCTTGCGAGCAGGCTCGTCGTGCTCAACGAACTCGGTCGCGACGCCCTGCCGGCGCGCTGGCGCTCCAAGGCCCACGTCGTCCTGCCGTCGGCGACACCGCTCACGCCCCTGGCGCCGCGCCACCGCACCTTCGACGTCGCCGTCGTCGGCCACCTGCGGGCCGTGAAGGACCCGCGGCTGCCGATGCGATTGGCGCGTGCGCTGCCCGATCACTCACGAATCCGCGTGTTGCACGCCGGCATGGCGCTGGAGCGCGGCTGGTCGCGCGCCGCGCAATCCACGGCGCGCGCCACCGACCACTACCGCTGGCTCGGCGGCGTTTCGGGCGCCGAGGCGCGCGCGTTGATCCGTCGCGCCCGCGTGCTGCTGCACCCCTCGAAGGAAGAAGGCGGCGCGACGGTGATCGTCGAAGCCCTGCAGTCGGGCACGCCGGTGATCGCGTCCGACTGCGCAGGCAATGTGGGCCTGCTCGGCCCGGACTATCCCGGCCTGTTCCCGGTCGGCGACGTCGGTGCGGCGAAGGCGCTGCTGCTGCGAGCCGAAAGCGAGCCGGGGTTCTACCGCGGGCTTCAGGCCGCCGCGCGACGCCGAGCCAGGCTCTTCGCCCCGGCCCGCGAAGGGAGAACGCTGCGGCGCCTCGTCCATAATTCGCTCGAGAACAATCCACTGCGGCCACGATGAACGCTCCGAACGACCTTCCCCTCAAGCTCACTTCCTTCTCGCACGGCGGCGGCTGCGGCTGCAAGATCGCGCCCGGCGTTCTCGGCGAGATCCTCAAGGGGGCGCAAGGCGTGATCCCGCCGCAGTTGCTGGTCGGCATCGAGACCGCCGACGACGCCGCCGTCTACCAGATCAACGACCAGCAGGCGCTGATCGCGACCACCGACTTCTTCATGCCGATCGTCGACGATCCGTACGACTTCGGGCGGATCGCCGCGACCAACGCCATCTCGGACGTCTATGCGATGGGCGGCACGCCGATCATGGCGCTGGCGCTGCTGGCGATGCCGGTCAACAAGCTGCCGATCGACGTGATCCGCAGGATCGTCGACGGCGGACAGTCCGTGTGCGCCGCGGCCGGCATCCCGATCGCGGGCGGCCACACGATCGATTCGGTCGAACCCATCTACGGACTGGTCGTGATGGGCCTGGTGCATCCGAGCAAGGTGAAGAAGAACGCGGATGCCCGGCCGGGCGACGTGCTGATCCTCGGCAAGCCGCTTGGCATCGGCATCTACTCGGCCGCGCTCAAGAAGGATCGACTGGATGCCGACGGCTACCGGCAGATGATCGCGAACACCACGCAGCTCAACACGCCCGGCCGTCGCCTGGCCGACATGGATGACGTGCATGCCCTCACCGACGTGACCGGATTCGGGCTGCTGGGTCACCTGAACGAGATCTGCCTCGGCAGCAAGCTGCGCGCGACGCTCGACCTGAAGGCGGTTCCGCTGCTTCCCGACGTCGAAGCGCTCGTTGCCGAGGGTTTCGTCACCGGCGCCTCCGGACGCAACTGGGCGGGCTACGGACATCACGTCCACCTGAACGGCGTGAGCGACACCATGAAGGCGCTGCTGACCGATCCGCAGACCAGCGGTGGACTGCTCGTGGCGTGCGCGCCGGACGCCGTGCGGGAAGTGCTGAAGATCTTCGCCGACGAAGGTTTCGAGCACGCGCGAGTGATCGGGCGGCTCGAGGCGGGCAGCGGCATCGTCGTCGAGGGTTAAGGCGATGCGTCGTCGGACGGTGCTCCTGGCCGCGGCCCTCGCCGCGATCGGAGGCCAGGCGCGCGCTGCGGGTGTCATGACCGACTGGAAAGGACCGCCAGCGGCGCCGCCCATCGACCTCTACACGCCCGGCGGCGATCCGTTCACGCTCGCCAGCCTGCTCGGGAAGGTCGTGCTCGTGAACTTCTGGGCGACCTGGTGCGAGCCGTGCGTGACGGAAATGCCGTCGCTCCAACGGGTGCGCGACCAGTTCGCTCCAGGCTTCGAAGTGCTCGGAGTGAACTACCAGGAAAGCCCGGCGCGCATCAAGGCGTTCATCGACAAGGCCGGCATCACGTTCCCGGTCGTGCGGGACACCGATGGCGCGGTCGCGAAAGCCTGGGGCGTGCGGATGTTCCCTGCCAGCTACCTGGTGGATCGCGCCGGGCACGTGAAGCACGTGCTGATCGGCGGCGCCGACTGGACAGGTCCGAAGCTCGTCAGAACGATCCGCGCGTTGCTGTAGGCCCGCCTTCGAGCGCATCAACAAGGCCCGCGCCGTGTACGAATGGGTGTTCGAGAACACCGAGCGCAACCCGAAGACGCGCGGCTGCGGCATCGGCGACATCAA
>CAYGXL010000025.1:0-1362 GCA_964353935.1 uncultured Burkholderiaceae bacterium | reverse complement strand
TATCAAGCACTTGTTCAATGACCTGATCCATGGAACTTCCTCCGTCCGCGTCGAAGCACTTCTTTTAGATTTAAGAGTGAAACTACCCGCTTTTCGGCCGATTGACGGGCTACTACGAATGTAAACGTTCAGGGAGGGAAATAGCAACCCCCAAAGTCACGTGAGTACTCTCCCATCGGCGGCGATCATTGATGCTGTAACGGCTCGGACAAGTGTCGGCGATGAAGAAACATGCCGAGCACTGTTACCAAAGCTTGAACTTGCGGCGCGCGATCCAACCCCAGACTCCGCCGCCCTCGTTGAGGCAGCACGCCTAACGCTATCTACGGCCGACGTAGAGTCGCCGTCCGGGGCACTGGTCAACTGTCTGCTCGCCATCGCCGAGTACTTTTACTTGGCGGCACAACCGGCCCTTTCGCTCGACCCGGCAAGACGGGCGGCAGATTACTCAGCAAAACTCCGCGATAAGTCGCTTGAGCGAAAGGCGCTAACGTTTCTCGGAGTGATGTGGGTAAACACTGGCAACCTACCCGAAGCAACCGACTGCTATTCGAAAGCGCTAAGGCTGTCCAAGGAAATTGGAGACAAGCTCGCAGAAGCACGAATTTGGAACAACCTCGGAGTGGCCTTCCAAGCGACTGCCCAGTACCCAGATGCGGTCGCCTGCTATCAGCGAGCCGCGGAGGTCTGTGAAACGTTGGACAACCCCGGCTCACTCGCACAGGCAGCCAAGACCAACTTGGCTGCCTGCGCCTTGTATTTGGGAAACATAAAGACCGGCCTCAAAGCGGTACGCGAGTCACTAAAGGTGAACGCGGACCCCCGCTCAGCGCAAGATCGCCTGTCGCGAGTAAATGCGGAGTCGACATACGCAAGACTATTGCTTGAGATCGGCGAGATTGATGGAGCTAGAGCACACAGTGACGCCGCGCGGGCTCTCGCCGTTGTGTCGGGAGCTGCGAGAGCGCAGCTTTCGGCAGAGATGACCAGCGGGCTGGTGGAGATCCACTCGGGGATGAGCGACGTTGGACTGACCAGGTTGAAGAAGTCCCTAGAGACAGCGCGGAAAAGTGTACGGTCGGAGGTGCGAGAGAGCCTATCTGCCTGTGTGGCCGGATACGAAGCTGCGGGACAGCCAGACGTTGCTTTGATCTATTTGCACGAACTCCTGGCATTGAATCGCGAAGCCAAGGCAGCACAAGTGTTGATGCACCACAGTCAGTACGTGAAGGAGATCGAGCAACCGTCCTTCTCCCCCGGCTCCATCGACGTAGCGATGGCCAACCACCGCGGCAAGCTTCGCATCCAGCTGGGCGAGCGGGAGTTGATGCGGAACCGCATCCTGCTGCTGGAACAGCAGTC
>CAYGXL010000024.1:0-24178 GCA_964353935.1 uncultured Burkholderiaceae bacterium | reverse complement strand
GATTCCGGCGACCTCACAGGCTGCCTTTTCGATCGCCGTGTGGTGAGGCGGGCAGCCCGGAACGAAGACGCCCCGGTCGGCGACGGTCTTGGCGCATCGGCCAAGGACGAGGATTTTCTCGAGTCCCAGCGGCAGCTCGTCGACGTGTCCCAGCACGACCGTGATGCCGGCGAACAGCTTGCCGTTGACGCCGCCGAGGAACAGGATCCCCATCGCGATGGCGACGATCACGCCGAAGGCACCGAGGTCGGGCTGGAGCAGCAGCAGCGCGCCGATCATCGCCATCACGACGGCCATCGGCAGGAAGCCCTTGCCGAAGTGGTGCATGTAGTCCTGCTTGCGGACCGTGAAGTTCGCCGCGTACAGGACGCAGGCGACCTTCATCAGTTCGGATGGCTGCAGGTTCAGGAAGCCGAGCGGCACCCAGCGACGCGCTCCGTTGACGCCCTTGCCCACGCCCGGGATCAGCACCAGCACCAGCAGCACCATCGCTCCCGCGAAGATCCATGGTGCCAGGCGCTGCCAGGTGGCCATCGGCACCTGGAACGCGATCGCCGCCGCGCAGAATGCGATGCCGAGCGAGAGCACGTGGCGCGCGACGAAGTGCGTCGGCGCGACGTTGTAGCGGGGCGAGTCGGCGAGCGCGATCGACGCCGAGTACACCATCACCGTGCCGAGCATGATCAGGGCCAGCACGACGCCGACGAGTGCCCGGTCCACGCCGGGCAGCGAGGTGCGCGCGGCCGATGCGCTCCCGCCCGTGCCGAGACCGGCGAACGCCATCATCGACCCGGCCGGATCGAATTCGCGGCGCCGCCCGCCGCGGCGGAACCAGTCGGTGAACGGCTTCAGCACGGCTGGCCGACCTCCGCGGCGAGTTCCCGCACCGCATCGGCAAACACTTCCGAGCGGTGCACGTAGTTGCGGAACATGTCGAGGCTGGCGCAGGCGGGCGACAGCAGGACCGCGTCGCCTTCGCGCGCTTCGGCCGCCGCGGTCTCGACGGCCTCGGGCAGCGTGTCGGCGCCGTGCAGGGTCACGCCACGGGCACCCTGTTCGAGCACCGCGCGGATCGCCGGCGCATCGCGCCCGATCAGAACGACCGCCCGCGCGTGGCGGACAACCGGGTCGACGAGGGGGCCGAAGTCCTGTCCCTTGCCTTCGCCACCGAGGATCACGACGAGCTTGCGTCCCTCGCCTCCGAGCCCGTCCAGGGCCGCCACCGTGGCGCCGACGTTGGTGCCCTTGCTGTCGTCGACGTACTCGACCCCGCGGACGGTCGCGATCGGCTCCACCCGATGCGGCTCGCCCCGGTAGGAGCGCAGTGCGTGCAGCAGCGGCCCGAGCGGGCAGCCGACGGCGCGCGCGAGCGCGACCGCCGCCAGCGCGTTGGCCGCGTTGTGCCGGCCGCGGATCTGCAGCGCATCGGTCGGCATCAACCGGTGCAGATGAATCTCGGGAGGCGGCGCCGGCACGTCCGGATTCGTCCTGCGACGCCGGCCCGGCGGGCTCAGGTCCTCGGCCCACGCGAGCCACGTGATGCCGTTGTCGAGCAGCAGGCCGTACGAGTTCGCGCTGGACGGCGCGTCGGTGCCGAACGTCACGACCTCCGAGCCCCTGCGCGCCATCGCCATCACGCGCTCGTCGCCGCGGTTCAGCACCTGGACCGTCCTCGCCGAGAAGATGCGCGCCTTGGCCGCGCCGTACGCGTCCATCGTGCCGTGCCAGTCGAGGTGGTCCTGCGTGACGTTGAGCACGGCCGCGGCGTCGCACTCGAGCGAACGCGTGGTGGCGAGCTGGAAGCTCGACAGCTCGAGCACCCAGGCCTCGGGCAGGTTGTCGCCGGCCAGCGCGTCGCGCAGCACGTCGAGCACGGCCGGGGCGATGTTGCCGGCGACCGCCACCTTCATCCCGGAGCGTTCGAGCAGCAGCCCGGCGAGCCGGGTGGTCGTGGTCTTGCCGTTGGTGCCGGTGACGCCGACGACCTTCGGCGCATAACCGCGCCCGGCCTTCAAGCGGGCCAGCGCGCGCGCGAACAGTTCGATCTCGCCGACGACCTCGACCTTGCCCGCCTTCGCCTGCTTCAGCAGCGCGGCGACGTCGGGAAGCGTCGGCGCCAGGCCGGGGCTGATCGCCACCAGTTCGACGCCGTCGAGCAGCGCCTGCGAGAAGGCACCGCCGACGAACTCGGCCGACGGGCAGTCGGCCGCGAGCGACGCGCGCCGCGGCGGCTCCGCGCGCGTGTCGGCCACGCGCAGGCCGAAGCCCTCGATGGCCAGCCAGCGCGCCATCGCGAGGCCGCTGTCGCCGAGTCCGAGTACGAGAGCACGGGGGGCAGGAGCCTCCGCGCTGCGCGCTGCGGCGCGAGCTTGCTCGGGGCGGCCCGTCGCGGCGCTCATCGGAGCTTCAACGTGGACAGCCCGACCAGCACCAGCATCATGCTGATGATCCAGAACCGGACGACGACCTGCGTCTCCTTCCAGCCGGACAGCTCGAAGTGGTGGTGCAGCGGCGCCATCCGGAAGATGCGCTTGCCCTTGGTCCACTTGAAGTAACCGACCTGGAGCATCACGGACACCGTCTCCATCACGAAGACGCCGCCCATGATGAAGAGCACGATCTCCTGCCGCGTGATGACCGCGATCGTTCCGAGCGCGCCGCCGAGCGCCAGGGCGCCGACGTCGCCCATGAACACTTCCGCCGGATAGGCGTTGAACCACAGGAAGCCGAGGCCGGCGCCGGCGATCGCGCCGCAGATGATCACGAGTTCGCCGGCGCCCGGGATGTACGGGAACAGCAGGTACTTCGCAAAGTCCGCCCGGCCGATGACGTAGGCGAACACGCCGAGCGCCGCGCCGATCATCACCGTGGGCATGATCGCGAGTCCGTCGAGGCCGTCGGTCAGGTTCACCGCATTGCTCGTTCCGACGATCACGAAGTACGACAGCAGCACGAAGCCGAACACGCCGAGCGGATAGGCGACGTTCTTGAAGAACGGCACGATCAGGTCGGAGCGCGGCGGCAGGTCGATGTAGAAGCCGCTGGTGAACCACTGTCCCATCAGCACCCAGATCTTGTCGGTCGACGGCGCCGCGATCGCGAAGGCGAGATAAAACGAGGCGGACAGGCCGATCACCGACTGCCAGAAGTACTTCTCCCGCGCGCTCATGCCCTTCGGGTTGCGATGGACGACCTTGCGGTAGTCGTCGACCCAGCCGATCCAGCCGAAACCGATCGTGACGATCAGCGTCACCCACACGAAACGGTTGGAGAGGTCGGCCCACAGCAGCGTCGTCACGCCGATCGAGATCAGGATCAGCGCTCCGCCCATCGTCGGCGTGCCGCTCTTCACGAGGTGCGACTGCGGTCCGTCGCTGCGCACGGCCTGTCCGATCTTCAGCGCCGTCAGCCGCCGGATCACCCACGGCCCGGCGGCCAGGCTGATCAGCAGCGCGGTGGCGGCGGCGAGCACCGCGCGCAAGGTCAGGTAAGAGAAGACGTTGAACGCGCGGATGTCCTGCGCCAGCCATTCGAACAGTTCGAGCAACACTCAGTGCACCCCTTCCGGCGGCGTGGCGGCCAGCGCCTGCACGACGCGCTCCATCCGCATGAACCGCGATCCCTTGACCAGCACCGTGACCGACGGACCGAGCCGCGGCCGCAGCGCAACCAGCACGGAGTCGATGTCGGCGCAATGCACGGCGCCCTCGCCGAACGCATCCACGGCGTCTCTCGCCATCGGGCCGAGCGCGAACAGTCCGTCGACGCCGCGCTCGCGCGCATGGGCACCGACCTCGCGGTGGAACTCCGGACCGCGCTCGCCGACTTCGCCCATGTCGCCCAGCACCAGCACGCGCTCGCCCTCGAAGCCCGCCAGCAGGTCGATGGCGGCGCGCACCGAATCGGGGTTCGCGTTGTAGGTGTCGTCGATCAGCAAACCGCCCTCGCTCGTAACGAGTCGCACCCCCCGTCCGGCGACCGGCCGGAACGCGCGCAGTCCTTCCGCGATCGATCCGGCGTCGACGCCGGCGCCGATCGCGCACGCCACGGCGGCCAGCGCGTTGCGCACGTTGTGCACGCCGGTCACGGCCAGGTCGACGTCGATCAGCCCGAGCGGCGTCGCCATCGACACGCGCGCGCCCTCCGCGCGCAGCGTGTAGGTCGCCGTGACGACCGCGTCGGCTTCGATTGCGAAGTCGACGACGCGCCGGGTCCCTGCGATCTGCCTCCAGATCGAAGTGCAGGCGTCGTCGGCCGGGAACACGGCTACGCCGTCATCGGACAGCGGCAGCGCGGCGATCACTTCGCCGTTCTCGTACGCCGTCGCCTCGACCGACCGCATGAACTCCTGGTGCTCGCGCTGCGCGTTGTTGACCAGCGCAACGGTCGGACGCACGAGTTCGGCGAGATAGGCGATCTCGCCAGCGTGGCTCATGCCGAGCTCGAACACCGCGGCGCGGTGTTGCCTGGCGAGCTGCCACAGCATCAGCGGCACGCCGATCTCGTTGTTGAGATTGCCCCGCGTCGCCAGGCGCCCCTTGTCGCCGTGCGCCGCCGCCAGGATCGAGGCGATCATCTGCGTGACCGTGGTCTTGCCGTTGCTTCCGGCCACCGCGATGACGGGCAGTGAAAACCGCGCGCGCCACTGAGCGGCCGCGAGACCGAGCGCGCGCCTGCTGTCCGCCACGACGACCTGCGGCAAGTCGGCGTCGACGACGCGCTCCACCAGCGCGGCCGCCGCGCCGCCCTCGCGCGCCGCGGCAACGTAGTCGTGGCCATCGAAGCGCTCCCCCCGCAGAGCGACGTAGAGCGCCCCGGGCGCGAGCGTCCGCGTGTCGGTCGACACGCTCGAGAATCCGATGCGGCCGTCGCCCCGCGCGTCCAGCGCCGCCACCGCGCGGGCGAGTTCGCTGACGGTCATCAGCGCGCTCACTGGACTGCCCTCCGCGCTGCGCGCGCAGGGATGAGCGCTTCGGAGCGGCCGTGCGCGCTCACTGGACTACCCGCGCGCTGCGCGCTCGGGATGAGCGCTTCGGAGCGGCCGTGCGCGCTCACTGGACTACCCGCGCGCTGCGCGCTCGGGATGAGCGCTTCGGAGCGGCCGTGCGCGCTCACCGGCGGCCCCGCTCGGAAAGCGCCGTGCGGACCTGTGCAAGGTCGGAGTACGGCTGCCGGCTCGTGCCGATGACCTGGTAGTCCTCGTGGCCCTTGCCGGCCACCAGGACGATGTCCTCGCGAGCGGCCTTCTGCACGGCGTGGGCGATCGCCTCGGTGCGGTCCAGCAGGCAGACCAGTTCCCGCGCGTCGCGCGCACCCAGCGCGACCTGCGCGACGATGGCCGACGGATCCTCGGTGCGCGGGTTGTCGCTCGTGACGACAACGACGTCGGCCCCGCCGGCCGCCGCCGCGCCCATCGGCGCACGCTTTCCCGGGTCGCGATCCCCGCCGGCCCCGAACACGACCCAGATCTTCCCGCGCCGCGACTCCGCGAGCGGACGCAGCGCGAGCAGCGCCTGTGCCAGGGCATCCGGCGTGTGCGCGTAATCGACGACGGCGAGCGGAGCATCGGGCTGGACGACCCGTTGCATGCGTCCGAGCGGCGGGGCCAGGTGGGGCAGCGCTGCGACGGCCGCCGCGAAATTCACGCCGCAGGCGACCGCGACCCCGACGACGCCAAGCAGGTTCGAGACGTTGTAGTGCCCGACCACGGGCACTTCGACCGCGACGCCTGAGCCATCGAGCTTCGCCAGGAAGCCGAGCCCGTCGGCGGTCGGGAGGATGTTCTCGGCGGTCAGCATGTGCGCCAGCCGGCGGTCGCCCGCGGCCCCGGTGGCGCTGAACCCGATGGTTCGCACGCCGCGTTCGAGCAGGCGCGGGATCAGGCGCACCGCCGCCGCGTCGTCGACGTTGATGACCGCGTGCGAGAGCGTGGGCCAGTCGAACAGCAGGGCCTTGGCCGCTTCGTACCGCTCCATGGTCCCGTGGTAGTCGAGGTGATCGCGCGTCAGGTTCGTGTACAGCGCGACATCGAACTTCATGCCGGTGACGCGCCCCTGATCGAGCCCGATCGACGACACCTCCATCGCGAGCGCCTGGGCGCCTGCGTCCAGCAGTCGACGGACCTCGCGCTGCAGGGACACCGGATCCGGCGTGGTCAGCGGGCTGTCGGTGAATGGTTCATCCGGGAACCCGATGCCGATCGTGCCGATCACGGCGCAGCGCCGGCCTGCCCGGGTCAGCAGCTGCGCGATCCACTGCGAGCACGAGGTCTTGCCGTTCGTGCCGGTCACGCCGACGGACAGCAGGCTCGTGCTCGGCTGGCCGTAGAAGCTCGCGGCGAGGGATCCCAGCAACGAACGGAGGTGCGGCACCGGAAGCACCGGCACGGCGGCGTTCTTCTTCTTCCAGCCGTTGGCCTCGACGATCACCGCGGCGGCGCCCTGTCGCACCGCGACGTCGATGAATCCTCGCCCATCGACCGCCGCGCCCGGCAACGCGAGGAAGACGTCGCCCGGCTTCACCTTGCGACTGTCGAGCTGGAGGTCGCGGCGCTGCGCGAACACGGCCGGCGCGACCGCGTGGAGCCACGCGAGGCTGTTCATGAGCACGGGATCCAGGCCGGTCACCGGACCTCCCGCAGGGCGAGCAGCGGTGCCTTCGTCTGCTCCATCGGGCCGTCGGGCGCGACTTGCAGCGTGCGCAGCGTCCCCGCGGTGATCTGCGCGAACACGGGGGCCGCGACGATGCCGCCGTAATGCTGCCCCGTCGGTTCGTCGATCATCACGGCGACCACGATCCGCGGATCGGACACCGGCGCGAAGCCGACGAACGAGGCGACGTATTCGCGCACGTACTGGCCGTTCCTCAGCTTGTGCGCCGTGCCGGTCTTGCCGGCGACGCGAAAGCCGGGAATGCGCGCGCCCGGCGCGGTTCCCTCCGGCCCGACCGCCATCTCGAGCATGCGCCGCATCGCCATCGCCGTTTCATGCGACATCACGCGCACGCCGGCCGGCGGCGCGTCCTGCTTGAGCAGCGTCAGCGTCGGCATGTCGCCGTCGCGCGCGAACGCGGTGTAGGCGCGCGCGAGCTGCATCAGCGAAACGGAGACGCCGTGGCCGTACGAGATCGTGGCCTGCTCGATGGGCCGCCAGCTCTTCGCCGGCCGCAGCCGCCCGGCGACCGCGCCGGGGAAATCGAGCTGCGGCGCCTGCCCGAATCCCGCGGCCGTGTACATGTCCCACAGCGTCTGCGCCGGCAGGTCGAGCGCGATCTTCGCGGTGCCGACGTTGCTCGACTTGGACACGACCTCTTCGACGCTCAGCAAGCCATGCGGGTGCGCGTCGCCGATCGTGCGATCGCCGATCGTCAGCTTGCCGGGGGCCGTCTGGATCTTCGTGTCGGGCCGCACCTTGCCGGCCTCGAGCGCCGCCACGATCGAGAACGGCTTCATCGTCGAACCGGGCTCGAACGTGTCGGTCAGCACCCGGTTGCGGATGGCCTCGCCGGCGAGCTTGCCGCGCGCATTCGGGTCGTACGTCGGCAGGTTCGCCAGCGCCAGCAGTTCGCCGCTGCGCGTGTCGATCACGACCGCGGCGCCCGCCTTCGCGTTGTACTTCTCGATCGCGGCCTTCAGCGCGGAATGCGCGATGTACTGCACCCGGTTGTCGATCGACAGCGCCAGGTCGCGCCCGTCGAACGGCTCGCGCAGCCAGTCGTCCTCGACGATGCGGCCCAGCCGGTCCTTGATCACGCGACGACTGCCCGAACGCCCGGCCAGTTGCTTCTCGTGGGCGAGCTCGACACCTTCCTGCCCACGGTCCTCCACGTTCGTGAAGCCGATGATGTGCGCGCTGGTCGGTCCCTCGGGGTAATGGCGCTTGAACTCGCGGCTTGAGTGAACGCCGGGGATCTTCAGGTCGGCGATGCTCGCGGCAACGTCGGCGTCGACCTGGCGCCGCAGGTAGACGAATGAGCGGTCGTCGCTGGCAAGCCGCCGCTTCACTTCGCCGGCGTTCATGCCGAGCAGGCGCGCCAACTGGACGATCTGCTCGTTCGAGGCCTCGACGTCCTCGGGAATCGCCCAGACCGCCTTCGCCGGGACGGACGAGGCGAGCACGACGCCGTTGCGGTCCGTGATGCGGCCGCGCGTCGCGGGAATCTCGAGCGTGCGGGCATAGCGCGCCTCGCCCTGCCGCTGCAGGAAGTCCGTCGACACGCCGCCCATCAGGTAGAAGGCGCGCCCCGCGAGCGCCACGAACGCGCAGAACAGCAGGAACAGCATCAGCTTCGAGCGCCAGGAAGGAAGCGCCACGGTGAGCAGCGGGTTCGCGTTGAACCCGACACGCTCGCCCCGGCCGCTGCGCTTGCGCGCGCCGGCGGACCCCACGCGGGAGGACGACGGCTGCTTCACTTCTTCGCTCCCGGCGCGAGCGGCGCGGCGGCGCTCGCCGCGGGAAGGTTCAGGAAGACCGTGCGGCTGCCGTCGACCGGCTTCATCCCCAGCCGCCGTGCCTCGGCCTCGACATAGGCCGGCTGCGACAGCTTCGCCAGCTCGATGTTCAGCCGGTCGTGGTCGATGTCGAGCTGCCGCGCCTGCTGCTGCGCCCGCTCGACGTCGATGAAGAGCGACCGAGCGCGATGCTGCGCCGTCACGAGCGCGAGCGCTGACAGGAAGAGCGCCAGGGCAAGCAGCAGGACCAGGCCGCGGCGGATCACTGCGCTGCCTCCACGCGCCAGGGTTCGTCGGTGCGCTCCGCGACGCGCATCACCGCGCTGCGCGCGCGCGGGTTCGCGGCCACTTCCTCGTCATCGGGCAGCACCCGAGCGACCTGGTTCAGCGTCGCGCGCGGCAGGTCGGCGGCGCGCAGCGGAAGGTGGCGCGTCGCCGCGGCCGGCCGGTCGGGATGCGCGCGACGTTCGATGAATCGCTTCACCAGCCGATCCTCGAGCGAGTGAAAGCTGATGACGACCAGCCGGCCTCCCGGGGTCAGCATCGATGCGGCCTGTTCGAGCGCTAGCGCCAATTCCTCAAGCTCTTGATTGACGTGAATCCGTACAGCCTGAAAAGTCCGCGTGGCCGGGTGCTGGAGCGCATCCTTGCGGCTCTTGACGGGGATCGCGTCCGCCACGACAGCGGCAAGCTCGGCGGTCGTTGATGGCGGCCGCCCATGCGCGCGGCAAGCCACAATCGCCTTTGCAATCGATGCAGCAAACCGTTCTTCCCCATAATCCCGGATCACCCGCGTCAGTTCGTCAGTCGTTGCCCGTGCCAGCCACTCGGCCGCGGTCTCGCCGCGCGAGGGATCCATCCGCATGTCGAGCGGCCCGCTCGCCCGCAGCGAGAACCCGCGCTGCGGGTCGTCGATCTGCGGCGAGGACACGCCGATGTCCATCAGCACTCCGCGCACGGACTCGACCCCCATCGACCGCAGCGTGGCTCGCAGGTGTGAAAAGGCCGTGTGCTCGATGTGAAAGCGCGGATCGGTGATCGACTGCGCCGCGGCGACCGCGGCCGGGTCGCGGTCGAGCGCGATCAGGCGCGCCGAACCGGACAACCGCGAGAGGATCAGGCGACTGTGGCCCCCGCGACCGAAGGTCGCGTCGACGTAGATGCCGTCCGGCGCCGTGACCAGGTACTCGACGGCCGCAGAGGCGAGTACCGAACGGTGCCCGGAGGCGTTCGGTGATGTCGGGGCGGACATTCACCGTCAGAAGGTGAAGTCTGCCGCGGACTCCGGGAGTCCACCAGCGAGTGAAGCGCGTTCGTGTTCGTTGAGGCGCACCGCGTCCCAGAGCTCGAAGTGCGCGCCCATGCCGAGAAGCATGACGTCGCGTTCGAGTTGGGCCGCGCTGCGCAGCTCGGGCGGGACGAGGACGCGGCCGGCGCCGTCGAGATCGACGTCCGTCGCATTCCCGAGCAGGAGCCGCTGCAGGGCCCGCGCCGAGTAAGGCAGCCGCGCGATCCGCTCGCGCTGCGCCTCCCATGTCGGCCGCGGATAGACGAGCAGGCAGCCATCCGGATGGCGGGTGAGGGTCAGGCGGCCGTCACAGCCGGCCGCCAGGGCATCGCGGTGACGGCTGGGCATGGACAGTCGCCCTTTGCCGTCCAACGTCAGCTGTGATGGCCCTTGAAACACCCGTTTCCCCCTTGAGTCGGCCGGCCAGTCCGCCACACACGAAGCGAACACTAACCTAGCCCACTATTTCCCACTTTTTTCCACGAAGCGCGACTGTACGGCACCGCCTCAAGGAGGGTCAAGGGAAAAGGGCTCACTTTTCCAATTGCTTCAAAGACTTAGCGGCACCTTTGCAGGAAAACTTTGAAGTTAAAAAACCGTTGAAAAATAGGCAGATACAGCATGCACTGAAAGTGAAGTATCAGGAAGGGAAAGAGTGATGACCCGACATGGCAGTCACCGCCGCGCACTGCTTGAATTTATCTATCGATCATGCAAACACGATGGAAAACAACGATCGACGAAAGGCATCGGCCAGGAAGAAGTGCAAAGTTCGCCTGTAAGCCGGATTCTGTTGGCCGCCCTCGCGGGCGTCCTGGCAACCATTCCTCTCGGCCGACGATTGCCCGCCGGCTCAAGCCACCTACCCGCGGCCTCCCCGAGCAGGATCATCGGCCGCCTATTTGATGTTGCTCCGCGTAGAGATTGCCCGTTTCACCCGAACTGAATCGGCTCGTCTCTGTTGCTCTGATCCTCACCTCACGGTGGGCAGGCGTTACCTGCTACGCCGCTCTGCGGAGTCCGGACTTTCCTCGGCTTCGTTGGAACGAAGACGCGGTTGCCCGGCGAACTTTGCACCTCGATTCTAGGCTGCGCGCACGGCTTCCAGGCGCGCCATCCCCAGTCGTCCACCGATTTCCGCGACAATGCACGCCGACGTGAACGCGCCCGGCCCCGCACTGAACCTGATCGTCGTCGAAGACTCGAAACTCGACTACGAACTGCTGCTCGCAATGCTGATGCGCGAAGGCCTGCGGCCGCGCGCCGTTCGTGTCGAGGACGAAGCAGGCATGCGCGAGGCGTTCACCGCGGGCCCCATCGACGCAGTGATCACCGATCACAACCTGCCGCGCTTCGACTCGTTCGCTTCCATCAAGGTCGCGAAGAGCGTCGATTCGGACATCCCGGTCATCGTGCTCTCCGGCGAAATGTCGGAGGAACTCGCCGTCGCCACGTTGCACGCCGGCGCCGACGACTTCGTGCTGAAGACCCGTATGTTCCGGATCGCCGCGGCGCTGCAGAACAGCCTGCGCGCGGCGGCGGCGCGTCGCGAGTCGCGGGCCGCAACGGCGGCCCTCGCCGAGAGCGAGGCCAGGCTCCACGCGCTGACGCAGCACCTGGAGCGCGCGAAGGAGGACGAGCGGCGCGCGATCGCGCAGGAGATTCACGACGACATCGGCGGCGCGCTGACCGCGCTGAAGTTCGAGGTGGTCCGGCTGAGCCGTGAACTGGCGGCACGCGACGGCGAGCATGGCCAGCGACTGGCGGCGATCCATGAGCTGCTCGAGTCTTCGGTCGTCGCCAGCCACCGCATCCAGCACGCGCTGCGGCCCGCCGTCCTCGACGCGGGACTGGTCGCGGCGCTCGAATGGCTGGCGCGCGGCTTCCGCGAGCGCAGCGGCCTCGCGGTGGAGTTCCAGAGCAACCGCGAGGAGTTCGCGATCGAGCCGGACCGCGCGGCGGCGCTCTATCGCGTCGCGCAGGAGGCCCTCACCAACGTGCGCAAGCACGCGCGGGAAGCGGGCCGCGTGCAGATGCAGCTCTTCGCGATGACCGACGAGGTCACCCTCGAGATCTCCGACGACGGCCCGGGTTTCGACACCGGAACCCTCGGCACCGGTCCCGGTTTCGGCGTTCGTGGAATGATCGAGCGTGCGCGCGGGCTCGGCGGCTGGGCGGAGATATCGTCTTCGGCCGGGCGGGGAACGACCGTGATGTTCTCGATTCCCCCCGCGCTGCAAGCCGGCGGTGGCGCATCGGACGGGCCGGCAATGGAGGGCGGGGATGACCGTTAGGCTGATCGTGGTCGACGATCACGCAATCGTTCGGCGCGGGATCGTGCAGGTCCTCTCCGAGCATCCGGATGTGCAGATCGTCGCCGAGGCGCACGACTACGCAAGCCTTCGCGTCGAACTGAAGAAGCACGGCGAGCCGGATGTGCTGGTCATGGACGTCGGCCTGCCCGGCAAGAACGGCATCGAAATCCTCAAGGCATTGCGGGAAGACCATCCGCGCCTGAAGGTGCTGATGGTGAGCATGTATCCGGAAGACCAGTACGCCGTGCGCGCGTTCCGCGCCGGTGCCTTCGGCTACCTGAACAAGGCCAGCGCGCCGGAGAAGCTGCAGGAGGCGTTGTCGCAGGTCATCGCCGGCAAGAAGTACGTGACACCGGAAATCGCCCAGGCGTTGATCGAGAACCTGAGCGCGCCCGACGACGCCGGATCGCCGCACGAGAAGCTGTCCGACCGCGAGTTCCAGACGCTGAAGATGATCGCGTCAGGCCAGCGGCTCGCCGACATCGCGGATGCGCTCGCCCTCAGCCCGAAGACTGTCAGCGTGTACCGCGCGCGCATCCTCGAGAAGATGGGGATGAGCAACAACGCGGAACTTACGCACTACGCGATCAAGCACGGCCTGGTGGATTAGCGACGCCGGCCGGGGCGAACTCGACTCCGGGCCCGTCAGGCCGACCGCACGCGGACTTCGGCAGGCGCGTGGTCCGCGCCTGCGGGCGAGGCCGACCAGGCCAGACCGCGTTTCAACGTGGGCTGCGGCGCGCCGCTCGCCGACCCGGGCGCATTCGCCGCGGGTGCAGCCATGCACCAGCGCGTCGCTCCGCGCTCGCCCTTCATCAGCGCGGGAAAGTCATCGCCGGGGACTGCTGGCGAGAACAGGAAGCCCTGCATCAGGTGGCAGCCCTCGTCGAACAATCGCGCCATCTGACCCGGCGTTTCGACGCCTTCGGCCACGACGCGCAGCTTCAGGCTCTTGCTCATCGCCATGATGGCGGCCACGATCGCCGCGCTTTCCGGCCGGGTCTCGAGTTCGTGCACGAAAGACCGGTCGATCTTCAGCGTGTCGATCGGCAGTCGCGTCAGGTGGGCGAGCGACGAGAAGCCCGTCCCGAAGTCATCGACCGAGATCGACACGCCGAGTTGCTTCAACGCCTGCAGCAACGGAAGCGTGGCGTTGAAGTCGTGCATCAGCACCGCCTCGGTGAGTTCGAGTTCCAGCAGGCTGGCGTCGAGCCGGACACCATGCAGCGCCGCCTCGACCGGTTCCAGCAGGTTGGCGTGCTGCAGGTGCCGTCCGGAAATGTTGACCGACACCGGTACGCGCGCCATGCCTGCATCCGACCAGCGTGCCAGTTGCCGGCAGACCTCCCGCACGGCCCACTCCGTGATGGGGACGATGAGCCCCGACTCCTCGGCCGCGGCGATGAACTCGCCCGGCGGCACGAGCTCGCCGCCGCGCTTCCAGCGCATCAGCGCTTCGGCGCCAACGATCGCGCCGTCGAGCACGTTGACCTTCGGCTGGTAATACAGAACGAGTTCCTGTCGATCCAGCGCGCGCTGCAGCGACGTCTCGAGGCGGCGTCGCGCCGAAGTCGCGGCTTTCATGCCGCTCGAGAAGCGCAGCAGGCCGTTGCGCCCGCTGTCCTTCACCGCGTACATGGCGATGTCGGCCTTGCGCAGCAGCGAGTCGACGTCGCGGCCGTCGTCCGGGTATGTGGCCAGTCCGATCGACCACGTCACGGTCAGTTCGTTGCCGGCGACGCGGAACGGCCGGCGCATCGCCTCGATGAGGCGCTGCGCGACCGCTTCGATGGCGGCCGACGTGGGCAGGTCCGTCAGCAGGATCGTGAACTCGTCGCCCCCGAGGCGCGCGACGCTGTTGCCCTGACCTGGCGCGGACGCCGAACGGGAGCGGTTGCCCGCGCCTCGCGAAGCCGCCTCGGAGGGCACGGCCTGCACGGCCGTCAACGCCACCGTGTCGTTCTCGCGAACGCACTGCACGATGCGCTTCGCGACTGCTCGCAGCAGGTCGTCTCCAACCTGATGGCCGAGCCTGTCGTTGATCTGCTTGAAACGGTCGAGATCGATGAACAGCACGCCGACGGCGGTCCCGACCGCGCGAGCGCGCTCGAGGGCGGCCGAGAACTGGTCGCGGAAGTGGCGGCGGTTGGGCAGCCCGGTCAGGCTGTCGAAGTTCGCCAGTTCCCGGATCCGATCCTCGGCGTGCTTGCGCTCGGTGATGTCCTGGAGCACGCCGTGCATCGCGGTCGCCGTCCCGGCACTGTCCCGGTCGATTTCGGCCTCGACATGCACGATGCGAGCCTCTCCGGATGGCCGCAGGATCCGGCAATCGAACTTGAGCTCCCCGGCGCCCGACAGGGCGTCGCGGAACAGTTCTTCGAGCCGGGACCGCTCGTCCGCGGCGACGCACGACCAGACGAACCGGTCGGCGATCGCCTGTTGCTGGTGCGGCAGCCCAGCGATCGCGAAGCACTCCGCCGATAGCTTCACCGAGCGCGTCGCGACGTTCCACTCCCAGTTGCCGAGACGCGCGATGCGCTGGGCCTTGGAGAACTTTGCGCTGCTCTCGGCGAGTTCTTCGCGCAGGCGCGAGGCGCGGACCATGTAGCGCAGCCGTTCCGACAGCAGCGCCCAGTCGGTCCCGCTCCTCCCCTGAAAGTCGGTCGCACCCGCCTCGTACGCCCGCGTGATCGACTCTTCGTTGTTGAGTTCGGTCAGCATCAGGACCGGCACGTGTTCGCCGCCGCGGCGCCGCCGCAGACGCTCGCACGTGGCAAACCCGTCGATCCCGGGCAGGCTCGCGTCGAGCACGACGATGTCCGGACGATGCGCCGCGAACATCTCCAGCGCTTCGTCGCCTCCACCAGCCTCGATGACTCGCCAGCAGCGGGCGGACAGCGCGGCCACGGTCCGCGCACGAACCGCCGGGTCGTGGTCCACGAGGAGCACGAGATCGTGCCGTCGCTCGCCGCCCGCCTTGCCGCGGTCGAGAGGCACGTTGTTCCCGGCCGGTTCGTTGAAGTTCATGAGTCGCGTCGCGCGATGACTGGCAGGCACGGTGTGCGGATGTCCGGGGCAGGGCCGGCGTGCTCGAGCTTCACGGCCGCACGCTTCCCGCGCGCACGCCCGCGCGCTCGCCCTCGACCTCGCCGTGACACGGCAACAGCATTGATTTTCTCGGGTGCCGTTCGGATCCAGCAAGCAGGCTAAAGCCCGGGCCCCGGCACCGCCGCCCGGAAAAGGCTGCCGTTCCACGGTCAATTCACGCTAATCCGACCGGACTATGCATGCGGGAGGCGACGTCGGGAGTGTCGCGGGCCCGGTCGCTCGGCTCGCACTGGGCCCCCCGATGCTGCACAATCGCCGGGGTTCGAGGGAGGGGGGTCGACTTGCCCAGGCGGGGGAGCTTGCGGGCCGGCGGGATGATGGCAGCGGCCACGGCGTTGCCGTGGGCGGCACAGGCTGCGGTGGCAGGCAGCGGCACCGGTTCCCTGTTGCTGGCCGTTGGCGTCGGCGCGGCGGTTGCGCTGGTCGCGGTTGCCGTAGTCCTGCGCAGCCGGAGCCGCCGGACCGCCGAGCCGGCGCGCCACGCGCTCGCCGCGACATCTGCGTTCTGGTGGCGGACCGACCCGTCGGGCCGCATCGTCGCGATCCAGCCGGGACGTCTTGCCGCTGATGTGTCGACGGCGCCGTTGAGCGGACGCCTGCTGTGGGACCCGTTCGACGACGGTTCGATGCTCGGAACGGTGGAGGCGGCCTTCCGCGAAGGCCGATCCTTCACTTCGGTCCCCTGCCCGGGATCAGCCGCCTTCGGGCCGTCACTCACGCTGTCGGGAGGCCCGGTCCTTTCTCGATCGGGCGCGCTGCTCGGTTACACCGGCATCGCGCAGCCGGGACCCGCGGAGCCGGTCGCGCGGGCGGCCGACGTGAGCGTGCTGCAGGGCGACCTCGAACAGGCCCGGCGCGACCTGTCCGAACGCACGCGCGAGCTCGACAACGCCATGCAGGAACTCGACAGCTTCGCGTACTCGGTGTCGCACGACCTGCGCGCGCCCCTGCGGATCATCGACGGCTTCGCGACCATCGTCCTCGAGGACTACAGCGACCGAGGCAAGCCGCTGGACGACGTCGGGCGCGATCACCTGCGCCGCATCGTCGCTGCCAGCCAGCGGATGAACACGATGATCGACACCCTGCTCGGCCTGTCGCGCATGACAAGCCGTGAGTTGAAGCGCGAGCGGGTCGACTTGTCCCAGATCGCGCGCGAACTGGCGGAAGACCTGCGGACGCAGGACGCCGCGCGCGCGGTGGAGTTCGTCGTCGCGCCGAACCTGCGCGCCGACGGCGATGCAACGCTGCTCCGGCTCGTGCTCCAGAACCTGCTCGGCAACGCCTGGAAGTTCACCACCAGGAGCCGTGGGGCACGCGTCGACGTCGGCAGCCACACTGACGGTGGCACCGTCTCCTACTACGTGAAGGACAACGGCGCCGGGTTCGACATGCGCTTCGCGGAGAAGATGTTCGGCCTGTTCCAGCGGCTGCACAGCGCGAACGAGTTTCCCGGGACCGGCGTCGGCCTGGCCACCGTGCAGAAGATCATCCGTCGGCACGGCGGGCGCGTCTGGGCCGAGGCGATTCCGGCCCCGAACGAGGGCCACGGAGCAACCTTCCACTTCACGCTCTGGGAATACCCGCCGGGCTGACCTGCTTCAACCGAGTCGCCACTCGTGGCCGCACTGCGTGCATCGGACGCGCAGCCAGTGCGGTCGACCCGCTTCCGGCGGGTCGTCGTCGGTCGCCGATTCCTGCCGGAGCACGCGGAACTTGCCCCACGCCGCGCAGGCGCTGCACGTTGCCCCCCCGGCGAACAGCTCCGCACGCGCCATCAGCACCATGAAGCGCCGCCAGGCGACGAACATCAGCACGCCGCCCGCCGCCGCCGCGGCGAGCATCGACAGGTAGACCAGGCCGCCGGTGCCTCCGCCGAGCACCTCGATGGACGACACCAGCAGGATCAGTGCGACGAACGCGAGCGCGAGGTAGGCGTGGCTTTCGATGAGCTGCCGCTCATACCAGCGCCGGAACCCGTGTCGGTGGATGTACTCCGCGACTTCCATCCCGCATCCCTGCGACCTAGCGACGGAACGAGTTGAGGCGGTTCGCTGCCTCGACCATGCTGGTCGCCAGGTCGTTCAGGTCCTTGCGCTCCACCTGTGCCTGCAACCGCAAGGCGGCGACCGCCCGGTCGTGGTCGATCCGCAGGCGCTCCATCAGGATGCCGATCGCGATGTACTGGTCGCGCTCCGGCGGTGCGTGCGCGGAGGCGGCGGCCGCTGCCGGTTCTGGCGCTGCAGGGCTACCCGGCTGGGCAGTTCGCGCCAGGGCAGCGCGCACGGCCGGCACGATCTGCCGCACGTCGAGGGGCTTCACGAGATATCCGAGCGCACCCATCCGCGTCGCTTCGTCCACGATATCGCTGTCGCCGAACGCCGACAGGAACATGAACCGGGTGTCGGTGTTGGCGGCCAGGTACCGGGCCACGTCCATGCCCGACTTCCCCTGCATCCGCATGTCGAGTATGGCCAGACGCGGCTTGTACTTTCGCGCGAGCAGGATCGCATCGTCGCCGTTGTCGGCTTCGATGACGTCGAAGCCGGCCTGTTTCAGCCCCGCCACGAGCGTAGCGAGCACCAGCCGGTCGTCGTCGACCACCATCAGCGTCGGGTTCGGATCTTCCATCGTGTGTGCCTCCGTCCGACCGCATTGTGCGACAGGACGCTTCATTCAGCCGTCAGTCGCCGTCCTCGCTGATCGCCGGCGGCGACAGCTGCAGCCGAGCGACCACGACGGCTCCGGCCTGCTCGAGGGTCAGCTTCGCGCCCCGGCGTGGCAGCATCGACTTCACGAGTCCCAGGCCCGAAACGCTGGTCGCGATCCGCCCGAGGTCGAACCCCGCCGGAAGCCGGCCGGGACTTTCGATCGCGAACACCATGCCGTCCGGCCGGGCCGCGACGCGCACCATGATGCTGTCGCTGCGCGAAGACCGGTGCTTGATCGCGTTGGTCCCCAGCTCGTTCATCACCAGCGCCAGCGGAACGGCTTCGCTCTCCGGCAGGCCGAAACGCCAGAGCTCCGGCGGCGGCGGCTCGAAGCGGATCTCGACGCCGAACATGCCCGACAGCGTCGTGAAGATCCCCTGCGCCACGCCGAGCAGGGGCAGCGTGCCGGTGGACCGGATCTGCAGGCCGTGCACCTGCGCGATGGCCTGGATCTGTCCCGCGATCTCCGACAGCGTGGCCGCGACCTCGGGCTTGCTGTCGGCCATGTGCTGCAGCAGTCCCGCCACGCCCTGCAGGTTGTTCTTGATGCGGTGGTGCACTTCGCGCACGAGGATGTCGCGCTGCTTGACGACCTCCTCGACCCGCTGCTGTTCCGCGCGCGTGCGTTCCGTCACGTCGTCGGCGATCCCGAACACCCGGACGCCGCCGTCTTCCACGCGCACCGGATTGAGCCGCACGTTGACGATGCGCACGCCCTTGCTGCGATGGTCGATGCGCGCGGTGACTTCCGACCGCTCGAGCCTCCGCATGCGCGCGACGAGCCGCGGCAGCATCCGCGTGATCGTCGGGAGGTCTTCGTAGTTCACGTGGCGCAGCAGGCTGCGCGGGTCTTCCAGCAGTTCGTCGACGGAGCCGCCGATCATCGACGTGTAGCGCGGGTTCACGTACAGCACGCTGGAGAAGTCGCCCGCCATGATGAAGACGAGCTGGTCGATGTTCTCGGCGAACTGCCGGAACCGCGCCTCGGTTTCGCGCAGCGCCGCCTCGGCGCGCACTTCCTCGGTCAGGTCGTCGACGATCGACATGACATACCTGGCGCCGCCGTCACCACCGCGGCCGGATCCGGGCTGCGGCTCGAACAGCGGAACGACCCGCTGGTTGACGGTCAGCCGCTTGCCGTCGGACCGCAGCATCACGTCGCGCGGACGTTCCACCTGGGTCCCCGTCGACAGCGCCTTGCGGTCGAGCTCGGTGTACAGGTCGGCAAACGGCCGCGCATAGATCTCCGCCCAGGTGCGGCCCACGACCTGCTTGCGGGTAAGGCCGGTGATCGTCTCGCCCGCGCGGTTGAGGCTCACGAAGCGGCCCGACTCGGCTTCCCTGACGGACACGAGGACGGGAAGGTTCTCGACGACCAGGTCGAGGTAGTTCCGGACGCGGCGCAGCTCCTCCTCGGACCGGCGGCGCGCGTCGACATCCATCAGCGTCAGGATCATTCCCCGCTCGGGCGCCGACGGTTCGATGGGCCGGCCGTACCCGGCGCACCAGAACGTCGTTCCATCCGCGCGCCGCATCTGGCGCTCGAACGAGAACGAGCCGTCGCCCTCGACGATGTCGTCGACCTCGCCCTCGGCCGACGCGGGCGCCGTGGCACGGACCGTTTCCCACTGCGCCGGGACCGCGAAGAGCGAGCCGATCTGCAGCTCGGAGAAGTCCCGCACGTCGTAGCCGAACAGCTGCTCGGTGGCGGCGTTGGCCTTCACGATCAGGTCGTTGGCGACATAGAGCATGCCGACGAGCGAGTTGTCGAAGATGAGCTGCAGCTCCGACAGGGCGCTGCGCAGCTCGCTCTCGGACCGTTTGCGCTTGTCGATGTCGACGAACGCGAAGATGTAGCCGAGCTCGGGACGCTCCGGATTCACCGCCCGGCCCTGCACGGCGACCCAGATCGGATCGCCCTTCCGTCGGTACATGTGCAGCTCGAACTCGCAGGCGCCGCTGTCGTGGATCTCGTCGTAGTGCTCGGCCAGGCTCGCGAGCAGCAGGTGATCGGTCGGGTGCGTGAACAGCTGCATCTGGTTGACGAGGCCGCCGGGATCGCAGGCGAGCAGATCTTCCATCGCGCTGTTGGCCCGCACCGGCCGGCTGTCGCGCACGAAGAGCAGCCCGACGAGCGCGGTGTCGAAGATGAGTTGCTGCTGCGCCAGCGCCGTCTGCAGCTGCTCTTCCTGCCCGCGCCGGTCCGTGATGTCGAGAATCGACGCGATCGTGCCGCGCGCGGGCGCCTTCGGGTCGATGGGCCGCAGAGAGACCAGGCCCCAGATCGTTCCCGACGGGCCTCTCATGCGGGCTTCGAACGACGCCGGCCGTCCGTTCGCGATCAGCGCCTGGAGCGGCGCCACGGCGGCCCGGTAGTCCTGCTCGCTGGCGAACAGTTCCGCGAAGCTGGCGCCCGCCAGGTCGCGTCCCGGCTGACCGAACATGAGCTGGGTCTGCGAGTTGAACCGGACCACGCGGTCGTCCGCGAGATGGAGGACCGCCGTGGAAGTCGCATCGAGCACCACGTTCAGTTCCAGCAGCGAACGCGACAGCGCCTCGCGCTGGCGCTTGATCTCGGTGGTGTCCTGGAACGTGTAGATCGCCTCCTGCAGCGCGGGGACGTTGGGTCCTTCGGCCGCCTGGATCGGCCGCGCCTGCACGAGGCACCACACCGGCTCGCCATCGCGCCGGAACAGCACGACCTCGCCGCTGGTCGTCTGGTACGGCCGCACGACCGGCATCCCCGAGACCTCGCCCGGCATCCGGTTGCCGCGATCCACGCACAGGTCCCACAGGGGCATGCCGATCACTTCGCCGTCGCTGTAGCCGAACATCTCGGCGAACTCGCGATTGGCGAGGAGGATCTTCCCGGACATCGTCTGCGCGACGCCGACGGACATCGTTTCGAACAGCGTCTGCTGGTCCCGCAGGGCCACCTGCAACTGTTCCTCGAAGATCTTCCGGTCCGTGAAATTCTCGAGAACGATCAGGAAGTGGCGGTGCCCGTTGCCCGCCGAAAGGGCTCGCACGCTGCTCTTGGTCCAGACCAGTTGTCCATCGCGGTGGACCAGCCGGCGCTCCGCCGTGTCCGTTCCGTGCAGTCCCCGCTGCATCTCGTCGCGCATGCGGCGGTATGCCGGCCGGTCGTCGGCGTGCACCAGGTCGTCGAGGTCCTTTCCGATCAGGTCCTCGGCCGGATACCCGAGTGTGTCGGACGCCGAGCGATTGACGCCGATCGTGCGGAAGCTGCTGTCGAGCAGCAGCGCGGCCACGGGGCTCTCGTCGAACAGCGCCCGGAAGCGCTCGGCGCTCTCGCCCAGGGCGTCTTCAGCCTGCTTGCGCGCGCTGATGTCCCGCGACAGGAGCAGGATGTACTCGCGGCCCGCCTGCTCCACACGCTGGACGACCGTTTCGACCGGGAACTCGGCGCCATGCCGCGTCCGGAAGCGCGACTCGCCGAGGTGCCCGCCGCGCGTGCGCAGTTCGTCGTACACCGCCTCGAAACCGCCGCGCGCCAACCCGACGTCGATCGCCGACAGCGTGAGGCCCTTGATCTGGTCGCGCTCGTAGCCCAGCGACTTCAGGGCGGTTTCATTCGCGTCGAGCACATGGCCATGGCGGTCCACCTCGAACACCATCTCGCCCACGGACTCGAGCGCCTGGCGCAGCGCTGCGAGCGAACTCTCGGCGAACCGCTCGCGGTCGATGCGCTCCAGCAGGATGAACACCCCGCCGAACGATCCGCCAGGCTCGAACACCGGCGTGCACTTCACGCGCAGCCATGGGCGGTCTCCGAGCGGATAGCGGTACTCCGCCTCCCGTGTCGAGCACTGGCTGCCCGACGGCATCTTCCGGATCTCGTCGACCAGCGCTCCAACCGGCGCCAGGCCGGGTGCGTCGTCGAGGCGCAAACCGATGACGTCCGCCGCGGCCACGCCGAGCAGCGCCTCGAGGTAGTCGTTCCACACGCGGTAGCGCAGCGCGCCATCCAGCATGCAGATGCCGACGGGCGCCGATGCCAGCAGCGTTCCGACGAACAGGTCCGCCCCTGCCGGCGAACCCGGCGGCACCTGGCTGGCCGCCTGCGGCGCAACCGGCGGTGCATCCGCCGCGCGCCCCGTACCGCGCATCAGCGCAAGCAGCGCGTCGTCGGGGACGACCTCGACGCTCAACGCGTCGCTGCGGCGCGAACGGACGCCCGGGGCGAGCGAATCGGTCTTGGAGGGCAGCTCGGGCACGCGCGGACCTGTTGAACGATCGATCGAATTGACTCAGGCGCGACGAGCGCGTGCGATGTTGGGATGCCTCGGAAGAATACCCCAAGGGACACGTGAATCACGTCGAATCATGAGTTTGCATGGCTCAAGTCGGACCAGCGGATGCCGAACTTCAGCCATCGAATCGACTTTCGGCTGCATGTCAGAAGCACACCCGACCGACCAGGTCCCACCCGCCGAACGGCGCGCCCGCGCCGAGTGGCAGTCGTTGCTGGCGCGCCTTCAGTCTGCCGACGGCGGCGACGTGCGACTGCTGCGCGTTCGCCACGCG
Organism: uncultured Burkholderiaceae bacterium; assembly: GCA_964353935.1. Classification (GTDB taxonomy): domain Bacteria; phylum Pseudomonadota; class Gammaproteobacteria; order Burkholderiales; family Burkholderiaceae_F; genus JAOUJD01. The sequence goes on along the minus strand of CAYGXL010000024.1, from coordinate 1,759 downwards.
ATTGCAAGCGGCGAGTTCCGGGTCGATGCGCGGGCTATCGCCGAGCGGCTGATTTCGCGGCTCCTTGCGTCCTGAGGGAGAGGTCGGCACCGCCGGAGTCTGGCGCTGGCGCCGGCGCAGTCATCAAACCGTGACAGCGAGACCCCGCCGCGACAGCGCGAAACAGCGGCCGCCTGCCTCTACCAGTACTTGAGCTTCGACCGCAGGCGCGCAACCGCCTGGCTGTGCAGCTGGCACACGCGCGATTCGGTGACGCCCATGACCGCGCCGATCTCGCGCAGGTTCATGTCCTGCTCGTGATACAGGCTCAGCAGCAGCTTCTCGCGTTCCGGGAGTTCCTCGATGGCGCCGACCAGGGCCTCGCGGAACCTCTTGTCGCGCAGGATGGCGGCAGGCTCCTGCCCATCCATGACCAGATAGCGCTCCAGGTAGTCGTCGTCATCGGCGCCGTGACCGAGATCGTCGAGATACACGAGCTGGGAGCCTCGGGCTCCGTTCAGCATGCCCTGGTAATCGGCGACCGGCATGCCGAGTTCGGCAGCGATCTCGACTTCGACCGGCGCGCGCATCAGCCGCCCTTCGAGCCGGTGGATCGCACCCTCGATTTCGCGCTGGCTCCTGCGCGCCGAGCGCGGCATCCAGTCGTTCGCGCGCAGCTCGTCGAGCATCGCGCCGCGGATCCGCTGCGCTGCATACACCTCGAACTGCGTTCCCTGCGACACCTCGAACCGACCCGCGGCGTCCATCAATCCCATCATGCCGGCCTGGATCATGTCGTCGAGCTCGACGTTCGCCGGCAGCCTCGCAATCATCTGGTGGGCCAGCCGGCGGACGAGCGGCGCGTACTGCTTGACGAAAGCCTCGACGTCGACGACTTCGCATTCACGCACAGGCGCTTCGTTGAGCGCGTGGTGCAGCTCGTCGTAGAGGAAGGCTTCGGTCTTCATGGGTTGGTTGTAGCGCGATTGGGATTCACTCGACCAACGCAGCGTAGAGGCGGGCCAGCGTCCGGCATCCGCGGAAACAACCTGAAAAAGGAAAGCAACTGCCGGGTTAGCAGCGAAGAAGTGAGCACGTCTTCACCTGCCGGCGATGCCGATTTTTCGCTGTCAATCAAGGACCTCTGGCGCATCGCCTGCCGCACGGAGTCGCAGCGGGCTTCGCACATCCGGATCAGTTCATCTGTTGGGCTGATCTCAAGATGCCCGGCAGGGCGTCGTATCTCCGCTGTGTGGAGTGGAGCGCCCGAAGGAACCATGACTCGCAGTCAACTCGTCAAGCAGCTCGCGGAGATCGCAACCCGGCCCATCGGAAGCGCGGCCGCAGCGCAACCGTCTTCGACCGAAGCGGTCGAGCAATCGACGGCGCAGGCCGAGCTCTTCGTGTGGTTCGAGGACACGTCCGCGCGGGCGGCCGAGGGGGGACGCGGCATGGCGGGCCTGCCTGAGTCGCTGCTCCCGTACGGCATGTCGATGCGCGTGGTCGACCGCCGCTATGCCGAAGATCACTTCCACCTGCTGTCTGCGGTCCGGCTTCGTTGCACGGACGACCCGTCCGATCTGATCGCCGCGCTGTACACATCCGCGCTGTCGGTCGGCAGCGTGGCATGGATCGGCACCGGTTCGCAGTACTCGCGCGCGTGGGACGACATGTACGCGCCCTCCTCCCCGGGCAACCCGAACTGACGCCGGCGAAACGACCTGAATGAAGAGGGGCGCTCAACGGCGCCCCTCTTCACTTCGTGCGGAACGTTTTTCTA
>CAYGXL010000023.1:0-25607 GCA_964353935.1 uncultured Burkholderiaceae bacterium | reverse complement strand
CGCAGGGAGCGCGGCGCGCTGAATGACGCCCGCCGCGACGGGCGCGGAGGGAGGTGCCCCGCCGCCCGTCCAGGCGCAGGCGACGGCCCCTCGATGGGAGCGCGACGCGCTGAATGACGCCCGCCGCGACGGGCGCGGAGGGAGGTGCCGCGCCGCCCGTCCAAGCGCAGGCGACGGCCCCCCGTGTTCGATCGAGATCGAAGGAACGCGACAGCCGGGCTCGCAGGCGTATGGGACAACGTGGTGGTCGCTCATAGCCGGTCGCGTCAGAGCGCCTGCAGGATGTGCGTGTCGCCCGCGACCGGCTGATCGCCGCGCGAGACGCGCCACGACACCGTGACGAGGCGGGAACCGAGCGGCTCCCGCCAGGCGCGGACGCGATAGTGGTGGAAGCTCGCCTCGTAGCGACCGTGCTGCTGCGCCTGCCGGACGGCGTCGCGCACGGCGGACGACAGGAAGCGGGCCTCGGTCGCGTCGACGAGGTCGAGGGCTTCAAACTCCTGGTAGAGAAGGGTGCCGGCGCTCATGCGAATACTGTATGGAATGACAGTAACGTACAGGAGCGCCGTCCCGAACGCAAGGCCCGCTGCCCGACTGGGCCTTGGCCGACCCTGAGCACTCGCGCGACGCATGTGTGCGCGCGCGCGGCGGCTTCCGGGCAAGGTACGGTATCCGGACCCACGCACCGGGGCTGCTTTGACGAATCAAAACCCGGGATAGCAAACTACGGCTTCGAATCTGCAAGTTCAGATAGCGGAACACACTTCTCCTTGGGAGGCAGGGCCATGACCGAATCGGTCCCGATGTTGAAACGACTGCGCCTGCTGGCGGGCGCAGTTGTCCTGATGGCCTGCGGCCTCGCACAGGCGCAGACCTGGCCCACGCAGCCGGTGAGGATCATCGCCCCGGTGCCGGCCGGAGGCGGGGTCGACCTGCTCTCGCGCGCCATCGCGCAGAAGCTGCAGGAGCAGTGGAACCAGAGCGTGGTCGTCGAGAACAAGCCGGGCGCGAGCGCGGCGATCGGCACCGACTTCGTCGCCAAGTCGACCGACGGCCACACGCTGCTGATGGGCTACTCGGTCCTGGCCACCAACAAGTTCCTGGTCAGCAAGCTGCAGTACGACCTCGAGAAGGAACTCACGCCGATCATCCACGTCGGCTACATCCCGCTGATCCTGGTCACGCAGCCGAACTTCCCGGCGTCGAGCGTCAAGGAACTGATCGCGCTGCTGAAGGCGAATCCGGGCAAGTACTCGTACGCGTCCGGCGGGGCCGGGGCGGGCGCCCATCTGTCGGGCGAACTGTTCAAGCACCTCGCGGGCGTGGACCTGACGCACGTCCCGTACAAGGGCAACGCGCCGGCGCTCAACGACGTGCTCGGCGGCCACGTCGCGATCATGTTCGACACGATCACAACGTCGATCCCGCACGTGAAGTCCGGCAAGCTCAAGGCGCTCGCGACGACGGGCGCCAAGCGCTCGCCGCTTGCGCCCGACCTGCCGACGATGATCGAGGCCGGCGTGCCCGGCTTCGAGATCAGCGCCTGGTACATGATCTTCGCGCCGAAATCGATGCCGAAGGACGTGGTGGAGAAGGTCAACGCCGCGGTCAACAAGGCGATCGCGGATCCCGAACTCGCGCAGCGCCTGTCCGCGCAGGGCGTGGCCTTCGTCGGCGGCTCGGTCAAGTCGTCCGAGGAGTTCCTGGCGAGCGAGATCGACCGCTGGGGCAGGATCATCAAGTCGGCGAACATCAAGGCCGAATAGCGATGCGCATCGTCGACGTGCACTCGCACTGGGGCACGCAACGAGGCTATGTGCTGCGCACCGATGCCGCCCTCGCGCAGCAGGTGAAGACGTGGCGATCGGAGCCGAAGTACGACACCGAGGACGCGATGGCGCAGTACCTGCGCGCCAACAAGGTCCGCGCGATCCTCGACTTCGGGTTCACCAAGAATCTCCCGCTCGACGAAGTGGTGCCGCTGCACGACTACGCGCTCGAGGTGCAGGCGAAGTTTCCCGACGCCATCCTCGGCCACTGGTTGCAGATCGACCCGAAGCTCGGCGAGGCGGGCGCCGCCGAGCTGGAGCGCTGCATCCGCGCGTCCGAGGGCTTCATCGGCTTTTGCGTGTCGGCATCCGGCATGGGCTACACCGCCGACCACGCCATCTACGGACCGTTCTACGAAGTCCTGAAGCGCTACCGGCGGCCCGCGCTCGTGCTGGTCGGGCACACCGGCTCCGGGGCCGGGCTGCCGGGCGGCGGCGGGCAGAAACTCGACCTGTGTCACCCGCGCTACGTCGACTCCCTCGCGGCCGACCACCCGGACCTGACCATCATTGCGGGCCGGCCCGCGTGGCCGTGGCAGGACGACATGATCTCGATCCTGCTGCACAAGCCCAACGTCTGGAGCGAACTGCACGGCTGGTCGCCGAAGTACCTGACCGACGCGCTTAAGCGCGAGATCCGCGGCCGGCTCAAGGACCGCATCATGTTCGGCGCCGACTACCCGCTGTTCCGCTACGAGCGGCTGATCGACGACTGGAACTCGCTCGGCTACGACGCCGACGTGCTGGCGCGCGTGTTCCACCGCAACGCCGAGCGGCTGTTCGGGCTCGCGTCGTCCGAAGGAGCCGGCTGAGTGGACCTGTCGCTCGAGGGACGAACGGCCCTGGTGGGCGGCGCGAGCCAGGGCATCGGTTATGCGATCGCGCGCCTGCTCGCCGCGGAAGGCGCACGGGTGGCGATGGTCGCGCGGAAGGACGAGCCGCTCGAGGCGGCCGCACGAAAGATCGCTGCCGAAACCGGCAGCGAGACCTGTGCGATCGCGGCCGACATCCGGCGCGCCGACGACTGCGCGCGCATCGTCGAAACGGCGCTCGGCCGGTTCGGCCGCGTCGACGTGCTCGTCAACAACGACGGCGCGCCGCCGCTCGGCCGCCTGGACTCGTTCGACGACGTCGCGTGGTCGCGCGCGGTCGAGCAGAACCTGATGAGCGTCGTGCGGCTCGCGCGCGGCGTGCTGCCGGGCATGCGCGCCAACGGCTGGGGACGCATCGTCAACATCGCCGCGCTGTCGGCGCTGCAGCCGATTCCGCAGTTCGGCCTGTCGGTGGCGACATGGGCCGGGGTGATCGGCTACGCGAAGACCCTGTCGCTCGAAGTCGCCGCGGAAGGCGTCACGGTGCACACCGTCTGCCCGGGCCGCATCGACACGCCGCGCCTCGGCACCGTGTTCGGCGGCGGCACGCCGGGCGCCGTGGACAACGCCAGGCTGGCGGAGATGACGCGCTCGATCCCGATGCAGCGCATCGGCTCGCCCGACGAGATCGCCGGGCTGGTGGCGTTCCTCGCGTCGCCGTGGTCGGCGTACATGACCGGCTGCGTCTTCCACGCGGACGGCGGTCGCCGCGCGGCGGTGCTGTGAAGCAGCACGAGCCCATCGAGACCGAAGACGGCTACCCGGCGCACGTGCCGTGGTACTGGCGTTCGCTCGACCTCGAACAGCTGACGCGCGACTATCCGCCGCCGCCGGATTACTTCCGCACGACCGCGCGGATGCCGCGCGACGAACTGCGCGCGCTGCAGGACAAGCGGTTTCTCGCGACGGTGAAGCGCGGCTGGGAGATCCCGTTCTTCCAGCGCCACTGGGGCGCCGCCGGCATCCACCCGGGCGACATCCGCGGGCTCGACGACCTGCCGAAGCTGCCGCCGTACGACGTCAGTCACATCCGCGAGAGCCTCGAGCGCCATCCGCCGTTCGGCGACTTCATGGGCATCGCGCCGGGCGACGGACTGCCGCTGGTGCTGCAGACGAGCGGCGGCACCACGGGAATGCCGCGGCCGATGCTCTACGCGCCGCAGGATCGCGAAACGATGGCGATCCTCGGCGGCCGGCGCTTCGCGCTGCACGGCGTCCGGCCGGGCGACCTTGTGCTCGTGACGTACTCGCTCGGCCTCGGCAACGGCGGCATGGCGCCGCGCGAGGCGCTGTGGCGCTACACGGGCGCGGTGCCGGTGATGACCGGCAGCGGCGCCAACACGCCGACGCGGCGCCAGGTCGAGATCATCAAGGCGTGGGGCGTCAACGTGATCCTCGGTTTCCCGTCGTACCTGCGGCACATGGCGCTGGTGGCGCGCGACGAACTGGGCATCGACCCGCACTCGCTGAAGATCCGCCTGCTCGGGACGCACCTCGGCGTGGAAGACCGCAAGCCGCTCGAAGACCTGTGGGGCGCGCCCGCGTTCGACATGTACGGCACGCACGAGAGCGGCATGCTCGCCGCCGAGTGCCGCCACCAGTCCGGCATGCACGTGATGGAAGACGCGTTCTTCCTGGAGATCGCCGACCCCGAGACCGGGCGCATCGTGCCCGACGGCGACAAGGGGACGATCTACATCACCACGCTCTACAAGCACGGTGCGCCGCAGATCCGCTTCAATGTCAACGACGTCTCGGCGTGGCACACGACGGGCTGCCCGTGCGGCAACATGCAGCGGCGCCTGCAGGCGATCTTCGGGCGCAACGACAACATGGTGAAGCTGCGTGGCGTCAACGTGTTCCCGGAGGCGATCGGCGCCACGGTGGTGAAGGATGCGCGGTCCAACGGCGAGTACTTCTGCTTCGTCGACCGGGTCGGCGAGGCGAGGGTCGACCAGATGGACGTGCGGGTCGAGGTGCTCGACGCCGTCGATCGCGCGGCATTCCGCGCGGACCTCGAGAGCCGACTGAAGGAAGTGCTCGGGGTGAAAGTGGCCGTCACACCCGTTGGCAAAGGTGAGCTCGATCGATACACCGGGACGTCGCAGTCGTCCAAGGTCAAGCGCGTGCTCGACCGCCGGGGCTGAAGCAAAGCGGGAGAGGAAGCGAAGGATGGGACTGCAGACCGTGGACCGCGCGGTGGCCGTGCTGCACCTGCTGAGCGCCAGCGGGCCGGGCGGCCTGCGGCTGGTCGACGTGCAGGGCAAGTTGCGGCTGTCGAAGCCGACGGCGCACCGGCTGTTGATGTCGCTGGTGTCGCACGGCTTCGTCGACCAGGACGAAACGTCGAAGCGATACCGCCTCGGCACGCGGCTCGCCGTGCTTGCGTGGTCCGTGCCGCAGCGACGGCCGGACATCGGCCGCCTGGCGTCGCCCGCCGCGCAACGGCTCGCGCAGAGGTCGGGCGACACGGTGTTCGTGATGGCCTGTGACGGACTCGAGTCGGTCTGCGTCGGCCGCGAGACCGGTTCGTTCCCGATCAAGGCGCTCACGATCGAGGTCGGCACGCGGCGGCCGCTGGGGGTCGGCGCCGGCGGGCTCGCGGTGCTCGGCTCGATGCCGACCGACGAGGCGCGGCGCGCGATCGACGCCATCGCGCCGAAGCTGAAGGACTTTCCGCTGACGTCGCCCGAGGTGATGCAGCGCGGCGCCGACCAGGCGCGCCGCCTCGGCTACTCGGTGTCCGACGGGCAGGTCGCCACCGGCGTGCGCGCGATTGCCGTGGCGGTGCGCGACGTGCGCGGCGTGCCGGTCGGATCGATCGGCATCGCCGCCATACGCAGTCGAATGATGCCGGACCGGATCAAGGAACTCGTTCCTTGGATGCTGGAAGAGCGCGCCGAGGTCGAGCGGCTGCTCGCGGCGTGACAGTCAAACACGGGGAGTGGACACCATGGCAGGCGCACGAGCTGCGAAGAAGTCGAAGAAGGACGCCAAGGCGGACGGGTTCATCAACGTCGCCGTGTCGCGCTCCACGCGGCAGGGGTTGCACCTGCTGAAGGAGGCGATGGACGTCCAGGGGCAGGCCGAGGTGATCGAGCGGCTGGTCATGATCGGCATCGCGATCTACATCGCGGCGCGCTGAGGCGCGCGGGGCGCGGCCGCACGGGCGCCGGACAGGCGCAGCTTCGGCACGACGCACGTCGCGCGTTCGATCGCCGCGATTCAGCGGAACGGAAGAGCTCGATCGAAATGCGACGGACCGAACCGCCCGAAACCTCCGCTCAACCGACGTGCTTGCGGAAGAAGGCCAGCGTGCGCTCGCGGGCGAGCTTCGCTGCGGCCGCGTTGTACGAAGCGCGCTGGTCGCAGTTGAAGCCGTGACCCGCCGCGTAGAAATGCGTCGTCACGTCCGGATGCGACTTCGCCACCGCGCGCGCCTGGTTGAGCGGGATCGACGCGTCGGTCTCGCCGAAGTGCAGCATCGTCGGGCACTTCGGCCGCTCGCCGTTCAGTGAAGGGATCGCGCCGCCGTAGTAGGGCACGGCGGCGGCCAGTCCCGGGATGCGCGCGGCGGCGAGCCACGTGACCGCGCCGCCCCAGCAGTAGCCGACGATGCCGACCTTGCCTGCGTGCGTCACCGCCTCCACCGCGGCGCTCGCGTCCTTCATCGCGGCGTCCCACGCGATCTTCTGCATCAGCATGATGCCGGCCTGGATCTCGGCCTGCGTGTATCCGCTCTCGTAGCCGCGCTGCGCGCGATCGAACATCGCCGGCGCGATCGCGAGGTAACCGTCCGCCGCGTAGCCGTCGGTGACCGAGCGGATGTGGCTGTTGACGCCGAAGATCTCCTGCACAACGACGATGGCGCCGCGCGGCCGCTCGGACGGCTCCGCGAGGTAGGCCTTGAACGCGTGGCCATCGGCGGCTTTCAGTTCGATCGTCTTGCCCATCATTGCCTCCAGTTTCGTTCGCTGTCGCTCCGGGCGCAAGCGTAACCGCTGCGCCGTCCGCACTGGTCTTTGTGCTGCACGCTCGCGTGATGCCGTCGCAGGTCGAGCGGCCGAAGAGCGAACCGCAGGCGTGCGCGGGGCGGATCGCGATGCGGCCTGCACATGACTGGACTCGATGTCAACGTGCAAACCGCGAATTGCGGTAATCCGTTCCCCCTCATGCATTCGACTTAACCGTACCGCTCGAATCGAAGCGGGCGCGCACTCGAATCGCGGTCGCGTTCTTTAGTCGGCCGTAAGGACTCCCACAAACGAATAGGGCGGCCGCGCGCGCAGCAGATGTCCGCAAGATAGATTCACCGGCATCTGCAAACACCGGCGACGCGTCACTGCGTCGCAGTCCTGCTCCGTGCCGAACACCGTCGCGCCGTCGTTCCGAATTCCGCGTGTCATCAGCATGCACTCGGCCGCAGTTGCTGCCGCGGGCCAGGAGCGCTCGTGCTAGCCGGCGCCTTGCGTGGACTGATGCAGCGCGGCCCGCACGCCGGCCGCGTCGCGCCACCCTCCGGCCGCTGGTTCATCCGCGACGCCGCGATCATGGGCACGGCGATCCATGTCGAACTGTGGAGCAACGACCCTGCGGCGGCAACGTGCGCGATCGATGCCGTGATCGACGAGATGCACCGGATCGACGCCCTGATGAGTCCGTACAAGGCATCGTCCGAACTGTCGCTCCTCAACCGGGAGGCCGAACGGCACCCGGTCGCGGTCTGCGCCGAACTGTTCGACCTGATCGAGCGGTCGATCGAATACTCCGTGCTTTCGGGTGGCGTGTTCGACATCACCTATGCGAGCGTCGGTCACCTCTACGACTACCGGAAGCGGATCCGGCCCAGCGACGCGCAGCTGGAGGCAGCCCGCGGGGCCATCGGCTACCGGAATCTGCAGCTCGATCGCAACGCACGCACGATCGGCTTCGCACGCGAAGGCGTGCGGATCGACCTCGGCGGTTTCGCCAAGGGCTACGCCGTCGACAATGGCGCATCGATCCTCGCGCGGCACGGCATCCGGCATGCCGTCGTCGGCGCCGGCGGTGACAGCCGGATGCTGGGCGACCGCTGCGGCCGACCGTGGACCGTCGGGATCCGGGATCCACGCAAAGAGGGCGAGGTGGTGGCGCTCCTGCCGCTCGAGGACGTCGCGGTGTCGACGTCCGGGGACTACGAGCGCTACTTCGACGACGGCGACGAGCGCTGCCACCACTTGATCGATCCGCGCACCGGCCGCTCGCCGAACTCGATCCGCAGCGTGACCGTCATCGCGCCCGACGGCCTGACCAGCGAGGCGCTGTCAAAGACCATCTTCGTGCTCGGTGTCGAGCAGGGCGCTTCGATCGTCGAGTCGCTGCCGAACGTCGATGCCGTGATCGTCGACGGCGCCGGGGCACTGCACTACACAACGGGGTTGCTGGGCGGCGGCGGAAGGGCGGTGATGTCATGAACTGCCCGACGCGCCGCGCGATCGATCGAACACGTCCGTGGAAACGCCGTTACATCGGGCCGTCATCCCGGTCCTACGGCGGGACCGTCACTGCGTCCCGCGCCGACTCAATCCCCTGGAGGCAAGCATGAGCAACGTACATCCTGCGCGCATCGCCGTCACCCTCGCGTTTGCTGCGGGGCTTGTCGGCTGCTCGGGCTCCGGCACCGAGTCGGGCAGCACGCTCACCGTGACCGGCGAGGTGCCGATCGCCTACGCCAAGCGGTCGACGACGCTGCGCGTGAACCCCACCAATGGCGCGCCGTTCGCCGCAGGCGGCGACCTGATGATCCGCGAGAAGTCGTCACCGAGCGCGCGAGAGTTCAACGTCACCGCGGCGATCACGCAGGGCAAGGGCGATGTGTCGGACCCGGAGGTGTCGTACGACGGCAGGAAGATCGTGTTCGCGCTGCGCTGCCCGGCCGGCAACACGTCGACGGCCGGCGGGGTCGCTGCCTGCACCGGTCGCTGGAACATCTGGGAATACGACATGACCAGCGGCGGCCTGTCGGGCGGCGCCCTGCGTCGCATCACGAGTTCGTCCGTCGACGACGACGTCGACCCGGCGTACCTGCCGGCCGACCGTGGCTTCGTGTTCGCGTCGAACCGCCAGACCACGACGAAGACCCAGGCGCTCGGCCAGACCTACTACGCCGTCGACGAGTACGAACGCGAACGTGTATTGAACCTGCACACGGCCGACCGCAACGGCGGCGCCATCACGCAGATCTCCGCCAACCAGAGCCACGATCGCAATCCCGTGGTGCGGCCCAACGGCGACATCATGTTCTCGCGCTGGGAGCACGTCGGGCCTCGCAACCGCTTCGCGATCTTCCGCGTGAAGCCCGACGGCACCGACATGTTCGTGCTGTACGGCGCGCACAGCAGCGGGAACAGCTTCCTGCATCCGCGCGACATGGACCCGGGCGGCCCGCACAAGGGCAAGGTGCTCTCTTCGCTCATGCCGCTGTCGGGCACCCAGGAGGGTGGCGCGTTGATGCTGATCGACGCCGCCAACTACTCCGAAGAGAACACGCCGGCCAACGCGCAGGTTGCCGCGCGGGGCGGCCAGGCGCAGTGGACCGAGAAGCAGATCGACCTCGGCCGCGGGCTGTCTGAGTTCGGCCGGGTCACGGCGCCGTTCCCCCTTTGGGACGGCACCAACCGCGTGCTGCTGGCATACCGGCCGTGTGAAGTGACCCGCAACGCCGTGGTCGTCGCCTGCGCGACGCTGACCGACGCCGAGCGCGCGATGCTCGCCGACGACGCGATGTCGCGCACGCAGCGCGCGACGCTGCCGGTGCAGGACAACGCGCCGGCCGCGTACGCGATCTACATGTTCGATCCGTCGAAGCAGACGTTCCTGATCGTGGCCCCGCCGCCGGCGGGCTTCATGTACACGGACCCGGTCGCGATCCAGCCGCGCACCGAGCCGAACGCCACCCAGCCGACCGTGGTCGACGACGCGCTCAAGGCGCAGAACCTCGCGCTGATCGAGGTGCGCAGCGTCTACGACACCGACGGCCTCGACCGCATGGGCAACTCGATGCTCGCGGCCGCCGACCTCGGGGCCGGGTGCACGACCGCCATCCCGAAGACCGCGTCGGCCGACGCCGCGGACACCCGTTCGCAGGTCCCGGACCTCGTGCGCATCAAGAATCCGGGCGACGCCGCCTACCGGTGCTCGCCCGCGTACTTCGTGCGCGCCTTCCGGGCCGTCGCGCCGCAGGCGAACACGACAGGCATGCGGCAGGCGATCGGCGAGACCGACTTCGAACCGCAGCAGATCCTGGGCTATGCGCCGGTCGAACCCGACGGTTCGTTCAAGCTGGTGGTGCCCGCCGACGTGCCACTCGGCCTGGCGATCCTCGATGCGAAGGGCCGTGCGATCCAGACCCATCTGAACTGGATCCAGGTCCGCCCGGGCGAGCGTCGCACGTGCGATGGCTGCCACAGCCCGCGTCGCGGCGGGTCGTTGAATTCCGGTGCGATCGTCAACAACGTGCCCTCGGCGTGGCTGCCGGCGATGGCTGCCGCGCACCAGTCGGGCGAGACGATGGCGTCGACGCGCACGCGGCTCGACGCCGCCGCGCTCATCCTGCGCGCGGATCTCGTCCACGCCGACAACTGGGCCGACACGACGAAGCCCGGCGTGACCGCGAGGCCGAACATCACGGTGCGCTACGTCGGCAACGCCGCGCCGGCGGACGACCTCGCCACGGCGGTTCCCGCCGACGGAATCGTCAATTACCCCGATCACATCCAGCCGCTGTGGACGCGCACGCGCGGCGCCAACGGCGTCAACACCTGCACGAACTGCCACAGCGACACGGCCAGGCTCGACCTGCGTGCCACGCTCTCCGGCACCGGACGGCTGGTGTCGTACGAAGAACTGCTGGTCGGCGACCCGGCGATCGATCCGGCGACCGGCCAGCCGGTCACGCGCCTCGAGGACGGCGTTCCGGTCGTGGTGCGCAATGCCCCGCTCGTCGAGAACATGGCCGGCAACGCGCTCGGCATGACGCGCGCGAGCCGCTTCGGCGAGATCATGTTCGGCGAACAACTGAAGGCCTCGGCTGCCGCGCGCACCGCGCACCCGAACCCGCCGGCCGGCGCACCCGATCACTCGACCCTGCTGAACCTCGCGGAGAAGCGCCTGATCACCGAGTGGATGGACCTCGGCGGGCAGTACTTCAACAACGTGTCCGCGAGCAGCAGCCCGGTGCGCACGGCCACCGCGCTGTCGCGCGCCGCGTTCGACGCGGCCGTGTACCCGGTGATCCAGGCCAACTGCCTCGCCTGCCACCAGCCGACCGGCAACGCGGGAGCGGCGCAGGCCGGGCAGTCGTATCTCCGCAACCGCTACATCCTCGGCGGCGACGCCGAGGGTGACTACAACGTCACGCTGACGATGGTTTCGAATGCGTGCGAGCCACCGTCCAATCCGCTGCTGTTGCGGCCGTCCACGGTCCCGCACCCGGCCGGTGCGGTGGGCCAGGGTGGCGCCGTGCTGGCTGCCGGCTCGGCCGGCTACACGGCGATCGCCAACTGGATCCGTTCGGGATGCACGACGCGGTGAAGCTCGCCGCATCGGCTGCGATCGCGCAGCGCGGGCGGGCCGCCGCGCTCGCGGCGCTGGCCGCCTGCGTCCTCGCCGGCTGCGGCGGCGACGGCAATCCGCTCGACAACCCGCCGACGCTTCAGAACCCCACCACGGCGGGCGGACAGAAGCTGTCCTTCGCGTACTTCCAGAAGTGCATCCAGCCGGTCTTCGTCGCGCCGCTGCAGGTCAACCAGAACGGCGCCATCTCGGTCAACACCTGCGCGGCCGCCGGGTGCCACGACAACGCCACCGGAACGGGCGGCGCGCTGCGGCTGATCGGAAGCGCCCAGCGCGTCGACACGGCGAACCCGGCCAACACGCCGGACGTCATCCGCACGACCGACATGTACAAGAACTTCTACTCGGCACAGGGCGAGGTCGTGTTCGGCGCACCGCTGTCGAGCCGGCTGCTGACGAAGCCGCTGACGCTCAACGTCCTGCACGGCGGCGGCCTGATCTTCCTGAGCGAAAGCGATCCGAACGTGATGCTGATCCGCTACTGGATCAGCCGCCCGATGCCGCAGGGCCAGGACGAGTTCAGTCCGGCGGCCAACAGCATGTTCACTCCGGCTGACCCGAATGTCGGCGCCTGCAACACGCAATGAGCCGCGCCGCCGGCCTGGACCCGTGGCAACGGGCGCTGGCACGCGCGGCGGCCTGCGCCGTGCTGGTCGTGTCGGTCGCCGGCGCCACGATGTCCTCGGCCGCGGCCACGGAGAAGTTGCAGGTCACCGACCCGTACATCGAACTGCGCACCGGCCCGGGACGCGGCTATCCGGTTTTCTTCGTCGCCGGGCGCGCCGAGTGGATCGAGATCGTGCTGCGACACACCGACTGGTTCAAGGTGCGTGCCGCGAATGGCAGCGAAGGCTGGGTCCACCGCGCGCAGCTCGAAACCACGCTGACCGAAGCCGGAGCGACCAAGGCGTTCCGAGACGTGCTGCTCGACGACTACCTTCAGCGCAAGCTCGAGCTCGGCGGCGCGTGGGGCCAGTTCAAGAGCGAACCGATGCTGAAGGTCTGGGGCGCCTACCGGTTCGCGGACGCGCTGAGCATCGAGGGCACGATCGGCCAGGTGCAGGGCGTCTTCTCCGGCACCGAGTTCTGGCACGTGAACGTCAACGTGGAGCCGTGGTCGGATCGCCGGCTGTCGCCGTACTTCGGCGTCGGGCTCGGCAAGTTCAAGAACATTCCGAACGCGAGCCTGGTTGGCGCGTTCACCACGAACGCCAACCTCGCCAACGCGGCGGTCGGCCTGCGCTACTACATCGCCGAGCGCTTCGTCGCCAGGCTCGACTACTCGATCTACACCGCCTTCGTCTCGGACATCGACAGCGCCGAGTACAAGGCCGTGACGGCCGGCATCGCCTTCTTCTTCTGAGCGTCGACACGAATCATGCGAAACCTCCTGATCTCCGTTTCCCTGGCTGCGGCCGCGATGGCGCCCGCCGCGTCCGTGCTCGCACAGACTGCGCCGCCGACCGGAACCACGGCAAACCCGCCGCCGAACGAGCAAGTGATCCAGCCCGCGGTGCCGCGGCGTGACATACGCGTGCCGAAGATCCCGAACAACGACTTCATCGTCGGCGCCTTCGTCGGCACGTACTCCAGCGAGAACTTCGGTGCCAGCCTCGTCTACGGCGCGCGCCTCGGCTATCACATCACCGAGGACTTCTTCGTCGAGGGGCTGTACGGCACCACCAAGGTGAGCGACGACAACTTCCGCCGGATCCTGCCGGGCGGCATCTTCCCCAACCCGGAGGAGAACCTCGATTACTACAACCTCTCCGTCGGCTACAACATCCTTCCCGGCGAGGTCTTCTTCGGCAGCAAGTACGCCAAGGCCTCCGCGCTGTACCTGATTGCCGGTGTCGGCAGCACGAAGTTCCTCGAGCAGACCAAGCAGACGGTGAACTTCGGCCTCGGCCTGCGCGTGTTCTTCAAGGACTGGGCGGCGATCCAGGTCGATTTCCGCGATCACATGTATTCGCTGGACCTGCTCGGCGAGCGGAAGAGCACGTCGAACCTCGAGCTGACGGCCGGCGCGACTTTCTTCTTCTGACCCTGGCCATGACGACGATCGCACGACTTCTCTTCACGGCGCTGCTGGCTGCGCTGCCCGCCTTCGGCGCGAACGCCGTCGTCACGGCGTCGACCAGTGCGCCGGACTTCACGCTGCCGAGCCTCGGCGGCGAAAACGTGCGGCTGCAGGAGCAGCGCGGCCGCGTGGTGATGATCAACTTCTGGGCGAGCTGGTGCGGACCGTGTCGCGAGGAGATGCCGCATCTCTCGCGCCTGTACGAGAAGTACCGCGCCTCGGGCTTCACGGTGCTGGCGATCAACATCGACGAGGACCCGCTCAAGGCCGCCCGTCTCGCCCAGCAGCTCGGCATGCGCTTCCCGGTGCTGCTGGACACCGGCAAGCAGGTGAGCCGCACGTACGACCTCAGCGCGATGCCATCGACCGTGCTGGTCGACCGGGAAGGCCGCGTGCGTCACGTGCATCGCGGTTATCGCGACGGTTACGCGGAAACCTACGACAGGCAGATCCGGGACCTGCTGCGCGAATGAGACGCCACTTTCCATTCCTCTGGCCGGCGTTGCGCGGCGCGCTCGCCGGCATCGCCGCGACCGCGGCGCTCGGCGGGTGCGCGATGCCGGAGCCGTGGGTGAAGCCCTACGAGCGGGAGCGGCTGGCCGATCCGTTGATGAAGATCCAGCGCGATGCGCTGTCGACCAAGCATCTGGAGCACGTGCGCGAAGTGCGCGAGGGCGCGCGCGGCGCCACCGGAGTGCAGGGAGGCGGCTGTGGCTGCAATTGAACGCCTGCGGCGCGCCGTGTGGCGAGTGCAGCGCGCGCTGCGCGCACTCGGCCAGCGGCGTGGCGGAGCCCGCGCGCTGCCGTTCGCGGCGACGGCGCATGTCCTCGGCGCGCTCGGCGGGCTGCTCGGCGCGGGCCAGGCGCAGGCGGTCGACCTGCCCGAGGACCGCGCCGAACTGATGTATCACCTGTACGACGGCGGCGGCGTGAGGGCGGTCGGCCCGGCCGTGCTGGTGCGCAAGAGCCTGCTGAACAAGGTCTCGCTGTCCGCGCTCTATTACGCCGACATCGTCAGCAACGCCTCGATCGACGTCGTCACCACGGCCTCTCCCTACAGGGAGACGCGCAACGAGTTCGGAGTCGCCGCCGACTACGCGGTGCGCGACGCCCTGATCACGCTGAGCGCGGCTCGCAGCACGGAGCCGGACTACATCGCCAACACGTACAACCTCGATGTCACGCAGGAGGTCTTCGCCGGAATGACCTCGGTGAGCCTGGGCTTCACCTACGGTTCGGACGAGGTCGGCAGGAAAGACCTGGGGTTCTTCGACAGCGCGAAGCACTGGCGCTATCGGCTCGGGCTGACGCAGATCCTGACGCCACGCTGGCTGGCGACTGCGAACTTCGAGGTGGTGTCGGACGACGGGTACCTCGGCAACCCGTACCGCGTGGCGCTGGTGTTCGGCGCCGCCGTGCCGGAGCGGGTGCCGTCGACGCGCAGCAGCCGCGCGCTGCGGTTCCGCGTGATCGGTGAAGTCGTTCCCGGGATGTCGGTGCGTGGCGCCTACCGCTACTTCTGGGACAACTGGGACATCACCGCGCACACGTTCGACCTCGGCGTGTCGCGCCGCTTCGGCGAAGGCTGGCTGGTCGACGCCTATGCGCGCGCTTACCGGCAGACCGACAGCGCGCTCTTCTTCTCGGACAACGCGACCGCCGAGACGCTGTACGTGAGCCGGAACCGGCAGTTGAGCAAGTTCGACAGCAACGCGATCGGCACGCAGGCGACCTGGACCTGGCTGCGCGTGCCGGGGCGGTACGAAGTGCGCCTGAGCGGCCTCCTCGAGTACGGAAAGACCAGCTTCAGCAACTTCACGGACCTGCGCACGGGCCGCCCGTACTCGTTCAACGCGACCGTGGCGCAGGTCTTCGTGTCCGCAGACTTCTAAGCGAAGGAACGCCGCATGTCGAACCGCACCCTCCGCCTGCTACTCGCAGGCTTGCTGTCGCTGGCGACGCTCGCGCCAGGGGCGTGGGCCCAGTCGACGCCCGCGTCCGCAGGTCCCGCCGCGCCCGTGTCCGCAGGTCCCGCCGCACCCGCGTCAGCGGGTCCCGCCGCGCCGGCGGCTGCGCCCCCATCGAGCGGAGCGACCGGCCTCGACGATCGCATCCAGGAAGCGAAGTCCGACGTGATCCGGCTCAACCGAGACCTCCTGGTGCTCGAGGAGGAACTGCTGTTCCCGGCCGGCACGCAGGTTGCCATCTTCGTCTCGATGGACGTCGGCAAGCTCTTCTCGCTCGACTCGGTCCGCGTGAAGCTCGACAACAAGGACGTCGCCGCCTACCTGTACACGCCGTCGGAAGTGCAGGCGCTGCACCGCGGCGGCGTGCAGCGCCTGTATGTCGGCAACCTGCGGGCCGGCACGCATGAGCTCGTCGCGTTCTTCACCGGCAAGGGCCCGCACGACCGCGACTACAAGCGCGGGGCGACGATCAGGATCGACAAGGGCACCGAGCCGAAGTACATCGAACTGCAGATCAGGGACTCCACCGGCAAGCTGCAGCCGGAGTTCGAGGTCAAGGTCTGGCAGTGACAGCAGGGTGGTTCGAGTGATCCGCGTGGAACGACAGGCCGGCGGCCGGATGCGGCGTGCTGCCGCAACGGTAGTCGTCGCGTGCGTCGCCACGGTCGCATCGGCGCAAGGCTCGACCGGGTCCAATGCCGCGCCCGCGCCGGCCGCGTCGAGCTGGAGCGACTGGTCGAACCGGGCGAGCTGGTGGCCGTGGGGCGGCGACGGCAAGCCGCCGGCGCCTGCCGGAGTGCAGTCGCCGCATTACGGCGACGGCCTGTTCCACTTCTTCCAGGGCCGCTATTTCACGTCGGTCACCGGCCTGATGGTGTCGCAGCACTTCGCTCGCGTGGCACCGCACGACGACGAGGCGGAGGTCCTGCGCGGAGGCCTGTTCCTGTCGTACGGACTGCATCGCGAGGCCGGCGACGTGTTCGCGCGGCTGATCGAGCGCGGTGCAGCGCCGGCGGTGCGCGATCGCGCCTGGTTCTACCTCGCGAAGATCCGCTACCAGCGCGGGCTGCTGGCCGAGGCGGAAGACGCGCTCGGCCGTATCGAGCAGCGCCTTCCTGGCGAGCTCGAGGAAGACCGTGTCCTGCTGCAGGCCAACGTGCAGATGGCGCGCGGCCGGTATGCGGAGGCGATCAGGACTCTCGACACACGGGCGAAGGGCCCTGGCGCGAGCAGTTACGTTCGATACAACCTGGGCATTGCGCTGATCCGCGGCGGCGACCCGGCGGCTGGCACGGCTCAGCTCGACGCAGTGGGCAAGCTGCCGGCGACGAGCGAGGAGTATCGAAACCTGCGGGACAAGGCCAACCTGGCGCTCGGATTCGCCGCCCTGCGGGACGGCCGCGGTGACGCTGCGCGCGGCTATCTCGAGCGCGTGCGGCTGTCGGGCATGCAGTCGAACAAGGCGCTGCTCGGCTTTGGCTGGGCCGCGGCGGCGCAGGGAAACATGAAGTCCGCGCTGGTGCCCTGGAACGAGCTGGCCGGCCGCGAGGAAGCCGACGCCGCGGTGCTCGAGGCCAGGCTGGCGGTGCCCTATGCACTGGCCGAACTCGGCGCCGATGCGCAGGCGCTCGCGCTCTATCAGAAGGCGATCGATGCCTTCGATCGCGAGGG
Source organism: uncultured Burkholderiaceae bacterium (assembly GCA_964353935.1). Classification (GTDB taxonomy): domain Bacteria; phylum Pseudomonadota; class Gammaproteobacteria; order Burkholderiales; family Burkholderiaceae_F; genus JAOUJD01. Next base: position 8,575 of record CAYGXL010000023.1, on the reverse strand, counting down.
CGCGAACCTGGACCGCTCGGTGGCGGCGATCCGCGAGGGCAAGTTGCTCGATGGCCTGATCGCCCGCAACCCGGGCGAGGAGATGGGCTGGTTCTGGAGCATCGCGGACCTGCCGGAGCTGCAGGACGTGCCGCATGGCGGTCGCCTCGCGCCGTTGCTGGCGACGCACGAGTTCCAGGAAGCGTTCAAGAACTACCGTGATCTCCTCTTCCTCGCGCGCAACCTGCAGCAGTGGCGGGACACGCTCGGGGTGCTGCGCGACATGCTCGACAACCGACGGCGGGCCTATGTGGAGCGCCTGCCGCAGGTGCGCGCGCGGGAGCTCGCGCTGGGGGCGGCGGACCGCGGCCAATCCCAGGCGGCGCTGGCGGCCGAGCTCGCGCGCGTCGAGCGCGACGCCGACGTCGCGGCGCTCGCCACGCCGCGCGAGCGCGAGCTGCAGGCGCGGCTCGATCGCGTGCGAGAGGCACTCGGAGGCGCCGCAACCGAGCCCGGGCTCGATGCCGCGCGCGAGCGCTACCGGCGCGCGTCCGGCGCCTTGCTATGGCAGCAGAACGAGCAGTTCTCCGTGCGCCTGTGGAGTGCCAGGAAGGGCATGCAGGAACTGGAGCGGCAGGTCGCGTTGGCGAAGGAACGCGATGCGGCGCTCGGCCAGGCGCAGCGCGACGAGCCGGCGCGTCTCGACGACTTTGCACGCCGCCTCGACGCGCTGGCCACCCGCGTCGAAGCGATGGTCCCTCGCGTCGACACCCTGGCGCAGGAACAGCGCATCGCCGTGCAGGAGCTGGCGGTGGCGGAACTGCTGCGGCAGAAGGAACGGCTCGCCGTCTACGGCACCCAGGCGCGCTTCGCCGTGGCGCAGATCTATGACCGTGCCGCGTCGACGAAGGAGGTCAGCCGTGCACCCGCACGCTAGGCTGCTCGGCGCCGCCGCCGTCGCGACCGTCCTGCTGGCGGCGTGTGCGAGCCCGTTCCGCAAGACCGAACCCGAGCCGCCGACGCTGAAGTCGCTCGCTTCGCGCGAGTACACCCCGGCGCCCGATGCCGGCGTCAAGGTCGACGAGCGGGAGGCGGCCCGCGCGTACCGCGACTTCCTCGCGGCGTCGCCGCGCGAGCCGCACCGCCAGGAGGCGCTGCGGCGCCTGGGCGATCTAGAGATGGACACCGTCGACTCGCGCATGGCCAGCGGCGACGCCGCGGGCACCGCCGCCGACTACCAGGCCGCGATAAAGCAGTACCAGGCCTTCCTGAAAGCCTATCCGAACGACCCGGGCAACGACCGCGTGCACTACCAGCTGGCCCGCGCGCACGAGCTGGGCGGCGACCTGGAGACGGCGCTGAAGACGCTCGACCAGCTGGTGCAAGCCTATCCACGGACAGCGTACCGGGACGAGGCGCAGTTCCGCCGCGGCGAACTGCTGTTCGCGCTGCGCGACTATCCCAGGGCGCAGGAAGCCTATGCGGTGACGATGCAGGGCGCTCGCGGTTCGCCGTTCCACGAGCGTTCGCTGTACATGCACGGGTGGTCGCTCTTCAAGCAGGGACGGCTCGAGGAGTCGCTGCAGTCCTTCTTCCGCGTGCTGGACCAGAAGCTGGCCGGCCGCGGCAACGCGAGCGAGCTCTCGAAGCTGCCCGGGCTGACGCGCGCCGACCGCGAGCTCACCGAAGACACGTTCCGCGTGACGAGCCTGTCGCTCGCCAACCTGCAGGGCTACGCGTCGATCCCGCCGTACATCGACTCGGCGGTGCGCCGCGAGTACGAGTTCCGCGTGTACCAGCAGCTCGGCGAGCTCTACATCAAGCAGGATCGAGTCAAGGACGCGGCCGACACGTTCAGCACCTTCGCGCAGCGGTCGCCGTCGCATCCGGAGGCGCCGGTGCTGCAGGCGCGGGTCATCGACATCTATGCGTCGAACGGATTCGCCACGCTCGCGCTCGATGCCAAGAAGCAGTACGTGACGCACTACGGCGTCGGCAGCGACTATCAGCGCAACAACCCCGAGGGCTGGACGCGCAGCGCGGAGCCGCTGGTGAAGACGCATCTGGAGGAGCTCGCCCGCTACCACCATGCCACGGCCCAGAAGTCGAAGAAGAGCGAGGACTACCAGGAGGCCGCTCGCTGGTACCAGACCTACCTGACCTCGTTTCCGCAGGACCCGCAGGCGGCGCAGAACAACTTCCTGCTGGCCGAATTGCTGTACGAGGACGGGCGCCACGCCGAAGCGGCCACCCAGTACGAGAAGTCGGCGTACGCCTATCCGCGTCACTCGAAGAGCGCCGACGCCGGCTATGCGGCGCTGCTCGCCTACGCCCAGCAGGAAAGGCGGTTTCCGGCGGCTGACGCGCAAAAGGTCCGGATCGCGACGGTCGACAGTGCCCTGCGCTTCGCGACGGCGTTTCCGCAGGACCCGCGCGGCGCAGCGGTGCTGACCGATGCCGCCGAGAAGCTGTACGCCCTGAACGACGGGTCGCGCGCGGCGGAAGTTGCGCGCCAGGTCGTGGCGCTGCAGCCGCCCGCGGCCGCCGAGCAGCGACGCGTCGCGTGGACCGTCATCGCGCACACGTCCTTCGAGCAGGGCGCGTTCGCCGATGCCGAAGCGGCCTACCGTGAAGCGCTCGCGCTGATGCCGGAAAAGGACGGCACGCGCGGCGCGCTGTCCGAGCGACTGGCCGCCACCGTCTACAAGCAGGGCGAAGCTGCGCGCGCGCAGGGACAGCTGGCCGAGGCGATCGGGCACTACCAGCGCGTGGCGGCCGTCGCCCCGCAATCGCCGGTGCGCGCGACCGCGCAGTACGACGCCGCCGCCGCCATGCTCGCGCAGAAGGATTGGGACGGCGCGGCGCGCACGCTGGAAGACTTCCGCAGCCGCTACCCGAAGCACCCGCTGCAGGACGAGGTCACCGGCAAGCTCGCGGTGGCCTACGTGGAGAGGGGAAACTGGGGACGGGCAGCGGTCGAACTGGAGAAACTGGCCGGGACGAACAAGGACCCGCAACTGGCACGCGCCGGCCTGTGGCAGGCCGCAGAGATGCACGAGAAGGCAGGGGCGCGTTCGCCGGCGGCGCGTGCCTACGAACGCTACGCCAGCCAGTACCCCGAGCCGCTGGACGCTTCGCTCGAGGCGCGTTACCGGCTCGCACGGCTCGCACGCGAAGACGGCAATCCGTCGCGCGAACTGGCGCTGATGCGCGACGTGCAGCGTGCCGACCTCGCGGCCGGCCGCGCACGCACGGACCGCACCCGCTATCTCGGCGGCATGGCGACGCTGGCGCTCGCGCAGCCGGTCGCCGACGACTACCGCAAGGTCGCGCTGGTGGAGCCGCTGAAGCGCCAGCTGAAGCTGAAGAAGGACAAGCTGGAACTCGCGCTCAAGGCCTATGCCGCGGCGGCCGACATCGGCGTGGCCGAAGTGTCGACGGCGGCGACGTACCAGACCGCGGAGCTGTATCGCGACTTCGGCAAGGCGCTGATGACGTCGCAGCGTCCGAAGGGGCTGAAGAAGGACGAGCTCGAACAGTACAACGTGATGCTCGAGGAGCAGGCTTTCCCGTTCGAGGAGAAGGCGATCGAACTGCACGAGGTCAATGCGAAGCGCACCGCGAACGGCATCTACGACAGTTCGGTGCGCGACAGCATCGTCGCGCTCGGGCAGTTGCGTCCGGCGCGATACGGCAAGGTCGAACGCGCGGGAAGGACGGTCGATGCGATCCGCTGAGCGTGCGACCCGGACGGCGTGCCTCGCGCTGGCGAGCGTGATGCTCGCCGCGTGCACCGCATTGCCCAACCCGTTCGCGCCGTCGACGCCGGCCAGCGCGCGAAGTGACATCAAGGGCGCCAACACGGCGGCCGTCGAGGCTGGAACGAAGCCGGCGCCGCTCGTCGCCAAGCCGGACCTTGTGCCGATCGCGCCGGAGGTGCAGCGCGCGTTCGACGACGCACGCCAGGCGCTCGCTTCCGGTCGCATCGTCGAGGCGGAGCGCGGCTTTTCGGCGCTGACGAAGTCGAATCCGGAACTGGCGGGACCGTACGCCAACCTCGGCCTCGTCCACCGCCAGGCGGGCCGGTCAGCCGAGGCCGTCGCCGCACTCGAGAAAGCCGTGCAGCTGAGTCCGCAGCGCGCCGACCTGGCCAACCAGCTCGGCCTCGCCTACCGGACCGCCGGCGACTTCGCCAAAGCGAAGGCGTCATACGAACGGTCGATCGCGCTCGACGCCGCCTACGGCTCCGCCGTCCTGAACCTCGGCATTTTGTATGACTTGTATCTATGGGATGGTGCGCGCGCGCTCGAACTCTACGATCGCTACATGCAACTCGAGCCCAACGACGAGCAGGTGAAGCGCTGGATCACCGATCTGCGGAACCGCAGCACGCAGAAGGACGCAGCGCAACTCAAGGAGCAGGGATGAAGCGGCGTTTCTTCGGGCATCGAGCGCTTCCCATGCGCGCGACTATCGTTCTCACCGGCGCATTGGCCTGCAGCGCGTGGGCGCAGGACCGCGCGGACATCGACCGCACGCAGATCATCGGTAACCGCGAACTGCCCAAGGTTCTGTACATCGTCCCGTGGAAGAAGCCCGCGCCGGGCGATCTGTCGGCCCGACCGCTGGACAGCGTGCTCGACGAGGCGCTGGCGCCGATCGATCGCGACGTCTTTCGACGGCAGGTGCGGTACGACGGGCTGATGCAGTCGCGCGCAGCCGGGTCGAACGGTCCGGCGACCCTGGGCAATGCGCCGACGCCGGATCGGAAGTGAACTTGGCAATCAGAAAGCAGTTTTCGGAGATCCACTCATGAACGCATTCGACACCGTCGTCAAGTTCTTCCAGGACAGCGGAATGTTCATCTACCCGAGCATCCTGATCATGGCGCTCGGCCTCGCGGTCGCGATCGAGCGGTTCATCTTCCTGCACCGCGCGCGCACGGACAACCGCCGGATGTGGGACAAGATGCTGCCGCTGCTGCAGGGCGGCCGCTTCGACAAGGCGCAGGCGCTCGCGAGCGAGGCCGACGTGGCGATCGGCAAGATCGTCACCTACGGCATCGAGCGGCTGAAGGCACCGCATCGGCGCGACGACCTCGACGCCGCGATGGAGGAAGGCATGATGGAAATCGTGCCGCGGCTCGAGAAGCGCACTCACTACCTTGCGACCTTTGCCAACGTGATCACGCTGGTGGGCCTGCTCGGCACCATCATCGGCCTGATCAAGGCCTTCACGGCGGTGTCCAACGTCAATCCGGCCGAAAAGGCGGAACTGCTGGCGGCGTCGATCTCGATCGCGATGAACAACACTGCCTTCGCGCTGATGGTGGCGATCCCGTTCCTGCTGATTCACGCGTTCCTGCAGGCGCGCGCCACCGAGATCGTCGACAGCCTCGAAGCGGCAAAGATCAGCTTCCTGAACCTGACGCAGCGGATGAACCTGAAGGCCGAGGTTCGCCGGGCCGGCGAGTAGCGGCGCGGAACGTCGCGACCGATTCCAGGATCACTCCGCATGCGCCTGCGTAGATTGCGCCGCGAGCCCGCCGGGCTCGACGTCACGGCCTTCATCAACCTGATCGTCGTGCTGGTGCCGTTCCTCCTGAGCACGGCCGTCTTCTCGCGGCTTGCGGTGGTGGACCTGTCCCTGCCGGCTCAGTCGACCGGCGCGCTGGAGAGGCTCTCGGCGGACAAGCTCAACCTCGAGGTGGTCATTCGCGCCGACGGCATCGAGGTGGGCGACCGCATCGGTGGCCTGATCCAGCGGATTCCGCGCGCCGAGTCGGGCCGCCATGACATCGCGGCGCTGGGCCTGCTGGCACGCACCATCAAGGAGCGGTTTCCGGACAAGACCGACGCCACGGTGCTGCCCGAGCCCAACGTCCCGTACGACGTGCTGGTGCAGGTGATGGACGCGCTGCGCGCCGGGCGGCAGGTCCAGGGCGCGAAGGTCGTCGAAGTGGCGCTGTTCCCGGACATCTCCATCGGCGACGCGCCGGTCCGGCAGGCCGCGGGGGCCGCGCGATGAGGGCCTCCGGCATCGAGAGGCGCGCCGAGCGCCGCATGCGCAACACGTCGTCGGTCGACCTCAACCTAGTGTCGCTGATCGACATCTTCACCATCCTCATCTTCTTCCTGCTGATCAACACCGGCGTGGCCGATGTGCTGCCGAGCTCGAAGGCGATCAAGCTGCCCGAATCGACGGCCGAGAAGATGCCGCGCGAGACCGTCGTGGTCATGGTCAGCCAGGACGAGATCATCGTCGACGGCCGCAAGGTCGCCTCCGTTCGCGAGGTGATCAACGCTCAAAGCGACGTCATTCCCGGGCTCAAGGCCGAACTCGACCTGCTGGCGAGCCGCCAGCCGATCCGCGCGAAGAACGAGGCGCAGAAGAGGGCGATCACGATCATGGGCGACAAGGAGATCCCCTATCGCCTGCTGCGCAAGGTCATGGTGACGAGCGCGCGCGCGGACTTCACCGATGTGTCGTTCGCGGTCCAGCAGAAGGCGGGCAACTGATGGTTTCCGCCGCCATGCACCTGCACTCGCCGGTCCTTGCGTGGTCCGTCTCCGTCGAAGACGAAGCGCGCTTCAAGCGCATCCTCAGGACCGTCCTGCTGATCTGCCTGGCGATCGCGGTGGCGATGCCGTGGCTGCCGGTGCGTCCGCCGGATCGCTCCACGGTCGAGCCGCTGCCGCCGCGACTGGCGAAGCTGCTGCTCGACCGCGAGCCGCCCGCGCCGGTGCTGCCGAAGCCGGAGAAGCCGGTGAACAGGGAGTCGGTCCCTTCCGCGAAGCCAGTCGACGTCCAGAAAGCCGAGCCGAAGGCGCAGGTGGTCGAGGCGCGCCGGCCGGAAGCCAACAAGCCGCCGGGCGAGCGCCTCGAGAACGCGCGGGCGAAGGCGTCCGGAGTGGGCCTGCTGGCGATGAAGAACGAACTCGCGGAGTTGCACGCGGCGCCGGCCGCGGTGCAGCTGAACAAGGACATCAAGCCCGGGCCGGGGGTTGGTACCGGCGTCGGACCGGGCGTGGGAGCGGGGCAGGGTCCCGGCGTACCGACCCGATCACTGATCACATCCAACGTCACGGGCGGCAGCGGCGGCATCAACACCGCCGCGTACAGCCGCGACACGGGCGGCGGCGGGCTGGCGGGCCGCTCGACGACGCTGGTCGAAGGCGTCGCCGGCGGTCGCGGTGGGGGCGGTCCGGGGGGAACGGCGCATGGGGCGAGCGGCAGCGGGGGCGGCCAGGGCGCCGGTGCGGGCGGCACGCTGCAAAGGGGCGGCAGCAGCAAGGCTTCGCGCTCCATCGAGGAGATCAAGCTGGTGTTCGAACGCAACAAGGGCGCGATCTATGCGATCTACAACCGCGCACTGCGCGAGGAACCCTCGCTGCAGGGCAAGGTGGTCCTCGAGCTCAAGATTGCGCCGGCGGGACAGGTGACCGACCTGCGCATCGTGTCGAGCGAACTCAAGTCGACGGACCTGGAGCGCAAGCTGCTCGCACGCATCAGGCAGTTCGACTTCGGTGCGAAGGACGTCGACGCCATCACGGTCACGTGGCCGGTGGATTTCCTGCCGTCATAGCGTGGCCTTGGCTTCTTCATTGCCGCGGGTCGCCGTCAGACGGTTCGGCCGCCGTCGACCGGGAACTCGACGCCGGTGATGAAGTCCGCCTCGTCGCTCGCGAGGTAGAGCGCGGCGCGGGCCACGTCGAGCGGCGTGGACATCCGCCCGAGCGGGATCGTCGCCAGGAACTTCTTGCGGTTCTCCGGCGTGTCCGGCATGCCCATGAACTCCTCGAGCAAGCCGGTCACGCCGATGACCGGACAGATCGCGTTGACGCGGATGTTGTCCGGGCCGAGTTCCGCTGCGAGCGACTTGCTCATCAGGTTCACCGCGCCCTTGGAACTGTTGTACCAGGTGAGACCGGGGCGGGGGCGGATGCCGGCGGTCGAACCGACGTTGAGAATGACGCCGCCTTTCTGCCGGCGCATCAGCGGCACGATCGCATGGATCATGTGGAAGATGCTCTTGACGTTGATGGCGTAGACCTTGTCGAAGGTCGCTTCGTCGACTTCCAGCAGGGGGCGGTTCCTGTGCGTCCAGCCGGCGTTGTTCACGACGACGTCGATGCGCCCGCCGAACGCGTCGCGCGCCGACTGGACGAGCGCGTTGATGTCGCCACGCTTCGTCACGTCGCACGTGACGGCGATCGCGTTGGCCCCGATCGACGCTGCAACGGACTTCGCGCCTGCCGCGTTGATGTCGGCCACCGCCACCTTCGCGCCCTCGGCTGCGTACAGCCGGGCGATTCCCTCTCCGAATCCGCTTGCCGCACCGGTGACGATGGTCACCTTGTCCTTCAGTCTCATGTTGTCTCCCCTGGGGTCTGTGTCCGCGGTACCGGACCCTGGTCCTCACGGTGCAGGACCGCAACTGGCCTCTGAAAGCGAGGATTCATCGCCTCGGAGGCGAGCGGCGCGCGGTTTCCGGCGCACCCTACGGTCTTCGCGGCGATCAGGCAAGCCAGCGCTGGACTCGCGGCGACCGCGAGAGCGCCCAGACGCGCCCGATCACGTCGCGCATTTCGGCTTC
>CAYGXL010000022.1:0-25664 GCA_964353935.1 uncultured Burkholderiaceae bacterium | reverse complement strand
TTCGAGTGTGATGTCGATCCGCTTTCGCTGACTGTCGTTCGTGCACACTGCTGCAAGCGTTGTGCATTGAGACGGAGCTGCGAAGCGTTCGTACGGCGGTCGATCGAGGCGGTTTTCTTCATATGAAACCTCCGTGATCCGGCGCAGGCTCGTCTCGCTGGCTTTCAGTGATGTGATTCGCGCTCGTCAAGAGTCTGGGGAGGCACTTGGAATGAGTACTTCGGCAAGCCGTGGAAATCGCGCGCCCGCAGGCAAGACCTTCTGGAGGAATAACGCCTTCTGGTTCGTCGTGATGCCGACGATCCTCGTGGCCCTCGTGTTCATCGTCGGGATGATCACGAAGGCAATTGGCCAGTAAGCGCGTTTCGACTTCCTCACTGACGCCGGGCCGCGGCCGGGCTGATCCTGCTCAAGTCTCGGGCAGTGCAGGGGCGTCTTCCCCTGCATTTGCGCAAATCGCCCGCCGGCTGCGGAGCAACAATCAGCGTATTGCGATCTGACCGCGAGGCGGCGAAATGCAGGCTGACGCGCTGGCTGTACTAGCCCTCATGGCGGGCTTCCTGTGCATGGTCGCGGTGGGGGTGTGGGTCCGCCTCGACGACGACACCCAGGGCGAGATCGCGCGGGCCAAGGGCAAGCTGCTGGCAGGCGCCGGCGCGGCCGTTGGAGTGCTCTTCCTGCTGATCTCGGCTTAGGCCGCGCCGGGCCCGTCCACGCCAGGCAAAGCAGGGCGCGTCGCGCGCCCTGCGTTCCGTCACTGCACCCGAAGTCTCAGACGCGCTTCCTGTACGCGTGTTCGCGCGTGTCGATCTCGATCTTGTCGCCGGTCTGCACGAACAGCGGGACCATGATCTCGAATCCGGTGGCGATCTTGGCGCTCTTCAGCACCTTGCCCGAGGTGTCGCCCTTGACCGCCGGCTCCGTCTGCACGACTTCGCGCACCACGCTGGTCGGCAGTTCGACGGAGATGGCTCGCCCCTCGTAGAACACCACCGAAACCGGCATGTTGTCCTCGAGATAGCTCAGCGCGTCGCCCATGTTCTCGGCCTCGACCTCGAACTGGTTGTAGTCGCTGTCCATGAACGCGTACATCGGGTCGGCGAAGTACGAGTAGGTGCAGTCCTTCTTGTCGAGGATCACCTGGTCGACCTTGTCATCGGCCTTGAACACGACTTCCGTGCCGGAGTTGCTGAGCAGGCTCTTCAGCTTCATGCGCACGGTGGCCGAGTTGCGGCCGCCGCGGCTGTACTCGGCGCGCAGCACGACCATCGGGTCCTTGCCGTGCATGATCACGTTGCCTGCGCGAATTTCCTGGGCGATTTTCATCTTCGATTCTCTTGCGTGCATCCGCCGGCTTCATCGCGGCGGAGTCGCGTGCGCAGCCTGGCGGCCGCGCGACGCGGATTGGGGGTACGGCCGAAAAGGCGGGCCGGATCGAGCAAAGCCCACAATTTTACCGGCGTTCCTGAACAAATGCGCGCAGCGATGATGTCAGGTCCGGCAAGGCCTCCAGCCCAGCCCGCCAGGTGCGGCAGTGGTCCTGCCAGTCCTGCCAGAGGCGCGGCGGCGGAAGCGTGATCCCGGTCACGTGTCCAGACGCCGCCGCCGCGCCGGCGACCCCGTTCCAGCCCTCTTCGGCCCTGACGAGCGCCGCGGTGAGGTCGGGCGCCGCGGCGGACAGGAAGCGCCGATGGAACGCAGCCAGTTTTGTGACGTGCGCGCCATCGTCCTGGGGATAGATCTGCCACAGGAAAGGCTTGCCGGCCCACTGCGCGCGGACAAACGAATCTTCGCCCCGCACCAGGTTCAGGTCGCACGACCAGAGCAGGTGGTCGTAGTCGGGCTGCGTGAGCGCCGGCAGGTAGTGGACCCGCAGCGCCCCGTGGTTCGATGTCCCGAGCAGGGCCCGCACCTGCTGCGCGGCGGGGCCCGGCGTCACGAGCAGCAGGGTGGGCTGCGCGGACAGTGCGTCGAGCAGCGCGGGCAGGGCGGCGTTGGCGTAGCAGAACAGGCTCACGATGCGCTCACCTGGGGCCGGGACAGTTCCGTGGCCATGCCGCCATGTGATCGGGTCGAAGGCCGCCTGCCGGCGGGCCAGGTCCGGCTCGCGCAGCAGGCCTCCGGTGCGCGGACTGAAGCCCGGATAGAAGAACCACTTGTCCAGGCCTCGTGCCGGACCGGCGGACTGTGGCGAGAGCAGGCCGTGGTTGCGCTCCGCGTAATCCTCGGCGCTCAGGTACTCGAGGTTGATCCACGTCGGCCGCGGCTCGCGTGCGGCCATCCGGCGCAGGTAGCCCGCCGGCAGACGGCAACCGAAGGCCTCGATGACTGCCTCGCTCGGCTCGATGCTCGTGTCGTCCTCGGTCGGCCACGGGCGCACCTCGACGCCGCGCGCACCCGCCGGCGCCATCCACGCGAGTGCGGTGGCATCGTCGCACCAGAGGCGCACGGCGTCGCCGCGGGAACCGAGGTCCGCAGCGAGTCGCCAGCACACGCCGATGTCGCCGAAGTTGTCGACGACCCGGCAGAAGAGGTCCCAGTGCATCCGCGGATTATCGCGGTCGAGCGGGTCGCTTTAGTCGGGCGCGCCGGCGGCTGGGCACGGGTTGATGGCTCGAGGGGGCGCAGACGGCGACCGGCCATGGAGGAGGGTGGTGCCCAGGACGGGACTCGAACCCGTACGCCTTGCGGCTGCGGATTTTAAGTCCGCTACGTCTACCAGTTTCGTCACCCGGGCCAGGCGGCGGTCATCTTACCCGCGCGGGTATCGATCACGCGTCCCGAGGCCGCCGCGTGGCGCGACGCCCGCTGCAGCGCTGGAGTGACTCGTCCAGAAAGGCGCTCGAGTGACGAACGGTCCGGCATCTGAATGGTCGGAGGAGTAACCTCACTTCACTTCGACGCACGCGAGTCACGACGCCGGATCCGATTCCGGCCGATGCAGCAAGGCACACCATGAAGGTTTTCAACCTGACCTGCGACCTGGACCACTCGTTCGAGGGCTGGTTTGCCTCGCACGAGGAATTCGACCGGCAACTCGCGGCGGGCCTCGTCGAGTGCCCGGTCTGCGGCACGCAGTCCGTGCAGAAGATGCTGTCCGCGCCGCGCCTCAACATCAGTGGCGCGCAGGAGCCCGCGCGCGCCGTGAAGGAACCGGTCGCGATGCCGAACGAAGCTGCGATGCGGGCCATGCTCGCGCAGATGGCGCGTCACATCATCGCGAACACCGAGGACGTCGGCGAGCGCTTCCCCGAGGAAGCGCGCCGCATCCATTACGACGAAGCGCCGCGGCGCTCGATCCGCGGGGTGGCGTCGAAGGACGAGGCCGACGCCCTGGAAGACGAGGGCATCGACGTGATGCAGGTGCCCTTCGCCGACCTGGTGAAGAACTCGCTGAACTAGCGGCGCCTCGCAGCGCGCCCGGTCCTACCGCTTCGCGTACTGCTTCGACCCGAACAGGGTCTCCTTGTCCTTGTCGCTCATCTGCGGCTTGCGGCGGTCCGCGAGCACCTTGACCCCACGCTGCACCGCCGGCCGCGCCTCCACCGCGTCGTACCAGCGCTTGACGTTCGGATAGTCGGCGAGATCGATGCCCTGGTTCGCGTGCGACCGCGTCCACGGGAAGATCGCCATGTCGGCGATCGAGTAGTCGCCTGCGAAGTACTGCGCTTCACCGAGCCGGCGGTCCATCACGCCGTACAGGCGCTTCGCTTCGTTGGTGTAGCGGTTGATCGCGTACTCGACCTTCTCCGGCGCGTAGATCCGGAAGTGGTGCGCCTGGCCCAGCATCGGGCCGAGGCCGCCCATCTGGAACATCAGCCATTGCAGCGCGACGTACTTGCCGCGCACGTCCTTCGGCAGGAAGCGGCCGGTCTTGCCGGCCAGGTAGATCAGGATCGCGCCGGACTCGAAGAGGGAAATCGGCTTGCCGTCGGGGCCATCGGAATCCACGATCGCCGGGATCTTGTTGTTCGGGCTGATCTTCAGGAAGTCCGGCTTGAACTGGTCGCCGGCGCCGATGTCGACCGCATGCGCGTTGTACGCCAGCGCGCACTCCTCCAGCATGATGTGGACCTTGTGGCCGTTGGGCGTCGGCCAGGTGTAGAGATCGATCATCGGGTTGCTCCTTCGCGCGGTGGCATGGGAACGTGCTTGGCGATCTCCACCTTGGCGATCGCGTTGCGGTGGACTTCATCGGGCCCGTCGGCGAGGCGCAGCGTCCGCGCGAGCGCGTAGGCGTAGGCGACCGGGAAATCGTCGCTGACGCCGGCGCCGCCGTGCGCCTGGATCGACCAGTCGAGCACGGTGCACGCCACGTTCGGCGCGACCACCTTGATCATCGCGATCTCGGCCTTCGCCGCCTTGTTGCCGACCGTGTCCATCATGTACGCGGCCTTCAGCGTCAGCAGGCGCGCCTGGTCGATCATGCAGCGGGCCTCGGCGATGCGCTCCTGCCACACCGACTGGCGCGCGATCGGGCCGCCGAAGGCCACCCGCGTGGCCAGGCGCCTGCACATCAGTTCGAGCGCGCGCTCCGCCAGCCCGAGGCAGCGCATGCAGTGGTGGATGCGGCCCGGTCCCAGGCGACCCTGAGCGATCTCGAAGCCGCGGCCTTCGCCCAGCAGGATGTTCGACGCGGGCACCCGCACGTCGCGCAACTCCGTCTCCATGTGGCCGTGCGGCGCGTCGTCGTAGCCGAAGACAGTCAGCGGCCGCAGCACCTTCATGCCGGGCGCGTCCGACGGCACGAGGATCATCGACTGCTGCTGGTGCTTCGCCGCCGTCGGGTCGGTCTTGCCCATCACGATGTAGACCTTGCAGCGCGGGTCGCCTGCGCCCGACGTCCACCACTTGCGGCCGTTGATCACGTAGTGATCGCCGTCGCGCCGGATCCCGGTCTGGATGTTGGTCGCGTCCGAGGAAGCCACGTCCGGCTCGGTCATCGCGAAGCCCGAGCGGATGTCGCCGGCGAGCAGCGGTTCGAGCCACTGCTTCTTCTGCTCCGCAGTGCCGTACCGCTCGATCGTCTCCATGTTGCCGGTGTCGGGCGCGCTGCAGTTGAAGACTTCGCTCGCCCACGGCACGCGGCCCATGATCTCGGCGAGCGGGGCGTACTCGAGGTTCTTCAGGCCGGCGCCGTGGGCGGAGTCGGGCAGGAACAGGTTCCACAGCCCAGCCACCTTCGCCTTCAGCTTCAGTTCCTCGACGATGCGGGTGGGCGTCCAGCGCGCGCCATTGCGCGTGTTCTCCTCGATCTCGTCGTAGAAGCGCCGCTCGTTCGGATAGACGTGTTCCTGCATGAACCCGTCGACGCGGGCGCGCAGGTCCTGGACCTTCGGGCTGAAGTCGAAATGCATCGTGTGCCTCCTCGTGCGACGAGGATAGCGCAGCGACCTTGGAGGTCCCGCGGCCCCGCGCTACAGTCGCACGGGGAGGTGTCATGCGCGCCGTTCAATGTGTCGAGTGGGGTCCGCCCGAGAAGCTCGTGGTCGCGGACGTCGAAGTGCCCGAGCCGAAGCCCGGGGAAGTCCGCGTCCGCGTCGCCGCGGCCGGCATCAACTTCCCGGACGCGCTGATCGTGCAGAAGAAGTACCAGGTGCAGCCGCCGTTGCCGTTCACGCCCGGCACGGAAGTCGCGGGCACGGTGGACAAGGTGGGCGACGGCGTGAAGCACGTGCGCGCGGGCGACCGCGTGATCGCGTTCGTCGGCATCGGCGGGTTCGCGGAGTACGCGTGCGCGCCGGCCGCGCTGGTTGCGCCGATCCCGCCCGGCGTCAGCGACACCGTGGCGGCAGCGTTCACCCTCACGTACGCGACGTCGCACCACGCGCTGTTCGATCGCGGCCAGCTGAAGAGCGGCGAGACGCTGCTCGTGCTGGGGTCGGGCGGAGGCGTCGGCCTCGCCGCCGTGGAACTGGGCAAGATCGCCGGCGCCCGGGTGCTGGCGGCGGCGTCGAGCGGCGAGAAGCTGCAGGCGGCCCATGAGCACGGCGCCGACGTGCTGATCGACTACAGCCGGCAGGACCTGCGCGAGGCAGTGAAGGACGCGACGGGCGGCAAGGGCGTCGACGTGGTCTACGACCCGGTCGGTGGCCCGCTCACGGAGGCGGCCGTGCGCTCGCTGGCGTGGCGCGGTCGGCTGCTCGTGATCGGCTTCGCGCAGGGCGAGATCCCGCAGATTCCCGCCAACCTGCTGCTGATCAAGGGCACGTCGGCGGTCGGCGTGTTCTGGGGCGACTTCGCGCGACGCGAGCCAAAGGCCAACGGCGCGATGCTGATGGAACTGTTCGGCTGGCTCGCCGAAGGAAAACTCCGGCCCCACGTCTCGAAGACGTTCGCCTTGCAGGAGGTGCCGGCCGCGCTGCGCTCACTGCTCGACCGCCAGGCGGTCGGCAAGCTCGTCGTCGTGCCGTGATCTGTTCCGCGGGAGCGCCGATTCAGGCTTCGTGCGACCTTCCCGCTCGCGCGGCGCGGCCGAAGCGCTGCTCGTCCCGCGCGCAGCGTCACGCGCGCTGCGCGTAGCGCCACCCCAGTTCGGCCAGCGCCTTCGCGTTCTCACCCGACTTGATGGCGTTGTCGGACGCCGCGATGCCCTCGGTCGCGCGCTTGTACACGCCCTGCAGGATCGCGGCGATCCGGAACAGGTTGTAGGCGAGGTAGAAGTTCCAGTGGTCGATCGGGCCGCGCGCGGTGCGCTCCGAGTAGCAGCGGATGTACTCGTCCTCACTCGGTATGCCGAGGGCGGCGTGGTCGAGTCCCGCGATTCCGCGGAAGGCGCCCGGCGCGATGTGCCAGCTCATGCAGTGATACGAGAAGTCGGCGAGCGGGTGCCCGAGCGTGGACAGTTCCCAGTCGAGGATCGCGACGATGCGCGGCTCGGTGGGGTGGAACACGAGGTTGTCCATGCGGTAGTCGCCGTGCACGATCGTGGTCTCGTCGCTCGCCGGGATGTGCTCCGGCAGCCAGTCGATCAGCCGGTTCATCGCGTCGACCTTCGCGGTTTCGGAAGCGCGGTACTGCCTGCTCCAGCGTCCGATCTGCCGCGCGAAGTAGTTGCCGGTCTTGCCGTAGTCGGACAGTCCCGCGCGCTCGATGTCCACCGTGTGCAGGCGCGCGATGATGCGGTTCATCTCGTCGTAGATCGCCGTCCGCTCGGCGACCGACGCGCCGGGGAGCGACTGCTCCCAGAAGATGCGGCCCTCGACGTGCTCCATCACGTAGAAGGCGCGCCCGATCACGCCCTCGTCCTCGACGAGGAGCAGCGTCCACGGCACGGGAATGCCCTGCGACGCCAGCGCCCGCATCACGTGGAATTCGCGTTCGATGGCGTGCGCCGAGGGCAGCAGCTTCGCCACCGGGCCCGGCTTGCTGCGCATCACGTAGCGCCCGGCCGGCGTCGTCAGCAGGTAGGTCGGGTTCGACTGGCCGCCCTGGAACTGCTGGACGGTGAGCGGTCCGCGGAACTCCGGCAGGTGCTGTTCGAGGTGCGCCGCGAGCCGTTCGACATCGAACCGGTGTCGTGCGGTCACTTCGCCGAGCTGGGTCATCCGGGGTCTCCCGCGCCGCGCGCCGAGCGCAGCTTCATGTACTGGCCGAGCAGATGTTCCATGGTGGACAGGCGCGACGCCGTCTGCAACGTGTCCAGCGCGCAGAAGTTGACCACGCGCACGATGCTCGTCGCCACGCTGGGGCCGACGTCGATCACGTTGAGGCAGGCCGGGTCCTGCGCCAGCCCGCCGAGGAACACCGGCTGGCCCGTGAGGAACCACGACAGGATCGCGCGGTTCACGCCGCCGTGCAGGACGACCAGCACCGTGTCCCAGTCGTCGTCCGCGAGGAGGCGCTGGATCGACGGCAGCGTGCGCTCGATGAGCTCGCCGATCGTCTCGCCGTTCAGGAACTGCGTTTCGAGCGGCACCGGGCCCTCGAAGGCCGCGATGAAGGCCGAGCGCAGTTCCGCATCGGGGATGCTCGACAGCGCGCCGCCGCGGATCTCCTGCAGTTCGCCGCGGTGCTCCACCGGCGGGTTCGCGCCGGCGGCGGCGAGCACGTGGCGGGCGGTGCTGCGCGTGCGCGCCAGCCCGCTGGTGATCGCGCGGTCGATCTTCACGCCCGAGGCGGCGATCGCCTCGCCCATCGCACGCGCCTGCTCCACGCCGCGCGGCGTGAGCGGCACGTCGTCGGGCGGGTACGGACGCCCGTCGTCGTCGAAGTACTCGACGGCACCATGGCGCATCAGCAGGATGCGACGACGGTCGACGTGCATCAGCGCTCCTTGACGATGCCGGACTGCACGAGCGCGTCGATCGCTCCGCTGTCGAGTCCGCACTCGGCCAGGATCGTCCGCGTGTGTTCGCCCTGTCCGGGGGCGGGCGCGGGCGTCCATCGGTGACCGGAGATCTGCGCCAGCGGGCCGACTTCGGTCACGTCGCCCTGATGACGCACCAGTGCACGCGCGTTGTGGTGCGGATGCGCCAGCGCCTCGGCGGGTGTGAGCACCGGCGTGACGCAGCAATCCACCTGCGCGAACACCTGTTCCCAGTCGGCGGCGGTCTTCTGCGCGATCCGCTGCGCCACGCGCGCGATCGTGTCCCGCGCCGCGTCCGACCCGGGCGCCTCGCCGCGCGTCCAGTGGCGTTCGACGAGTTCCGTCAGCCCGGCCGCCTCGCAGAACGCCTTCCAGAACTTGAATTCGAGCGCGCCGACGGCGAGGTGGCGGCCGTCGGCCGTGCGGTAGACGCGGTAGCAGGCCACGCCGCCGGTGAGGAGCGTGCGCTGCGCGACGGGAATCGTGCCCGCATCCAGCTCGGCGTGCGGGAAGAAGTGGTGCGCGAGCAGGCCGTCGGTCATCGCGACGTCGACGTAGCGGCCCTGGCCGGTCCGCTGCGCGGCGAGCAGCGCGGCGAGCAGCATGCTTAGAGCTGACAAGGTGCCGCCGAGCAGGTCGCCCATCTGCAGGTTCGGAATGGCGGGCTCGCCGTCGACGCGAGCCTGGTCGAGTACGCCGGTCATGGCGATGTAGTTCAGGTCGTGGCCGGCGCGCTGCGCCAGCGGCCCGGTCTGGCCGTAGCCGGACAACGAGCACACGACCAGCTTCGGGTTCTCGGCGTGCAGCGTCTCCCAGCCCAGGTCGAGGCGTTCGAGAACGCCGGGGCGGAACCCCTCGATCAGCGCGTCGGCGCGGCGCACCAGTTTCAGCAGGACCGCGCGCCCCTCGGGCCGCTTCAGGTCGATGGCGATCGAGCGCTTGCCGCGGTTGACCGCTTCGTACGACGGGTTCACCGGCGTGCCGGCAGCGTTGCGCACGGTCGGCGGAAAGGCGCGCATGTAGTCGCCTTCGCCGGTGTCCTCGATCTTGATCACGTCGGCGCCGAGGTCGGCGAGGTGCATCGTGGCCGCCGGACCGGGCAGCAGGCGCGTCAGGTCGAGCACCATCAGGCCGGCGAGCGGAGCAGTCATCGCGCGGCCCGCGCGGCGGATCGTCGGGGCGCTGTTTCGCGGCCGCCGGGCGGGTTCACTGGACTACCCTCGCACTGCGCGCTCGGGATGAGCGCTTCGGAGCGGCCGTGCGCGCTCACCGGACTACCCTCGCGCTGCGCGCTCGGGATGAGCGCTTCGGAGCGGCCGTGCGCGCTCACAGGACTACCCTTCGCGCTGCGCGCTCGGGGATGAGCGCTTCGGAGCGGCCGTGCGCGCTCATGCGAGCGCCTCCAGTTCTTCCTGCAGCTTCAGCCATCGTGCTTCGAGCGACTCGACCTGCGGCGCGAGTTCGCCGCGCCGCTTCAGCACCTTCGCCACTTCGTCCTCGCCGCCGGCGTGATAGAAGTCCGGGTCGGCGAGCCGCGCATCGAGTTCGCGCAACTCGTCGCTGACCTTCGCCAGTTCCGCTTCGGTCTTCGCGAGCTTGTTCTGCAGGGGCTTGCGGGCCGACGCGAGCCGCTGCCGTTCGGCGGCCTCCTGCTGGCGCTGCCCGCGCCGCGTGCCGCCGGCACGCTCGTCGGTGTCGGCGCGCTCCCTCCGGCTCGCGAGCACGAGCGCCGTGTAGTCGTCGAGGTCGCCGTCGAAGGGGCCGACCCGGCCGTCGTGCACCAGCCAGAGCTGGTTCACCGTCGCGCGCAGCAGGTGGCGATCGTGCGACACGAGGATCAGCGCGCCTTCGTACGACGACAGTGCGACCGTCAGTGCTTCGCGCGTCTCCATGTCGAGATGGTTGGTCGGCTCGTCGAGCACCAGCACGTTGGGCCGCTTCCACGCGATCAGCGCGAGCGCGCAGCGCGCTTTCTCGCCGCCCGACATCGGGCCGATCAGGGACGTCGCCATTTCGCCCGAGAAGCGGTAGGTGCCGAGGAAGTCGCGCAGCTCCTGTTCGCGCGCTTCGGGCGCGAGGCGCCGCAGGTGCGCGAGTGGCGTCTCGTCGGCGCGCAACTGGTCGAGCTGGTGCTGCGCGAAGTAGCCGATGGCCAGCCCCTGCCCGCGCAACAGCTCGCCGGCCTGCGGGGCGAGGTCGCCGGAGATCGCCTTGATCAGAGTCGACTTGCCGGCGCCGTTGACACCGAGGATGCCGATGCGGTCGCCCGAGCGCACGGCGAAGCGGATGTCGGACAGCACGCGCCGCTCGCCGTAGCCGAGGGCGAGGCGGTCGGCGTCGAGCAGCCGCTCGGGCAGCTTGACGGGCTCGGGGAACTCGAAGCGCCACTCGCGTTTCGCGCGCGCCGGCTCGATGGCGGTCAGCCGCTCGAGCATCTTCAGCCGGCTCTGCGCCTGCCGTGCCTTGGTGGCCTGCGCGCGGAACCGGTCGACGAACTTCTGCAGGTGGGCGGACGTGCGTTCGTACTGGCGGGCCGCGGCGTCCTGCTGGCGCAGCTGCTCGAAATACGCGGTCTCGAACGCGCTGTAGTTCCCCGCAAAGCGCCGGATCGCGCCGTCGGCGACGTTCCAGATCGTCTGCGCCGCCCGGTCGAGGAACTCGCGGTCGTGAGAGATCAGGATCACGGTGGCGGGCTGCCTCTTCAGCCACGCCTCCAGCCACACCACGGAATCGAGGTCGAGGTGGTTGGTGGGTTCGTCGAGCAGCAGCAGGTCGGCGGGCCGCAGCAGGGCGCGCGCGAGCGCCAGGCGGTTGCGCCAGCCGCCGGAGAACGACGCGACGGGTCGCGTGGCGTCGGACTCCGCGAAGCCGAGTCCGTGCAGGACCGCGCGGGCTTCCGCCGTGATGGCGCCCTCGTTCAGTTCGGCGATGGCGGACACGGCGTGCGCGAGCCGCAGGTCGTCGTGCGACTGCTCGGCCGCGGCAAGCTCCTCGCGCGCCGCCGTGAGCGGCGCGTGGCCGGCCAGCACGTAGTCGATCGCCGCGAGTTCTGCACCCTCGATGTCCTGCGCCACGTGGGCGATGCGGGCGGCCGGAGGTGCCTCCAGCTCGCCGGCGTCGACCGGCAGTTCACCGAGGACGGCTGAAAAGAGCGAAGACTTGCCGCTGCCGTTGGCGCCGACCAGGCCGATGCGCTCGCCGGGCGGCGCGATCAGCGAGACGTTGCGGTACAGGGTGCGTGCGCCGCGCGCGATGGCGACGTCGATCAACCGGAGCATCGTGGGGCTGTCCTGGGCGGTCTGCGCCGCCTGGTTGGAGGAGGCGCTACGGCAACTCCTCCTGGCGCGCCATGAACACCATGTCGTCGCCCGCGCTGGTCGTGAGCCAGGTCATCGGGACGTCGGCGAGCACGCGCTCGACCTCGCGGCGGCCATCGCCGACTTCGACGAAGAGCAGGCCGCCGCGTTTCAGGTGGCCGCGTGCCTGCCGTGCGAGCTTCTTCACGACGGTCATGCCGTCGGCGCCGCCGGCGAGCGCGAGGATCGGCTCGTGCTGGTACTCCTTCGGCAGCTTCGCCATCGCTTCATCGGTGACGTACGGCGGGTTGCACAGGATGATGTCGTAGCGCTTGTTGTTCAGCGCCTCGAACAGGTCGGACTGGACCAGCCCGATGCGGTCCTCGAAGTGATAGTCGTCGACGTTGCGGCGGGCGACCCGCAGCGCGTCGGCCGAGACGTCGACCGCGTCGACCTTCGCGTTCGGGAAGGCGTCGGCGGCCATCACGGCGAGGCAGCCCGATCCCGTGCACAGGTCGAGGATGTCGATGACGGCGTCCGGATCCTCGACCCAGGGCGCCAGGTCGTCGCGCAGCAGTTCGGCGATGAACGAACGCGGGACGACGACGCTCTCGTCGACGTAGAACTGGTAGCCCATGAGCCACGCCTCGTTCAGCAGGTAGGCCGCCGGCGCGCGCTTCTTCACGCGGCGCTCGATCAGCTGCAGCAGCGCGTTCATCTCGGCGTGCGTCAGGTAGGCATCGGCGAAGAAGTCGAGCTTGTCCAGCGGCAGCTTCAGTGCGCGCAGGATGATGAACGACGCTTCCTCGAACGCGTTGGCCTGTCCGTGGCCGTACGACAGGTTCGCCTCGTTGAAGCGGGTGACGGCGTAGCGCAGCACGTCACGCAGGGTGCGGAGGTTGGCGATGGCGTCGATGGTCATGGGATGTCTTCCGTTACGTCAGCAGCTGTTCGAGGGCGCCGCGGTAGATGTTCTTCAGGGGTTCGAGATCGGCCACGGCGACGTGCTCGTCGATCTTGTGCACCGACGCGTTCGGCGGCCCGAATTCGACGACCTGGCGGCAGATCGTCGCGATGAAACGGCCGTCGGACGTCCCGCCGGTGGTCGAGAGCTGCGTGTCGCGACCCGTGACCTCCCGGATCGCGGCCGCCACGGCCGTGGACAGGGCGCCGGGAGGGGTGCTGAACGGCTGCGCGCCGAGGGTCCAGGCCAGCTCGCACTCGAGTCCGTGCCGCTGCAGGATCGCCTCGATCCGCTGCATCAGGCTCTCGGGCGTCGAAACGGGCGCGAAGCGCAGGTTGAAGTCCACTTCGCAGGCGCCGGGAATGACGTTCGTCGCGCCGGTCCCGGCACGCATGTTCGAGACCTGGAAGGTGGTCGCCGGGAAGAAGGCATCGCCGTCGTCCCAGCGCTCGGCCGCAAGTTCGGCGAGCGCCGGCGCCAGCTGATGCACCGGGTTGCGCGCGAGGTGCGGATAGGCGACGTGCCCCTGGATGCCCCGCACCACCAGGCGGCCGGAGAGCGATCCGCGGCGCCCGTTCTTGATGGTGTCGCCCAGCGCGTCGACCGACGTCGGCTCGCCGACGATGCAGTAGTCGATCGACTCGTTGCGCGAGCGCAGCGCATCGACCACCTTGACCGTGCCGTCGGTCGCCGGGCCTTCCTCGTCCGACGTCAGGAGCAGCGCGATCGATCCGGTGTGCCGCGGAGTCGCGCGCACGAACTCGTCGGTCGCGACCACGAACGCGGCGACCGAACTCTTCATGTCGGACGCGCCCCGGCCGTACAGCACGCCGTCGCGCACGGTCGGCGTGAACGGGTCCGAGTGCCACTGGTCCAGCGGCCCGGGCGGCACGACGTCGGTGTGGCCCGCGAACACGAGCACCGGCGAGGCCTTGCCGCGCCGCAGCCACAGGTTGGTGACGCCGTTGGACGCGATTGTCTCGGACTGGAAGCCGAGCGGCGCGAGGCGCGCGGTGACGAGCGCCTGGCAGCCGTCGTCCTCCGGCGTGACGGACCGGCGGCGGATCAGTTGCTGGGTGAGCTCGAGCGTGGCGTTCATCGCGTGTCCGCGCGAGGCAGGAGAGCCTCACGGATCGCGCGGCGATTGTAAGGCAGCGCTGCCGCTGCCTGCGCCCGCTCAGATGTTCAGCGTGAACTCGGAGAACGAGGCGTCGGAACCCGATTCCATCCGCGGCTCGCGCCCTGGCTGCGACTTCGACTTGCCCGCATTGTTGATGAACCAGAGCAGGTTGTTCTGCGAGTCGGCCGCGGCCAGCGCGTCGGCCCGAGTGACGTGGTCCGACTGGATCAGCGTGTACAGGCTCTGCTCGAACGAAATGCTTTCCGGGGCGAGGCTCTGCTCCATCGCTTCCTTGATCGCCGGCACGTCGCCGTGCTCGATCAGGTCGGCGATGTGGCGGGTATTGAGCAGCACTTCGACCGCGGGAACTCGGCCGCCGCGCTTCGACCGCACCAGGCGCTGCGAAACGATGGCTTTCATCGCGACCGACATGTCCTGGAAGAGCGCCTGGCGCGCTTCCGGCGGAAAGAAGCTGATCACGCGATTGAGGGTGTGCGAACTGTTGGTCGCGTGCAGGGTGGCCACCACGAGGTGGCCGGACATCGCGTAGGCGATCGCCGCGGTCATCGTCTCCCGGTCCCGGATTTCGCCGATGAAGATGACGTCCGGCGCCTGGCGCATTGCGCTGCGCAGCGCCGTGTACAGCGTCTTCGCGTCCGAACCGATCTCGCGCTGGTTGATGATCGACTTCTTGTTGCGGAACAGGAACTCGATCGGGTCCTCGAAGGTCAGTATGTGCCCGGTGAGGAGCTCGTTGCGGTGGTCGAGCATCGACGCGATGGTCGTCGACTTGCCCGAGCCCGCCGCCCCGACGACGAGGATGAGCCCGCGGCGTTCCATGACGAGGTCCTTCAGGACCTCGGGCAGGTGCAGCTCGTCGAGCCGCGGCACGTCGTGCGGAATGAAGCGGATCACGGCCGAGATCGAGCCGCGCTGCAGGAAGGCGCTGAGGCGGAAGCTGCCCACGCCCTGGATCGGCAGCGCGATGTTCAGTTCGCGGGAGTCCTCGAGTTCGCGGAACTGGGTGTCCGTGACGCGCTCGGCCAGCAGCGAGACGATCGCCTGCGGCGCGAGCCGGTCCTGGTTGATCGGCACGCAGACGCCGTTGATCTTGATCGTGATCGGGGACCCGACCGAGAGGAACAGGTCGGACGCCGACTTCGCGGCCATCAGGTTGAAGAGGCGGTCCAGTGACATCGGCGATCCCGACATGGCGCGGCGATCCTCGTTACGGTTGCAACGCCACAGAATAGGCGCGTCGCCCGGGCTTGCGAATACCTTCAAACGGGCGAAAAGGGCCGTGTCCGCCCCTTGCCCCGGCCCTTACAGCCCCTTTCGGCCCCCAAAGACGCCGTGACCG
Organism: uncultured Burkholderiaceae bacterium; assembly: GCA_964353935.1. Taxonomy (GTDB): domain Bacteria; phylum Pseudomonadota; class Gammaproteobacteria; order Burkholderiales; family Burkholderiaceae_F; genus JAOUJD01. The sequence continues at coordinate 10,616 of CAYGXL010000022.1, read as the reverse complement.
ATCGCGCGCGGCGCGCGGCGCGGCCGCGCGATCAGGCCCGCAGGAGGTCGTTGATGCTGGTCTTGGCGCGCGTCTGGGCGTCGACTTTCTTGACGATCACGGCGCAGTACAGGCTGTACTTCGCGTCGGACGACGGCAAGTTGCCGGACACGACGACGGAGCCGGCGGGGATGCGCCCGTAGCTGACTTCGCCGGTGGCGCGGTCGTAGATCTTCGTGCTCTGCCCGATGTACACGCCCATCGAGATCACCGAGTTTTCCTCGACGATCACGCCCTCGACGACTTCGGAGCGCGCGCCGATGAAGCAGTTGTCCTCGATGATCGTGGGGTTCGCCTGCAGCGGCTCCAGCACGCCGCCGATCCCGACGCCGCCCGACAGGTGCACGTTGCGGCCGATCTGCGCGCACGAGCCGACGGTCGCCCACGTGTCGACCATGGTGCCCTCGTCGACGTAGGCGCCGATGTTCACGTACGACGGCATCAGCACCGCGTTGCGTGCGATGTAGCTGCCGCGGCGCGCGACGGCGGGCGGCACCACACGCACGCCGGCGCGCGCGAAGCGCGCAGCGTCCCACCCGGCGAACTTGGTCGGCACCTTGTCGTAGAACTGCGCGAAGCCGCCGGCCGGCATGGGGGTGTTGTCGTTCAGGCGGAACGACAGCAGGACGGCCTTCTTGACCCACTGGTGCACGACCCACTGGCCGTCGCGCTTCTCGGCAACGCGCAGGTCGCCCGCGTCGAGGCGGTCGATCACGTCGTTGACGGCGGTGCGGAGTTCCTGCGGCGCGGCGGTCGGGCTCAGGCTCGCGCGGTGTTCCCAGGCTTCGCTGATGGTCGATTCGAGGCTCATGGAGTTCTCGTGGTGGTCAGGCGGTGAAGGAGGCGATGCGTCCCGCGGCTTCCGCCACCTCGGCGGGCGACGCGACGAGCGCGATGCGGACGTGCCCGGCGCCCGGGCTGGCGCCGTCGACGCTGCGCGACAGGTAGCTGCCGGGCAGCACGGTGACGTGCTGCTCGGCGTAGAGGCGCCGCGCGTACTCGGCGTCGTCGATCGGGGTCGCGGCCCACAGGTAGAAGGCCGCGTCCGGCCGCTCGCACCTCAACGCGCGCTGGACGACCGGCGTGGCCTGGTCGAACTTGGCCGCGTAGAGCGCGCGGTTCTCGACCACGTGCGCCTCGTCGCTCCAGGCGGCGACGCTGGCCGTCTGGACCGCCGGGCTCAGCGCGCTGCCGTGGTAGGTGCGGTACAGCAGGAAGTTCTTCAGCACGTCCGCGTCGCCGGCGACGAAGCCGGAGCGCAGGCCGGGCACGTTCGAGCGCTTCGACAGGCTCGAGAACACGACGAGCCGCTCGAAGCGGTCGCGCCCCAGTTGTGCGGCCGCCTGCAGTCCGCCCAGTGGCGCCGCGCCTTCCTGGAAGTAGATTTCCGAGTAGCACTCGTCCGACGCGATCACGAAGCCGAATCGGTCCGACAGTTCGAACAACTGCTTCCACTCGGGCAGCGTCATCACGCGTCCGGTCGGGTTGCCCGGGGTGCAGACGTACACGAGCTGGACCTTCGACCAGTCCGCGGGGCTCAACCGCTCGAACTCCATCCGGTAGCCGTTGGCGGCCGTCGTCGGCAGGAAGAGCGGGCGGGCGCCGGCGAGCAGCGTCGCGCCTTCGTAGATCTGATAGAACGGATTCGGCGACACGACGATCGCGTCCCGCGTGCGATCGACGACCGTCTGCGCGAACGCGAACAGCGCCTCGCGCGAGCCGGCGACGGGCAGCACCTGGGTGGCCGGGTCCAGCGCCTGCAGGCCGTAGCGCCGGCGGGCCCACGCCGCGATCGCCTCGCGCAACTCCGGCTGGCCGGCGGTCAGGGGGTAGCTCGCGATGCCCGGCAGTGCCCGGGCCAGCGCGTCGAGGATGAACGGCGGCGTCGGATGCTTCGGCTCGCCGATCGACAGGTTGATCGGCGCGAGCTGTGCCGGTGGCGTCACCCCGGCGAACAGCTTGCGAAGGCGCTCGAAAGGGTACGGCTGCAGGCGTTGCAGGTCGGGATTCATCGGGATGCCTCGGCTCCTGGGCTCAGCCCCGGGTCGGGCCACCCTCGACCGCCGTGCGGCCGAGTTCGATGTGGGGCGCGGGTTTCCAGCCCTTCTTGCGGTGCTCGGCGACCACCGTGGTGAAGAGTCCGCCGCGCACGTACCAGCGCGCCGTCAGCCGCATGAAGCGCGGCGCCAGCGCCTTGACGAGGTCGTCGAGGATGCGGTTCGTCACGGCCTCGTGGAACACCCCCTGGTCGCGGAACGACCAGGCGTAGAGCTTCAGGCTCTTCAGCTCGACGTTGCGCTTGTCCGGGATGTAGTCGAACACCAGCGTCGCGAAGTCCGGCTGCCCGGTCAGCGGGCAGAGGCACGTGAACTCGGGCACCTCGATGTGAACGAGGTAGTCGCGTGCGGGCGCAGGATTGGCGAACGTCTCGAGCGACGAGCTGGGTCGGGATGGCATGAAGTGGCGACTCGCCGACGGTGGGCGGCGCGAGGAGAGCAGGAGTGCGCTGGTATTATACGAACGCATCAAGTCACTCCCTGTCGACCGCGCGATAAACGATTCCGGTCCGCGCCGTTCGTCCAACAGGGCCGTTGCAACCCTTCGGACTCCCGCTACTCACGTGCGTCTTCGGCAGATCAAGCTCGCCGGGTTCAAGTCATTCGTCGACCCGACCCAGATCGACGTGCCTGGCAGCCTCGTCGGCGTGGTTGGCCCCAACGGCTGCGGCAAGTCGAACGTGATCGACGCGGTCCGCTGGGTGCTCGGCGAGAGCAAGGCCGCCGAGCTGCGCGGCGAGTCGATGCAGGACGTGATCTTCAACGGCTCGGCCAACCGCAAGCCGGGCGGCCGCGCCAGCGTCGAGCTCGTGTTCGACAACCACGAAGGACGCATCGGCGGCGCCTGGGGTCAGTACTCCGAGATCTCGGTGAAGCGCGTGCTGACGCGCGACGGGAGCTCGAGCTACTACATCAACAACCAGAACGTCCGGCGCCGCGACGTCCAGGACATGTTCCTCGGCACCGGCCTCGGCCCGCGCGCGTACGCGATCATCGGCCAGGGCATGATCTCCCGGATCGTCGAAGCGCGTCCCGAGGAACTGCGGATCTTTCTCGAGGAAGCCGCCGGCATCTCCAAGTACAAGGAGCGCCGGCGCGAAACCGAGAACCGGCTGGCCGACACGCGCGACAACCTGACCCGCGTCGAAGACATCGTGCGCGAGCTCGACGGCCAGATCGGAAAGCTCGAGCAGCAGGCCGAGGTCGCGCAGAAGTACCGCACACTGCAGGCGCAGCACGACGAGCAGCAGCAGCTTCTGTGGCTGACGCGCAGGCGCGAAGCCGAGGGCGAACAGCAGAGGGTCGCGCGCGACATCGAGACCCGCACCAACGCGCTCGAAGCGCATGTGGCCGAACTGCGCGGCGCCGAGCGCGCGCTCGAGGAGGTGCGCGCCGCGCACTTCGCGTCGAGCGACGCGGTCCACGAGGCCCAGGGCAGGCTGTTCCAGGTCAACGCGGAAGTGTCGCGGCTCGAATCCGAGATCCGGATGATCGTCGACGGCCGCACCCGGCTGGCGACGCAGATCGAGACGCTGAAGGCCACGCGCGAGCGGCGCCTTCAGGAACGCACCGAGCTCCTCGCGCGGGTCGAGGAACTCACCCATTCGATCGCCGACACGGAGCAGCGACTCGGGGAATCGCAGCAGCGCGTGTCCGAGCACGATGGACGACTGCCGCAGTTCGAGGCCACCTACAGCCAGGCGCGCGAGGCGATGACCGCGGCGCGCGCCGTCGCGGCCCAGGCCGAGCAGGGGATCGAGGCAGCGGCGTCCGAGCAGCGCAACCTCGACCGACAGCTTTCCGCGCTCGCGCAGCGCCGCGATCGCCTGAACGAAGAAAAGGCCTCGATCGGCAGTCCTGACGAAGCGCGCCTGGCCGACCTGAAGTCGCAGGTGGCCCGGCTCGAGACCGAACTCGCCGCCGCCACGGAGGCGCAGCAGCGCGCCGAGCAGCAAGTCGGCAGCGGCACCGACGAGCGCGCGCGGCAGATCGACGCGCGCGTGAAGCAGGCCGAGACGCTGACGCGCCTGGAAGCGCGGCTGAGCGCTCTGAAGCAAGTCCAGGCGAACGTCGAAGCCAACGAGAAACTCGATCCCTGGCTGCGCGACCAGGGCCTCGAAGGATTGCCGCGCCTGTTCCGCAAGCTGTCCGTCGAGTCCGGCTGGGAAACGGCGTTCGAAAGCGTGCTTCGCGAGCGCGTGGAAAGCGTCGAGGTCGGCCGGCTCGACGTCGTCGGCGGTTTCGCCGCAAACATCCCGCCGGCGCGCGTTGCGTTCTATTCCACGAGCGCGGCCGTGGTGCGCGAAAGCGGGCACTTGCCCGGATTCGGCCGGCTGGGCGATCTCGTCCGCGGGCACGACGCGGCCCTGTCCGCGGTGCTGTCGGACTGGCTCGCGAATGCCTACGTCGCCCCGGACCTCGCCACGGCACTGGCTGCGCGCGAGCAGTTGCCGCCGGGCGGACAGTTTGTCCTGAAGGCAGGCCACGTCGTGTCGCGCTACGGCGTGCGCTTCTTCGCTTCCGACAATCCCAAGTCCGGCCTGCTGGCCCGTCGGCTCGAGATCGAGAACCTCGACAAGGAAATCCGCGCGCAGCGGCTCATCGTCGAGGAGGCGACCGCTGCCGTGGCGCGGGCGGAGTCGGCGCTGCGTCAGGTGCAGGAGGCCCAGCAGGCGTCTCGTGGAGCGGTGGAGCGGCTGCGCAACCAGGCGCACGCCGCGCAGATCGAAGCGGTGCGCCTCGGCGAACTGATCGACCGCGTCAGGCACCGCAGCGGCCAGATCGAAGGCGAGCTGGCCGAGATCGAGGCGCAGGACCGCGAGCTGCGCAGCCATCGCGGGAACGCGGATGCGCGCTTCGAGCAGCTCGACGCCGAACTGGCGACGCACCACGAGAAGGTCGAGGGCGCCCGGGTCGCGTACGAGCAGGCCGACCAGGCGCTGCGCGGTGCGCGCGACGACCAGCGCGCGCTCGAGTCGGCACGGCAGCAACTGGAATTCGCGCTGACGTCGAACCACGAGCGGCAGCGCGACGTCGAGCACGCCGCCGAGACGGCGCACAACGAGGCCGAGCGCCTCGAGGTCGACGTCGCGGGCGCCACCGGGGAACTGGCCCGGCTGGACGACAGCGCCGCTCGCGCCGGTCTCGACAGCTGGCTGTCGCAGCGTTCGACCGCGGACCAGGGCCTGCGCGAGGCGCGCAGCCGCATGGACGAGCTGGCGCAGCAACTGAAGGCGACCGACGAAAAGCGGATGACGCTCGAGCGCGAGGTCCAGCCGCGGCGCGACAAGCTCATGGAGCTGCAACTGAAGGAGCAGGCGGCGCGCCTGTCCGCCGAGCAGTTCGCGCAGCAACTGGCCGAAGCGAAGGCCGACGAGTCCGCGCTCGAGGCCAGGCTGACGCCGCAGATGAAGGGCAATGCGCTGCAGGCCGAGATCACGCGGCTGGCGGAAGAGATCGCCGCGCTCGGCGCGGTCAACCTCGCGGCCCTCGAGGAGCTGACCACGTCGCGCGAGCGGAAGTCCTTCCTCGACGCCCAGTCGACCGACCTGACCGCGGCGATCACCACGCTCGAGGACGCGATCCGCAAGATCGACCGCGAGACGCGCGAGATGCTGCAGCAGACCTTTGACCAGGTCAACGCGCAGTTCGGCCTGCTGTTCCCGACGCTCTTCGGCGGCGGCGAGGCGAGGCTGATCATGACCGGCGAGGAGATCCTGGACGCCGGCGTGCAGGTGATGGCGCAGCCGCCGGGCAAGCGCAACAGCACGATCCACCTGCTGTCCGGCGGCGAGAAGGCGCTGACCGCCACGGCGCTGGTGTTCGCGCTGTTCAAGCTCAATCCGGCGCCGTTCTGCCTGCTCGACGAGGTCGACGCGCCGCTCGACGACGCCAACACCGATCGCTTCTGCCGGCTGGTGCAGTCCATGACGGACAACACGCAATTCCTCTTCATCACGCACAACAAGATCGCGATGGAGATGGCGCAGCAGCTGATCGGCGTCACGATGCAGGAGCAGGGCGTTTCGCGCATCGTGGCCGTCGACATCGACAGCGCGGTCCGGCTGACGGCCGAGGCCGCCTAGGACCCCTGGGACGCGATGAACAACCTCCACCTCGTGCTGCTGGCGGTCGGCGCGGTGCTGCTGGTGGCGCTCTTCGCCTACAACAAGTGGCAGGAGCGGCAGGCGCTGAAGCGCCTGGACGCGTCCATGCGCGAAGGCGTCGGCGACGCGCTGCTCGGCGAACCGGCGCCGATCCGTCGCGGTGCGTCGCGCATCGAGCCGAGGCTCGACGCCGGCGAGGGGGCGGAATCCCGCGAGCCGCAGGCTTCTGCCCTGAACGCGGAGCCCGGCGACCTCGTGGCTCCGCCCGGCGCGCCGCACGTCGACGGCTGGATGGAGGATCCGCTGCTCGACTTCGTGCTCGAGCTGCGCTGCAACCACGCGTTCGATGGCGTGGCCGCGCTCGAGGCGCGCGCTCAGCTCGATCGCCTGGCGCTGCCGCTGCCGACGCACCTCGCGGTGTGGGACCCGAAGGCGCAGCACTGGACTGCGCCCGACCGCTTCGGTTTCTATTCGGAGCTGCTGGCTTCGGTGCAGATGGCGACGCGGCGGCAGGTCCTGAGCGAGATCGAGGCGTCGCGCTTCGTATCGGCCGTGCAGCAGATCGCGCTCGCAATCGATGCTGACTTCGACGCTCCGGAAATGGGCCGACTGGTCGCGCAGGCGGCCGAACTCGACGCCCTGTGCGCGCAGTTCGACGTGCAGATCACGCTGACGCTCGAGGCTCCGGGCGGACCGATCGACGGGGCGGTCGTCAGCGCCGCGGCCGGGGACGCCGGGTTCGTCGCCGCGTTGCCGGGGCAATGGCTGAAGCACGACGGCCTGGGGCGCCTGCTGTCGACGCTGACGGCGACGTCGGTGCTGGCCGACCGGGTCGCGCTGACCCTCGACGTCCCGCTCGCCCCAGGCGACCGCGAGTCGCTGGGTGCGCTCTTCACCGCCGCGCACCAGCTCGCCGCGCGCCTGAACGCCCGCATCATCGACGACAACGGACGTCCGGTCGATGCGAACGCGCAGGGCACGATCGGCGCCGAACTCGAGAAGCTGTACGACGAGATGCGCGCAGCCGGCATCGAGCCGGGCGGACCGCGCGCGCAGCGCCTCTACGCCGTCGCCTGACGATGGCGGGCGCCACGCCCTCATCGCCCTCATCGCCGGCCGACGAAGCGCGCGCGCTGCGCGCCGCCATCGAGCAGGCGAATCACGCCTACTACGTGCTCGACGCGCCGGTGATGCCGGACGCGGAGTACGACCGGCTGTTCCAGCGCCTGCAGGAACTCGAAGCCGAGCACCCCGACCTGCGCACGCCGGATTCGCCGACGCAGCGGGTGGGCGCCGCGCCGCGACCCGACCTGCCGGAGGTTCGCCACAACGTGCCGATGCTGTCGATCCGGACCGAGACGGACTCCGGCCCGACTGGCGCGCACGCGTTCGACGCACGCATCCGGCGTGAACTGAAGCTCGGACCCGACGATCCCCCGATGGAGTACTCGGCCGAACTGAAGTTCGACGGGCTCGCGGTCAGCCTGCGGTACGAAGCCGGTGTGCTGGTGCGCGCGGCGACGCGCGGCGACGGTGATGTCGGGGAGGACGTGACGCCGAACGTGCGCACGATCCGCTCGATTCCGCTGAGACTGCAGGCTCTCGACGCCGCGGTGTTCGAGGTGCGCGGCGAGGTCTTCATGCGGCGCGACGAGTTCGAGCGACTGAACGAGCGCCGCCGCGCCGCCGACGAGAAGGTCTTCGTGAACCCGCGCAACGCGGCGGCGGGGTTTCTGCGGCAGCTCGACTCGCGCGTCACCGCGTCCCGCAACCTGTCCTTCTACTGCTACGGGCTCGGTGAGGTTGCGGGCTGGGACGTGCCGCCAACCCACAGCGCCGTGCTGGACGCGCTCGAGTCGATGGGACTGCCGGTCGCGGCCGATCGCACGGTGGCGCGCGGCGCCGACGAACTGGTCACCTTCCACGCGGCAGTCGCGGCGAAGCGCGACCGGCTGCCGTTCGACATCGACGGTGTCGTCTACAAGGTCAATCCGCTCGAACTGCAGCGAGCGCTGGGCTTCGTTTCGCGTGAGCCGCGCTGGGCCGTGGCCCACAAATATCCGCCCCAGGAGGAAGTGACGCAGGTGCTGGGCATCGACGTGCAGGTGGGCCGCACCGGGAAGATCACGCCGGTCGCGCGGCTCGCGCCGGTCTTCGTCGGCGGCGTGACGGTCAGCAACGCGACCTTGCACAACGAGGATTACATCCGGACGCTCGACCTGATGATCGGCGACACGGTCACGGTGCGCCGCGCGGGCGACGTGATCCCGCAGGTGGTCGCGGTGCTGCCGCAGCGCCGCCCCGGCGACGCGCGCGCGTTCACGATGCCGGCGGCCTGCCCGGTGTGCGGATCGGGCGTGGCGCGCGACGAGGAGGAGAAGGACCTGCGCTGCACCGGCGGGCTCTTCTGCCCGGCGCAGCGCAAGCAGGCGCTGCTGCACTTTGCCGGTCGCCGCGCGCTGGACATCGAAGGCCTGGGCGACAAGCTCGTCGAGCAACTGGTCGATGCGGACCTCGTCCGCACTCCGGCCGATCTGTTCCGGCTCGACCTCGGCACGCTCGAACAACTCGAGCGCATGGGACGGAAGTCGGCCGAGAACATCCTGAATGCCCTCGATCGCGCGCGTTCCACCACGCTGGAGCGCTTCATCTACGCGCTCGGCATCCGCCACGTCGGCGAATCCACGGCGCGCGACCTGGCGCGGCACTTCGGCGCCCTCGAGCCACTGGTGGAGGCGTCCGAGCCGGACCTGCTGGGGGTGCCCGATGTCGGGCCGGTGGTCGCTTCCTCGGTCGCCCGCTTCTTTGCCGAACCACACAACCGGGAGGTCATCGCGCACCTGCGCGCCGCGGGCGTGCGATGGAAGGACGGCGCGCCGCAGCGCGCGGCCGCGGGACCGCTGGCCGGCAGGACGTTCGTGCTGACCGGTACGCTGCCGAACTGGACGCGCGATGAAGCGAAGGGCCGGATCGAGGCGGCCGGCGGCAAGGTCGCCGGATCGGTGTCCGGCAAGACCGACTATGTGGTGGCCGGTGACGAGGCGGGCAGCAAGCTCGACAAGGCACGTTCCCTCGGCGTGGCGGTGATCGACGAAGTAGAACTGAAGCGGCTACTGGAGGACTAGGTGTACGCAATCATCGGCGGCAGCGGATTGGCGAAGCTCACGGCGCTCGAGTCGCCGCGTCGGCAGGTGATGCGCACGCCGTACGGTGCGCCGTCGGGCGCGCTGACGTTCGGCCGTCTCGGTGGCGCCGACGTCGTCTTCCTCGCGCGGCACGGTTACGGCCACACGCTCGCTCCGCACGAGATCAACTACCGCGCGAACATCTGGGCGTTGAAGGAGCTGAAGGTCGAGGGCGTCGTCTCGGTCGCCACCGTGGGTGGCATCCGCGCCGACCTCGGCCCCGGCGTGCTCGCGCTGCCGGACCAGATCATCGACTACACGCACAGCCGCAAGGCGACCTTCTTCGAGGGTTCCGAGACTCCCGTCATCCACGTCGACTTCACCGTCCCGTACTCGGCGCCGCTGCGCACGGCGCTGCTCGCCGCCGCCGCGCGCTGCGGCGAGCCGCTGGTCGACGGCGGGGTCTATGCGTGCACGCAGGGCCCGCGCCTCGAGACGGCGGCGGAGATCGAGAGGATCGCGCGCGATGGCGGCGACATGGTCGGCATGACCGGCATGCCGGAAGCCGTTCTCGCGCGCGAAGCCGGCGTGGCGTACGCGACGCTCGGCGTGGTCGTGAACCACGCAGCGGGACGCGGGACCAGCAAGGAAGCGATCCTGCTCGATGAACTCGACCGCGTGTTGAACGTGTCGGTGACCCGCGCGGTGCGCATCCTCGTGGCCGTCGTCAGCGGAGCCCGCGCATGATCCGCGGGATCCTTCGCATGGGCGATCCGCGCCTGCTGCGCGTCGCGGAACCCGTTCGCGACTTCGGCGCGCCGGAGCTGCGCGCGCTGGTCGACGACATGTTCGAGACCATGCACGCGGCCAACGGCGCCGGGCTCGCGGCCCCGCAGATCGGCGTGCCGCTGCGCGTCGTGATCTTCGGTTACGCCGATCCGGCGATGCGCAACCCGCGCTATCCGGACGCCGATCCGGTGCCGCAGACGATCCTGGTCAATCCCGTGCTGGAGCCGCTGACCGACGAGATCGAAGACGGGTGGGAAGGCTGCCTATCGGTGCCCGGACTGCGCGGTGTCGTTCCGCGGGTCACGAAGCTGCGCTACGCCGGCTTCGACCTCGACGGTCGGCGGATCGAGCGGGTCGCCGAGGGATTCCACGCGCGTGTCGTGCAGCACGAGTGCGATCACCTCGACGGGATCCTTTACCCGATGCGCATGCCGGATCTCTCGCGGCTTGGCTTCACCGACGTCCTGTTCCCCGAACTCGCGGGGCAGCCCGACGACTAG
>CAYGXL010000021.1:0-25825 GCA_964353935.1 uncultured Burkholderiaceae bacterium | reverse complement strand
CGCCGTCCCAGCGGGTGGTCCGGTAGGTCGAGCTGAAGATCGCGTTGTCGGTGGTCGTGATGTTCGGGCTGCTGGTTGCCGAGGCGGCCGCGGCGCCGACCAGCACGCGCAGGTCGGATAGCGCCGACACGAGCCCGTCGTAGAGGCTGGTCGAGTCGTTGGCGCTGACGAAGCGGCCCCGGCCGTTGACGGCGGCGTGCCACAGGTCGTCGATCTTGGCCGGATCGTCGTTGACGGCGGTCGAGTCCGGTGGTACCGGCCAGTTGCAGACGGCGCTGCTCGCGCCCCAGCTGCAGCCGGTGTTTCCGGACTTGATGTTGTAGAAGTCGCCGGACGTCGCCGTCCCGTATCCCGGCACGTATTTCATGTAGCCGCCCAGTCCAAGGCCGATCGTGAAGGTCAGCATGTGCTGGGCCGGGTTCGTGTCGTTCGCGGTTCCCGGCACGTTGTTCTCGCTGACATCGGTGCCGAGCGCGCCGGTCGAGCCGGTCGGCCGCAGGTCGGTCGAGTAGTAGTACATGGCGACGTCGGACAGGTTGTTGGTCGAGCCGCTTAGCCCGCCGTCGAAGGCGCCGGCTGCCCGCGTGGAGTACCCGGAATCGACGTTGTCGGTGTTGCCGATGGCGCTCGTGCCGTCGAGTCGCACGCCGGCCTCTCTGTTCCAGTAGCCATCGGTGCTGAGGAGCGCGACGTTGGGTTGGCAGGAGTACTGGACCGGGTCGCCGTTCATCCCGGAGTTGATCCGGTCGGTCTTGCCCGCGAAGTGGCGGCCGACGCGCGAAAGGGCTTCCCGCAGCGGCGTAAAGTCCCCGGGCGTCTGGCTGTAGAGCTTGGCGTACCAGTTAGTGCGATGCGTGCCCTCGAAATCATCGATGCGGAGATACTTGCTGCTGGCAACCGGCGAGCCTGGATTGATCGTGACCAGGCCGACGCGATAGCGACCGTCGACCTGCGTGAAGGCGTAGCCCACGCCGGTCTTCATCATCTGCATCCGCGTGCTGTAGTACGCGTACCAGTTGGCGAAGTTGGTCATCTCCTCCGCGTAGGTGCAGTTCGGGGCGGCGGCGCAGTCGGTCCGGTTGGGGCGGCTCCCGTAGGTCGCCGTCGCCGGGACGATGTCGGTGCGCTGGAACTGGCCGTAGCGCGCGTACGTGTGATTGCTCGACCAGCTCCGCTGGCAGTTAGGGCGGCCGCTCGTGCTGCCCGAGACTGCGCTGGTGCTGTTCGCGTTGGCTGCGGTCCGGCACCACCGAACCTCCGCCGGAAAAGGATGAGTCCCCGTCGGCGTGGCCGACAGCGTGCAGCTGACCAGGTCTTCGGTCGTGCAATGCTCGCGCGGACGGATCGTGTAGTAGAAGGGGTTGCCGGAGCGGGTCCGCGGGTTGCGGAACGTGCGGTCCGGAAAGCCGTCGGCGGTCGCCGTCGAGTACCTGAACGGGTTTGTCGTATCGATGCCGTTGCGGCGGCAATTGGTCGTGCTGGTGGGGTTGTCGTTGTCGTTCCTGCAGTAGACGACTTCCGGGTAGCCGGTGACGAGATTGATCGTGGCGCTGCTGCCGAACGCGTCCCTCCGCACCGCGGTCCACGGGGAACCGAAGCTCTGCCGCGGAGTGCCATCCGCGTTGACGGCGGGCCCGTAGGTCGTCTGCGGGTTGTAGTAGATGTAGTTGAACTGGGCGGAGTACGAGGGCGGGTTGCCTTCGAGGCCGTCCGTGAGTGAGCAACTCGAACTGCTGCAGCCCTTGTCGACACGAGATCCGCCCACCTCCTCCGGCAGGAAGCGCCTTTCCATGCTGCCCGAGTCATCGACGATGAACATGATGTTCGGCTTGACGGTCGTCGACAGCGAATAGTTGAGAGGCTGCGAGGCGATGTCCGTCGCGTCGGCCGTGGGGACCGCGAGCAGGCCGGCGATGAGGAGAAGTACGGTGGCACGCATGGCGCCTCCTAGGGAAGTTCAGCAAGGCCCTCGTCGCTCGACGACGTGATCGATAGACCGTCGAGCAAACGAGAGCGTTGCGAGGTTGAACGTTGATGATTCAGTTGACGCTGGCCGGCAACGAGTTCGAGCCGGTGCTGGGAGCAGTCCGTCGGCAGCGGGAAAACGGAACAGGCACGGCTCGACTTCTCGATGAAATCGACCCGAGAACCGACCAAATTTCGATGAATTTGCATTCTTTCCTGTCTGTCGGTCAAACAACGTTCGGTTGTGCGGCCGTTCCCTAGAGTGAAACGAAGGTCTGGACCAGCGTGCTCGTGCTGCGCGGTCCGGACACGCGCACGGTGACCCGGTAGTAGTTCTGAGGGACGCCCGTGAAGTTCGTCGCGTCCGAGACGAAGCTGCCGCCCGTCGCGGCCGGCGAGGTGGACGCCAGCAGCGAGCAGGAGTTGCCGGAAGCGTTTGGACCGCCCTGGGCGGAACACATCCGGTGAATCATCCACTGCACGCGATTGCCGGCCGCATCCGCGGCGACCGTGCAGGCCGCACCGCATGCGTTCCAGATCCCTTCCTGGTCCCAGTTCTGCTCGATCAGTGCGGCGTAATACCCCTGGCCCGGAACATCCGCATTGAGCGTCGCCGTGCCCGCCACGCCCGACAGCCACTGCACCGCGTTCTGCACGCCGACGTCGGACGAGTGGACGGTCGCGTTCCGGAACGCCAGATTGCCTGCCACCAACTGGTGCGTGTCCATGGACCGGGTGAGGGCGAGGACGGAGATCATCATGGCGATCAGCGCGACCAGCACGACCATCAGCACCGCGCCACGCTGGATCTGGCGAGTCGAGCCTCTCATGCCGGCCTCCAGATCATGTTGCGCAGCGTGACCGTCGACTCGAACACGCGGTAGCGGAAGCATTGCCAGTCGGCTCGCCCAGACAGGTCGAAAGCACCGGCGGCCCAGGTGGGCGCGGCCGTGGTCGTGTTGCAGGCGCCGTTGGCATCCGGCCGCTCGGCCACCGCGCTGCGGGCCACCATGCCGAAGCGCACCGCGATGACGTTCGCCCAGCCGGCCGGCGTCACCGGAGTCGTTTCGTCCCAGACGTCGACCGTGCCGTCGCCCGTGGTGTCGCGACCGTACTGCGCCTGCAGTTGCACGATGTTGGCCGCCACGCCCGCGGGTGCCGTGCCGAGCATCCGCGCCTCGACCATCAGGTTCTCGTTCTGGACCGAGTAGCGGGCGACTGTCGGCAGCCGGCCGAGCGGATAGACCACGGCGTCGAGCGTATAGGTCGGACCGAAGCCGCCCGGCTTGTTGTAGCGCGCCGCCGCCGTCGCGCCGCTCGGCGTGCGGTACGTCCCGCTGTTGTGGATGATGAGGTCGCGGCGGCCGGGCGCTTCCTGGCTCGGCGTGTTCGTCACCTGATGCAGCGAGCAGTCGAGCCCCGCTTCGGCGACGACGATCAACTGCCCGGCTTCCAGCCCGAATGTGTTGTCGACGTGATAGTTCGCGGCGGGCGTCGGCAGTGCCTGGGTGAGACGGACGGGCGCCGGCATCGAATCGGTGTCGCTGTAGCTGATCTCGATGGTATCGGGCGCCGTCCCCGCGCCCTGTGTAATCACCACCGGCACGAGCGCGAACGTGAAGTTGCGCGCCGGCGACACGCTCTCGTCGTAGGCGAGCACGTTGCAGCCGAGGAGGGCGAGGGAGTTCAGCCCGTAGCCGGCCATCCTCAGGTCGCGCTGCAGTGTGTGGGTCCCAATCGATCCGTTGAAGACCGCGTCGCCACCGGAGGTGGCCGAGCGGCGATAGCCCTCGGACACTGCGAACGTCTGAAAGACCACGAGCGTCACGAGCAGCGCGATCGCCATCGCGATGAGCACTTCGACGAGCGTCAAGCCGGCCGCCAGGCGACGGCTCGGAACTGCCCGGCGATGCGAATGTGAAGAGGACACGTCAGGGCTCCTGAAGGGTGGCGACGGCGACGTGCCGGTGGGTTCTGCCGCCGGGGGTCTGCCAAAGCACGGTGACGGTTATGGCGGTGCCTGCGATCGCCACCGTGGCGTCTGCTCCAGGCAGCACCCGCTGGACCTCGGTGAGCCAGGCCGCGCTGCCTTGGCCGGGCGGGCCGTTGGCTGCGCCGCCGTAGGCGTAAAGCGCGACGTTCGGCCGGTCGATCCACGCCTGGCTGATCAGCCGGTCGGCGAGGAGCGCGGCGTCGACGCGGAATTTTGCGTCGGTGTACGCGGTGAGCGCGGTCGCATTCGCGCTCAGCAGTCCGAGGATGCCGAAAGCGAAGATGACCACCGCCACCAGAACCTCGATGAGCGAGATTCCGCCCTGTGCACGGGGAAGTACGCGTTGTCGTTTCATGTCAGTTTCAGCAGCGGCGTGGGTCGGTGCCCGTGACGAGCGGATCGCACATCCGCACGTCGCCGGCCGGTCCGAACACCAGCCGCAGGTCACGCCTGTCCGCGGTGGCGAGAATCGGATTGGAGACATCGATCTGTGTCGGCGTGGCCGAGCCGTCGGCGTTGAGGATCACCCGGCCCAGCGCGTCGAACGTGATCGTGACGGCGTCTGCCGGGACGGGTACGAACTGCGGCTGATTCGACACCTCTCCGGCCGCACGCGTCTGGATCACGCCCAGGCAATCGCCGGGATCGTCGACATTCGCCGTGCCGGCGTCGACCGCCACCACGCAGCCCATGGTCCATGCCGGAGCCGCGGCAGGGTCGAAGGTGATCTGCACGGCGCGATTGCGCCGGATCGCCTCGGCCCGCGTCAACTGCACGCCGTTGTAAAGGCCCTCGGCCGCGGTGCGGGTGTTGGTGTTCGCGATCCACACCGAGAACAGCGGCACGCCGAGCGCGTAGACCAGCGCCGCGATCGTCAGCACGACAGCGATCTCTATGATCGTCATGCCGCCTTGCCGGCGATGGGCAGCGATTCTCATCGGACCACCCAGCGGGTGCCGGCGTCGGCCGGCAACGAGCCCCATTGGGTCGGCAGCGCCGTCGTTGCCCGCTCGTTGGCCTGGTTGATGGTGAAGGTGAAGCCCGCCGCCGTGCCGGCGCCCGTGGCGGTCGCTATGTAGGCCTGCCCGCCGGCGCCGAGAGCGCAGGCGACCGCGAAGTTGGCCAGGCCTGCGGGGGCAGCCACGCCGCAGTTCGCGCCGTTCGCGTACGTGCGATTGTCCTGGTAGAACTGCTCCATCCGTACCCGGTAGTCGGCGAGACCGGTGGTCGCTTCCACCAGCGCGCCGCGTGTGATGTAGCGGCTGTACATCGGAATGGCAATCGACGCGAGGATTCCGAGGACGACCACGACGACCATCACCTCGATCAGCGTGAAGCCGCGCGCGCCGGTGAGGCGGATCCGTTCGAATTTTCTGGCGTTCATGTCGTTCTGTTGTCCTCTGGACGAATGATCGGTGCACGCGGCCGTGGATCTGAGTCAATACAGACGAACGGCCGGCGATCGCCGCCGGGTGCGTAGGTCGCGTTCGAGGATTGTCGGATTCGCGCTACCGCGGCAGCACCGTGAATTGGCCGGCTTTCCCGGCCCTGTTGGGAGCGGAGAGCAGCGCTTTGACCGCTCGTCGGTCTCGGGCTGCCGTCCATGCGGGCACACGCGGGTACAGGCCGATGCGACCCGCTCGTACCAGCGGGCCGACTGCGGCGATGCACGGCCTCAGGCCAGCGCCTTCGCCGCCACCGCGTTCCCGGCCCGCGAGTGCGCCTTCCGTTCGAGAATCCCGCTGATCCACTGCCCGATCGCCACGACCTTCGCGAAGTCGATGCCGGTGTCGATCCCCAGGCCGTTCAGCAGGTACAACACATCCTCGGTGGCGACATTGCCGGTCGCGCCTTTGGCATACGGGCATCCGCCGAGTCCGGCGATGCTGGTGTCGAAAGTGGCGATGCCGAGTTCGAGGCTGGCGTACACGTTGGCGGTTGCCATGCCGTACGTATCGTGGAAATGCCCGCTCACGGCCGGCAGGTCGTACACGCGCAGGGCCGCTTCCATCGCTCGCCTGGTCTTCTCGGGCGTGCCGACGCCGATCGTGTCGGCCACGCCGATGTCGTCGACGCCGATGTCCTTCATCCGGCGCGCGACGTACTCGACCGCCTCGGGCTTCACTTCGCCCTGGTACGGGCAGCCCAGCGCGACGGAGATCGCGCCGCGCACGCGGATGCCATTCTGGTGCGCCGCTTCGCACACGGGGCGGAAACGCTCCACGGACTCTGCGATCGAGCAGTTGATGTTCTTCTGCGAGAACGCCTCGCTGGCGGCGCCGAAGACGACCACCTCGTCGGCCTTCGCCGCGAGCGCGCCCTCGAAACCTTTCATGTTGGGCGTCAGCACCGAATAGACGACGCCCGGCTTGCGGCGGATCCGCGCCATGACCTCGGCGGCGTCGGCCATCTGCGGCACCCACTTCGGCGACACGAACGACGTCACCTCGATGTTGCGGAAGCCCGCGTCCGTCAGCCGGTCGACCAGCTCGACCTTCACGTCGGCGGGGATCATCTGCTTCTCGTTCTGCAGCCCGTCGCGCGGGCCGACGTCGACGATCGAAACCTTGCTCGGCAGGGGCATCAGTAACCTCGTGTCCAGTCGACGACACCGCTGACCGGCTCGCCGCGCTCCAGGGAGCGGATCTTATGCGCCACCTGCTGCACGGACTCCTCGAGCATGGTCACTCCGGACACGTGCGGCGTCACGGTGATGCGGGGGTGGCTCCAGAACGGGTGCTCCAGCGGCAGCGGCTCGGTCGTGAACACGTCGAGCGTGGCGCCGCCGAGCTTGCCGGATTCGAGCAAGGCGACCAGGTCTTCGTCGACGAGGTGCGCGCCGCGGGCCAGGTTGACCACGTGCGCTCCGTCGGCGAGCCGCTCGAGGTGCTCCCGCCGCAGGATGCCCGTGGTCTCGGGCGTCAGCGGCAGTGCGTTGATCAGCACGTGCAGTCCGGTCAGGAACGCGGGCAGCTCCGCGGCGCCGGCGAAGTCGCGGATGCCCGCCACGTCGCGCTGCGCGCGTGCGTACCCGCGGACGCGGAAGCCCTGGCCGGCGATGGTCTCTGCCACCTTGCGTCCGATCGCACCGAGGCCGAGCACGCCGACCTCGAGTTCATCGGTCGCGTGCGGGCGGCGCGGCGCCCAGCGGCGTTCCGCCTGGCAGCGCGCGTACTCGTCGAAGCGGCAGGCGTGGCGCAGCACCACCGCGAGCGCGTACTGCGCCATCGGGCGCGCCATTCCGGCGTCCTCGAGGCGGATCAGTGGCACCGCACGCGGGAACCCGGGCATCCTCGCCAGCGCGTCGATGCCCGCGCCGAGGTTGAAGATCGCCTTCAGCCGCTTCTGCTCGGCGAACAACGACGGGTCCGGCCGCCAGACGAGCGCGTAGTCGGCGGGCGTGGCGTGCTCATCGACAGTGGTCCGCCCGGAGTCGCGCGCGACGATGTCGGCTTCCGGCAACGCCGCATGCAGCCGCTCGGACCACTTCGCGAGCGCGTTCGCGCCGAGCGCGATGACGATGCGCGGCTTCATGCCGAGGCGCTTCAGGGTGACTCGAAGCGCACCAGTTCGGCGCCCTCGTCGACCTGATCCCCCACGCCGAACAGCACGTCGGCCACCACGCCGTCAGCGGGCGCGACGATCGTGTGCTCCATCTTCATCGCTTCCATCACCAGCAGGGTCGCGCCGCGCTCCACGTGCGCGCCGGCCGCCGTCGAGATCGCGATCACCTTGCCGGGCATGGGCGCCGTGAGGCGGCCGGTCGCGGCGTCGCCGCCGCCCGACTGCGCGATGACGTCGAAGAGCGCGAGCACGCTGTGGCGCCCGTCCGCGAACACGTGCAGCTCGTCGCCGGAGCGCACGACGTCGGCGACCCGCGTGCCCGAGCCGAAGCGGATCCCCAGCTGCGTGCCGTCGACGGCGCTGATCGCCAGCGGCGCGTGCGTGTCGCCGTGGTGGAGCACATAGCCGTCGCGCGCGTACTCGAGGTCGACGTCGTGCACGCCGCGCGTCGACTTGAGCGTCAGCGTGCGCATGTAGTTGGTGTTCAACCGCCAGCCGTGCGCGGCGGTCCACGGATCGGCGCCGGCGCCGGCATCCTCGTCGACGAGGACCCGCGCGCAGGCGAACGCCAGCAGCTCGTCGGGCACGCGTTCGTCGTGCTGGTCGGGGAAGAGCCGCGCCCGCTCGCGCTCGATCAATCCCGTGTCGAGTTCGGCCCGCGCGAAGCTGGGGTTGGCGACGAGTCGCGACAGGAAGTCGACGTTGTTCGCCACGCCGACGATGTGGTAGTCCGCGAGCGCGGCGCGCATCCGTGCCAGCGCGTGCGCGCGGTCCGTGCCCCACACGATCAGCTTCGCGATCATCGGGTCGTAATGCGGCGTGATGCTGTCGCCCGCGCGCACTCCGCTGTCGATGCGCACGGCGGCCGGTGGGGTCCGGTCCTGGCCGCCGAACTCGGTCGCGTCCGGCAGTGCGAGGTGCAGCAGCCGTCCGGTCGACGGCAGGAAGCCGCCGTCCGGGTTCTCGGCGTAGATGCGCGCCTCGATCGCGTGGCCGCGGATCGCGAGCGCGTCCTGCGTGGCCGGCAGCGGTTCGCCGGCGGCCACGCGCAACTGCCACTCGACGAGGTCGTGGCCGGTGATCATCTCTGTCACGGGGTGCTCGACCTGCAGCCGGGTGTTCATCTCCATGAAGAAGAACCCGCCGCCCGGGTCGGCGATGAACTCCACCGTGCCCGCGCCGACATAGCCCACCGCCCGCGCCGCGGCGACGGCCGCTTCGCCCATGGCGCGACGACGTTCGAGCGTCATGCCCGGCGCCGGCGCCTCTTCCAGCACCTTCTGGTGGCGCCGCTGGACCGAGCAGTCGCGTTCGAACAGGTAGACCGCGTTGCCGAGCGTGTCGGCGAACACCTGGATCTCGATATGCCGCGGCCGCTCGACGTACTTCTCGATCAGCACGCGGTCGTCGCCGAACGACGCGAGCGACTCGCGCTTGCACGAGGCCAGCGCGTCGACGAACTCGGCCGACTTCGCGACGACGCGCATGCCCTTGCCGCCGCCGCCCGCGCTGGCCTTGATCAGCACGGGGTAGCCGATCCCGTCGGCCCGGCCGTGGAGGAACCCCGGGTCCTGATCGCCGCCGTGGTAGCCCGGCACGAGCGGCACTTTCGCCGCCTCCATCAGCCGCTTGGCTTCGATCTTGCTGCCCATCGCGCGGATCGCCGATGCCGGTGGCCCGACGAAGGTGATGCCGGCGTCGGCGAGCGCCTGCGCGAACGACTCGTTCTCCGACAGGAAGCCGTAGCCCGGGTGGACGGCGTCAGCCCCGGTCGCGCGCGCGGCGGCGACGATCAGGTCGGCGCGCAAATAACTGTCGCGCGCGGCGGCAGGGCCGAGCCGGACGGCCTCGTCGGCCATCGCGACGTGACGGCTGCCGGCGTCCGCATCCGAGTAGACCGCCACGGTCCGGATGCCCATCCGCCGGGCGGTCGTCATCACGCGGCAGGCGATCTCGCCGCGGTTCGCAATCAGCAGCTTCTTGAACATGGCGTCACTTCTTCTGTTGCGAGAGGTCGAGTTTCGTTTCGCTGATCAGCGTGAAGAATCCCTCGGCGGGGTCGAGCAGGACGTCCACGCGCAGCGGGAACGCCCGCATCAGGTCAGGCGGTATGGTGCCATCGTCGGACGCCCCGATCTTCAGCGTTCCCCTGCTTCCCTTCGCTGCCGACGCGTATTCCCGCTTGATCCGCTGGAACTCCGCCAGCCCCGGCTTCGACAGGGCGAACGCGAACCAGCGGCGATTGGCGGGTGGTCGCTCCAGCCGTGGGTCGTCGACCGGCTGCTCGAGCGGGATCAGGTACGTGCGGCGCGCCGAGCCGTCGGGCGGTTCGACGTCGAGGGAGATCGTCACGTTCTTCATCGTCGCGCGCGAGTCGACCCGCGCGGCGGCGCGCAGGTGCGCCGGGTCGAGCGCGAAGAGCTGCTCCGCGTTGAAGCTGCGCAGGCGCCACATCGTCGACACCGGCACCGACGTGCAACCGGCGGCCAGCAGAGCCAGCGCGAGCAGCGATCGCCGCTTCAAGTCGAGCCTTCCGGCGCCCCGCCGAACACCTTCTTCAGCACGCGCACGACGAAGCGGATCAGCTTCGGCAGCAGCCACGCGGCCAGCACGACGAGGACCACGACGACCGCAAGCGCGACCAGCGGATAGGTCAGTACCAGCCAAAGCAGCCCGGCCGTGGTGATGTCCTCGGCCACCGACAGGCCGAAGTTCGAGAACGGCTCGGGCGACGTGTTGGCCGCCGCGCGCGTGCCCGCCTTGGTGAAGTGACTGGTCGCCGCCAGCGATCCGCCGAGGATCGCCGCCACCGTCGTCCACGCCGCGCTGTCCATGCCGCCGAACACGCCGGCGGCGAGCGCCGCGCCGGCCGGAATGCGGATGAACGTCTGGATCGTGTCCCACACGCTGTCCACGCCGGGCACCTTGTCGGCGACGAACTCGACCAGGAACATCGCCGCCGACGCGCCGATCACCCACGGATGCTGCAGGATCGCCAGCCCGCTCGGCAACTGCACCCACCCCGCGTACCCCACGAGCCCGATCACGAGCAGCACCGAATACAGCCGGATGCCGCTCGCAAAGCCGAGCACCGCGGCCAGCGCGATCAGTTGGGCGATGTCCAGCGACTCCACGGTGACTACGCCTCCCGGCTCTTTCGTTGCCTTTGAAACCGGACCGGGCGCCCGGCCGCTCCGAAGCCCGGTCCACTAACTTTGCCGTTCGAAATGCACGTGCATCGGCGCAGCCGATGCGTACATTTCGAACGCGTTGGCCTACATCTCCTCGTCGTCCTCGCCCGTCTCCATCGCCTCGTACTCCGCGACCCAGCGCGCCTTGCGCTTCTCGAGGAAAGCCGTGATCCCTTCGCGTCCATCCGTGCTCTGGCGAATGGCCGCGATCCGTTGCGCCGTGTCGGCGACGAGGGCGTCGTCGATCGGGCGGAACGCGAGGTCGCGGACCAGGCGCTTGGCTTCGGTCACCGCCTCCGCGCTCGTCAGCATCAGGGCGCCGAGCATTTCGTTGATGGTCCCGTCGAGTTCCTCGGGCGCGACGATGTTCTGGACCAGGCCGATGCGGAACGCCTCGCTGGCGTCGAACTTCTCCGCGGTCAGGAAGTAGCGGCGCGCGTTCCCCGGCCCCATCGCCCGGATCACGTACGGCGCGATGGTGGCGGGTATCAGGCCGAGCCTGGTCTCGGTCAGGCAGAACTCGGCCGTCACCGACGCGACCGCGATGTCACAGGCGGCGACCAGGCCGACCCCGCCGGCGAACGCCGCGCCATGCACGCGCGCGATCACGGGCTTGGGGCACTCGTGGATCGTGCGCAGCATCGTCGCGAGCTTCATGGCGTCGGCAAGGTTTTCGTCGTGCGAGTACTGCGACATGCGTCGCATCCATTCGAGGTCCGCGCCCGCGCAGAACGCCGGGCCCTCGGCGGCCAGCACGATGGCGCGCACCCCGGGGTCGGCGCCGAGCGTCCGGAACGCGTCGGTCAGCTCGGCGATCGTCGTCTCGTTGAAGGCGTTGCGCACCTCGGCCCGCGTCATCCAGACGAGGCCGACGCGGTGCGTGATGTTGATGCTCAAGGTCGTGGGCATGCGAGTGCTCGGTTCGGAGAAGTCGGTTCAGCGGACGATTGGCACAGTGGGCGGCGCCGGTGACGCCTTCTGCTCGCCGCCCGCGCGGGCGGCGAGGAAGGCGTCGAGTTCGCGCAGCGCGGCGGCGTTCGCGGCGGGATTGCCGCCGGAGTGCACTCCCTCGCGGCTCGCGCCGTTAGGGACGTTGGGACGGAAGCGCACGGGTCGCGCGCTGTCGAAGCCGTGATGGCTGTCGGCGTAGACGTGCAATTCCACCTCGGCGGGGGGCTGGACCTGCCGGAGGCGCTCGACCAGCCGCATGCACGGCTTCGGCGGCGTCCAGTCGTCCTTCTCGCCCAGCAGCATCAGCATCGGCGCCCGCAACTCGAACGGCTCCTTCAGCAGCGCGGAGCAGCCCGGGTAGAACACGACCGCAGCGGCAACGTTGCTGGCGTACGAAGGGCGGACGGCATTCAGGGCGGACAGCGTCGTCGTCGCGCCATGGGACCACCCTAGCATCACGATCCTGCGTGGGTCGACCACGGGCTGGCTCGCCAGCCAGTCGGCCGCGGCCAGCGCGTCGCCGCGGCGCGTCTCGACGGTGATGCTGCGCTCGCCGTTCGGCACCGTGCAGATCGGGCCGCTGCCGCGCGAACCGAAGCTGTCGGGCAGCAGCACGTGGAAGCCGGCCCGGTGCAGCCGCTCAGCGTAGCCGGTGTAACGCTGATCGAACGCCGTCCCGGTGCGGTCAAAAAGCCCGCTGCAACCGTGCAGCGCCACCACGGCCGGACCGTAGGCGCCACCCGGCCGTGGCATCCAGTGGGCGACGAGCGCGGTCCCGTCGGGCGAGGAAATCCGGACCCGCTCCGCGCTCGCCGTCGGCGCGGCGAGGGCCAGCACGGTGGCGAGGCCGGCGGCAAGGAGGCGCTTCGTCATGGGATCGCGATCCGCTTGGCGACTTCCTCGAGCATCACTTCGGTGGCGCCGCCGCCGATGGCCAGGACCCGCGCGTCGCGGACGAGCCGTTCGATCGGGCTCTCGCGCATGTAGCCCATGCCGCCGTGGAACTGCTGGCACGTGTACGTCACTTCGTTGACCAGTTCCCCGGTCAGCGCCTTCAGCATCGAGATCTCCGCAACGGCGTCGCGCTGCTCGTCGACCAGCCATGCGCAGTGATAGAGCAGTTGCCGCGCGGCCTGCACGCGCGCCGCCAGCATCGACAGCCGCTGGCGGATCGCCTGCTTGTCCCACAGCACGGCGCCGAACGCCTTGCGGTCGTGCACGTAGCGCAGCGTGAGCTCCAGCGCCGTGAGGCAGTGGCCGATCGCCATGCTGCCGAGCGCGAGCCGCTCCGTCTGGAAGTTCTTCATGATCGCGTAGAAGCCGCGATGCTCCTCGCCGAGCAGGTTCGCGGCCGGCACGCGGCACTGGTCGAACACGAGTTCCGCGGTGTCCGACGCCAGCCAGCCGCTCTTCTTCAGCGAGCGGCCGACCGAGAAGCCCGGCGTGCCGCGTTCGACCGCGAAGATCGACAGGCCGCGCGAGCCCTTGGCGGCAGGGTCGGTGCGCGCGGCGACGAACACCAGGTCGGCCAGCACGCCGTTCGTGATGAACATCTTGCTGCCGTCGATCACCCAGTGGTCGCCGTCGCGGCGGGCGCGCGTGCGGATCGAGGCGACGTCGGAGCCGGCATCGGGTTCGGTGACGGCCACGGCCGTGATCAGCTCGCCGCGATGGATCGCGGGCAGCCAGCGCGCCTTCTGTTCGGCGGAACCGGCGTTCAGCAGGTGCGGGCTCGCCATGTCGGTGTGGACCAGCACCGTGATGACGAAGCCGCCGGAGGTCGAGCGCGACAGCGCCTCCTGGAACACCACGTTCGTCGTGACGTCGGCTTCCGCGCCGCCGTACTCGGCCGGCGCCGTCAGGCCGAGCCAGCCGAGCGCGCCCATCGCCCTGAGCACATCGCGCGGCGTGCAGCCCTGTTCGTCCCAGGCGAGCGCGTTCGGTTCGACTTCCTGCGCGATGAAGCGCGCGACTTGCCGGCGCAGTTCGACGTGCTCCGGGCGCGTGTAGATCGTGTCTGTCATCCTGACGAATCCTCGCGGACGTTCGTCACATGCGGAACACGCCGAAGCGGGTCTCGGGAATCGGCGCGTTGAGCGCCGCCGACAGGCCGAGCGCCAGGCACATGCGTGTGTCGAGCGGGTCGATCACTCCGTCGTCCCACAGCCGCGCGCTCGCGTAGTACGGATGGCCCTGGTGCTCGTACTGGTCGAGGATCGGCTGCTTGAACGCCGCCTCCTCTTCGACGCTCCAGCGGCCGCCCTTGGCCTCGATGTTGTCGCGCCGGACCGTGGCCAGCACGCTCGACGCCTGCTCGCCGCCCATCACGCTGATGCGCGCGTTCGGCCACAGCCACAGGAAGCGCGGCCCGAAGGCGCGGCCGCACATGCCGTAGTTGCCGGCGCCGAAGCTGCCGCCGATGATCACCGTGAACTTCGGCACCTGCGCGCACGAAACGGCCGTCACCATCTTCGCGCCGTGGCGGGCGATGCCCTCGTTCTCGTACTTTCGGCCGACCATGAAGCCGGAGATGTTCTGCAGGAACACGAGCGGGACCTTGCGCTGGCAGCACAGTTCGATGAAGTGCGCGCCCTTCTGCGCGCTCTCCGAGAACAGGATGCCGTTGTTGGCGATGATGCCGACCGGCATGCCCTCGATCCAGGCGAAGCCGGTCACGAGCGTGTTGCCGAAGCGCGACTTCCACTCGTCGAACTCCGAAGCATCGACGATGCGGCCGATGACTTCGCGCACGTCGTACGGCTTGCGCGTGTCGGTCGGGATGACGCCGTAGAGGTCCTGCGGATCCAGCTTCGGCGGCCGCGGGTCGCGCAGCAGCTGCGGCGAGGGCTTCACGTAGTTGGTGGTCGCCAGGATGCGGCGGGCCAGCGCGAGCGCGTGCGCGTCGTTGGCGGCGAGGTGGTCCGCAACGCCGGACAGCCGCGTGTGGACGTCGCCGCCGCCGAGATCCTCGGCGCTCACGACCTCGCCGATCGCGGCCTTCACCAGCGGTGGGCCGCCGAGGAAGATCGTGCCCTGGTTGGCGACGATGATCGATTCGTCGCTCATCGCCGGCACGTAGGCGCCGCCGGCCGTGCACGATCCCATCACGACGGCGATCTGCGGAATGCCGGCCGCCGAGAGCGTCGCCTGGTTGAAGAAGATGCGGCCGAAGTGCTCGCGGTCCGGAAAGACGTCGTCCTGGTTCGGCAGGTTGGCGCCACCGGAGTCGACGAGGTAGATGCACGCCAGCCGGTTCTCGCGCGCGATCTCCTGCGCGCGCAGGTGCTTCTTGACCGTCATCGGGAAGTAGGTGCCGCCCTTGACGGTGGCGTCGTTGCAGACGATCACGCACTCGCGCCCGGCGACCCGGCCGACGCCGGTGATGATCCCGGCCGACGGCGCGGCGTTGTCGTACATCTCGTACGCCGCGAGCTGCGACAGTTCGAGGAACGGCGTTCCCGGGTCCAGCAGCATCTGGACGCGGTCGCGTGGCAGCAGCTTGCCGCGGGCCGTGTGCTTGGCCCGCGCTTCCGGCCCGCCGCCCACCCCCACCGCGTTGACCTTCTCCTTCAGGTCGGCCACCAGCGCGCGCATGGCCTCCGCGTTGCCGCGGAACTCGGCGCTGCGCGCGTTCAGTCGTGTCTCCAGGATCGTCATCGTTGTTGTTGGCGAAGTGCGCCGCGGCCTCGGGCTGGCCGAACGGCTGCAAAGGGTGAATGGTAGTGCGAAGTGCCGCGCAGGTCCCCTACGGCGCGCGCTCGCCCCCGGTCACGGCGTCGGCATCTCCGCGACTCCTCGGTGCCGCCTGCAGCGTTCGAGCCACGCCGAAACCGCGGGGTAGCGGGCGAGGTCGAAGCCGCCGTCGGCGGCCTTGTGCGTGTAGGCGAACAGCGCGAGGTCGGCGATCGTCAGCGCGTTCCCGGCGAAGTAGTCGTGCGTCGCCAGGTGCCGCTCCATCACGCCGAGGGCGGCGTCGCCCCGCTTCGCGAGCTCCGGCAGCCGCGGGTCGTCGCTGCGCTTCAGGAAGCACCGGATGAAGCGCGCGACCGCGATCGCCGGTTCGTGGCTGTACTGCTCGAAGAACATCCACTGCAGCACGCGGGCGCGCGCGAGGCGGTCATCCGGCACGAGCTTCGTGCCCTCGCCGAGGTACCAGAGGATCGCGTTGGACTCGGGCAGGAACGTGACGCCGTCGATGGCCAGCACCGGCACCTTGCCGTTGGGGTTCATCGCGAGGAACTCCGGCGTCCGCGACTCGCCCTTCAGCACGTCGATTTCGCGCCACTCGTACGGCTCGCCGAGGATGTCGAGCGCCATGCGGACCTTGTGGCAGTTGCCCGAGGCGGCCGTGCCGTAGACGGTGCAGGACATCACAGACTCTTCCGGAAGGCGGGCGGGCGCGGAAACGCGAGTTTGACACCGCTTTCCCGAACCTCTACTTTTCGCTCTTGCGCCGATTTGCCGACTCGCTTGCGGGCGCGTGAGGGTCACCTCCGAAAACCGCTAAAGAGGTCAAGCAGCGTTGCTGCGACGAACCCGAGCCGGCCTCTGCGCCTCTCGGGTTTTTTATCGGCCATGCTGAAGTCGGGTTCCGTCGGTGTCGTGACACCGCAGTCGTTCCGGTTCGATGCGCCGCTCGCGCTCGCGAGCGGGGCGTCGGTCGATGGCTACGAGCTGACGGTCGAGACCTACGGCCAGCTGAACGCCGACCGCAGCAACGCGGTGCTCGTCTGCCATGCGCTGAATGCCTCGCACCACGTCGCGGGGATCACGGCCGACGACCCCACGAACATCGGCTGGTGGGACAACATGGTCGGTCCCGGCAAGCCGGTCGACACCAACCGCTTCTTCGTGGTCGGCGTCAACAACCTCGGCTCGTGCTTCGGTTCGACCGGGCCGATGTCGATCAACCCGGCGACCGGCAAGCCGTATGGCGCCAGCTTCCCGGTCGTGACCGTGGAGGACTGGGTCAACGCGCAGGCGCGGCTGGCCGACGTTCTCGGCATCGAGCGGTGGGCGGCGGTGATGGGCGGCTCGCTCGGCGGGATGCAGGCGCTGTCATGGGCCATCCAGTATCCCGAGCGCCTGGCGCACTGCGTGGCGATCGCGTCGGCCCCCAAGCTGTCGGCGCAGAACATCGCGTTCAATGAGGTCGCGCGCACGGCGATCCGCTCCGATCCCGACTTCCACGGCGGCGACTACTACGCGCATGGCATCGTGCCGAAGCGTGGTCTGCGGGTGGCCCGCATGATCGGCCACATCACCTATCTGTCCGGCGCCGACATGGCCGAGAAGTTCGGCCGCGCGCTGCGCGATCGCGAGGTCGGCGACGAGTACCGCTTCCACTACGACATCGAGTTCGAGGTCGAGAGCTACCTGCGTTACCAGGGTGACAAGTTCTCCGAGTACTTCGACGCCAACACGTACCTGCTGATCACTCGCGCGCTCGACTACTTCGACCCGGCGCGGGTGACGGGCGGCGACCTCGTCGCCGCGATGCGTCCGGCGAGCGCCAAGTTCCTGCTCGCCGCCTTCACGACCGACTGGCGTTTTCCGCCCGAGCGGTCGCGCGAGATGGTCGAGGCGCTCATCGCCACCGGGCGCGACGTCTCGTACGCCGAGATCGACGCGCCGCACGGCCACGACGCCTTCCTGCTCGAGGATCCGCGCTATCACCGGCTGATGCGCAACTACTTCGAGACCATCGCCGAGGAGGTGCGCGCATGACGCTGCGCGCCGACCTCGCCCAGATCGCCGACTGGATCGCACCGGGCAGCCGTGTGCTCGACCTCGGTTGCGGCGACGGCGCGCTGCTCGCGTACCTGCGCGACGCCAAGGGCTGCCGCGGCTACGGCGTCGAACTGAACGACGAGCACGTGGCGCACTGCGTTCGCGCGCGCATCAACGTCGTGCAGCAGAACCTCGACGCCGGCCTGCGGATGTTCGACGACGACATGTTCGACACGGTCGTGCTGTCGCAGACGCTGCAGGCGATGCACAACGCCGAAGGGCTGCTGCGCGAGCTGGCGCGGGTCGGCCGCGAGGGCGTCGTCAGCTTCCCGAACTTCGGGCACTGGAAACACGCGGTGTCGCTGCTGGCCGGACGCATGCCGGTGACGAAGCACATTCCGTATCAGTGGTACGACACGCCGAACATCCACCTGTGCACGCTGAAGGACTTCGAGATCCTGGCGTCGAAGGTCGGGCTGACGATCACGGCACGCTCCGTGCTCGCCGAGGGCAAACCGGTCAACGTGCTGCCCGGCCTGCGCTCGACGCTGGCCGTCTACCGCTTCGAGACTCGCTGACCCTTGCCGCGCGCCCGGTTCGCGCGTCCACTCGCGGCTCGTCTCGGACCGCTGCTCGGGCGGGCGAAGCAGGGCGAAGCTGCACCGCGCCGACTGCGCGCTCGACTACTGCGACGGCGAAGACCGAGGGGCGTCGGCGGGGAGCTGCGCGTGGACGCGGCTCGCCAGCCACACGAGGAGCAGCACCGGAACGCCGAGCAGGGCGGTGGAGTAGAAGAACGCCGCGTATCCGAAGGCGTCAACGAACGCGCCCGAGAAGCCGGCCACGAACTTCGGCAACAGCAGCATCACCGATGAGAACAGCGCGTACTGGGTGGCCGAGTACCGGACGTTGGTCAGGCTCGACAGGTAGGCGATGAAGGCCGCCGACGCGATGCCGGCCGACAGGTTGTCGGCCGAGATCGTGAAGATCAGTCCGGTGAGGTCGTGGCCCCGCGTCGCGAGCCACGCGAACAGCAGGTTGGACGCCGCCGACAGCACGGCGCCGAGCATCAGGATCCGGGTCACGCCGAAGCGCAGCGCAAGCACGCCGCCGATGAAGGCGCCCACCAGCGTCATCACCACGCCGTACAGCTTCGACACCGCGGCGACTTCGTCCTTCGTGAAGCCCATGTCCACGTAGAACGGGTTCGCCATGATGCCCATCACGATGTCCGAGATGCGGTACATGGCGATCAGCGCCAGCAGCAGCAGCGCGTGCCAGCGATAGCGGGCGATGAAGTCCTCGAAAGGCCCGACGACGGCGGTGCGGGCCCAGGCGATCACCGTGGCCGCGCGCGGACCAACGCCGCGCTCCGCGACCAGGCGCTGCGCGAGTGCGCGCTCCTCGCCGTCGTCGAGCGCACGGCCTGCGCTGGGCGCTGGTTCCGGCGAAAGCAGCACCGTTGCGACGCCGACCAGCATGGAAGCTGCCATCGCGAAGTAAGCGGTAGTCCACGCCGACGCGCTGTAGCCCGCTGCATCGTCGCCGGCCGAGCGCGCGGCGATCCACAGCACGCCCGCGCCGGCCCAGATCATCGCGATCCGGTAGCCGGTCTGGTACGTCGCCGCGAGCGCCGCCTGCTTCTCCACCTGCGCCGACTCGATGCGGTACGCGTCGAGCGCGATGTCCTGCGTGGCGGACGAGAAGGCGACCAGCAGCGCGAACCCGATCAGCCCGTCGAGGCCGCTGCGCGGGTCGGCAAGCGCCATGCCGATGAGCCCCGCGATCACGCCTGCCTGCGCGAGCAGCAGCCAGCCGCGACGGCGGCCGAGCGCGCGTGTCAGGCCGGGCAGCGGCAGGCGATCGACGAGCGGGGCCCACGCCCACTTGATGCCGTAGGCGAGGCCGACCCAGCTCAGGTAGCCGATGGTGGTGCGGTCGATCCCCGCTTCACGCAGCCGGAAGGAAAGCGTGCCGAGCACCAGCAAAAGCGGAAGCCCGGCGCCGAACCCGAGGAAGAACATCCGCAGCGATGCCGGCTCGAGGTAGACCCGGAGCGCGTCGCTCCAGCGACGCGCGGGCCCTGCCGCGCCGGTCGCTCCGGTCGTACCGATCTCCGCCATGGCGAGCGAGTGTAGTGGCGAAGTCGCCGGCGACCGCCGCTCGCCGGCGGGTCAGTCCGCCCCTGCGAGCTGCCCGGCGCGCCGGCTCAGCACGCTGCGAACGTACGTCGTGTGGGTGCGCAGCGTGTAGAGCCGGTCGAGGTATCCCATCGGGACCTTGAGGCTGTTCAGCGTGGACTCGATCTCGTCGAGCCGGTGCAGTTGCTTTTCGACGAGCGTGCCCCGTTCGGTCGCGTGCTCGAGCCGCTTGAGTTCGCGGTACCAGTGGTCGAGGCGCCCGCGCATGCGCCAGTCGTAGATCTTCGGCAGGTACGCGAAGAGGGGCACGGCAACGGCCGCCAGCGGCACCAGGATGAACAGCGTGCGTTCGAGCCAGATCGCGAGCCAGAACGGCAGCAATCGCCGCAGCAGGCCTGGCCGGTCCTTGTAGAAGCGCTCGGCGTCGCTCGACAGCGGCAACGACGGGTCGAGCGGCGCCGGGAAGACGTTGGCCGCATGCAGCAGCGTGGGGCCGCCGTGGACCTTCGTCGCCGCCGAAAGCAGCAGCTCGGTGGCCACGGGATGCAGCTCGTCCCGCGCCACGAGGTTCGCGGTCAGCGCCACCAGCGTGACGGTCTGTGGCGGCAGGTTGCGCTGCAGGTCGACCACGCCCTCCGGGAGCACGAGCTTGTGGAGGAACGGCATGCGCCGGACGTACGCATCGGCGTGGCGCATGTCCATCAGTCGCACGCCGGGGGTGGCCAGCAGCTTCGCCACGGCCGGGCCGTCGACCGCAGAGACGAAGAACGCAGCGCCGACGGCGCCGCTCGCGAGGGCCTCGGCGGCGGCGAGCCCGCCGACTTCGAGCAGTTCGGTCGGAGGCTGGTCGAGTCCGGACGATTGCGCGAGCGTCCTGCCCAGTTCCGCCGTGCCGCTGCCCGGCGCGCCGATCGCGATCTTTCTTCCCGCCAGTTCGGCGCTGCGCTCGAGGACCCGCGTGTCGCGATAGAACACCCAGACCGGTTCGTAGAACACGCTGCCGAGCGAGACCAGACCCGGCTCCGCCTCACGGGCGAGTCCGCTCTGCACCAGCGCGACGTCGACGTCGTCGACGTGGCCACGGAGCCGCTCGAGGTTCTCCTGCGCGCCCTTCGAGGGCTTCAACACGAGCTCCATGCCCCGTTCGTCGAGGATGGCCTTGTAACGCAGGGCGTACGCGTGATACGCGCCGTCGGGCGCGCCGGTGCTCATCACGATCGTCCTCGGGGGCGGTGGCGGAGCCAGGTGCCAGAGGCCCCACGCAGTCAGCGCGAGCACGACGATCGCGGTCGCGACCAGCCAGCCGATGTCGCGCAGGTGCACGTGCTCGTGCAGCCGGTCGTGGAGCGAGGGAGACGTGGCCATGGGCGTTCAGAGGCGTCCTGTGTAGTCGATGGTCAGCGGCGCGTGGTCCGAGAATCGCTTCGCCGTGTAGATCTCCGCGCGCCGGGCGCGCGCCGCGATGCCCGGCGTGGCGATCTGGTAGTCGATGCGCCAGCCGACGTTTTTCGCCCACGCCTGGCCGCGGTTGCTCCACCAGGTGTACTGCTCGGGCCGCGGGTCGAGCCGCCGGAACACGTCGACCCAGCCCTGCTCTTCGAAGGCGCCCGACAGCCACGCGCGCTCCTCCGGGAGGAAGCCCGAGTTCTTCTGGTTGCTCCGCCAGTTCCTGAGGTCGATCTCCTGGTGCGCGATGTTGACGTCGCCACAGAGCACGACTTCGCGCCCGCCCGCCATCAGGCGCGCGAGGTGCGGACGGAACTGGTCGAGGAAGCGGAACTTGGCCGCCTGCCGCTCGGGGCCGGAAGAGCCCGACGGAAAGTAGACGGAGATGACGCTGACGTTGGCGAACTCGGCCTCGATGTACCGGCCCTCGGTGTCGAACTCCGGAGAGCCGAACCCGCAGCGGACCGACCGCGGCTTCTTCACCGCGTACAGCGCGGTGCCCGAGTAGCCCTTCTTCTCGGCGCAGTGGAAGTGCGAGTGGAACTGCGAGGTGGCCCGCAGCGCTTCAGGTATGTCGCCTTCATGCGCCTTGACTTCCTGCAGGCAGACGACGTCCGGCTCGACGCGCTTCAGCCAGCGGAAGAGCCCCTTGCTGCCGGCCGAACGGATTCCGTTGGCATTGAGTGTGACGATCCTGAACATGCAGCAAGATGAGCCGAAAAAGGTGGGGAATTGTGCAACCTTTCGGAGATCGTTGCGGCAAAATCGCGCCGAAACTGGAAGGGGCGACCAGCCCCTGATCGATCGTGGACGCACTTCAACAGCAATTCATCGAGTTCGCGCTGCAGTCCGGGGTGCTGAAGTTCGGCGACTTCAGGACCAAGGCCGGACGCCTCTCGCCGTACTTCTTCAACGCAGGGCTGTTCAACCGCGGCGGAACACTGGGGCAGCTCGCCCGCTTCTACGCGCGGACGCTTCTCTTGGCACGGGACGCGGGGCGCGTGCGGTTCGACATGCTGTTCGGGCCGGCCTACAAGGGCATCACGCTGGCCTCGGCCACGGCGGTGGCGCTCGCCGACCTCGGCGCGGACGTGCCGTTCGCGTTCAACCGCAAGGAGGCCAAGGACCACGGCGAAGGCGGCGTCATCGTCGGCAGCCCGCTCGCCGGCCGGGTGGTCATCGTCGACGACGTGATCACGGCCGGAACGTCGGTGCGCGAGTCGGTGGAACTCATCCGGGCCGCGGGGGCGACCCCGGCCGGCGTGCTGATCGCCCTGGATCGCATGGAACGGTCCGGGGCCGACGGCGCCTTGTCGGCCGAATCCGCGGTCCAGAGCGTTGAATCCACATACGGAATGCCGGTTCTGGCGATCGCGGACCTGAATGACCTGCTTCGCTTCCTCAATTCGGAGTCTTCGCTCGCGGCGGCTGCACGATCATTTCTGCCTGCCGTTGAAAGGTATCGGGAGCGGTATGGGGCATGAGCTGATGGCGAGGGAAAGGACCCGGGGACGGCCCGTCCTTCCCGCCGCGTTCGCTTTTCTTCTCGCGGTCGCGACGGCCGCCGGCGCGCAGTCGCCGACCATGTACACCTGCGTGGCGAGTGGCCGGACCTACAGTGGCGATCGCCCGCCGCCCGAGTGCTTCAACAGCGACATCCGCGAGCTCAACCGCGACGGCTCGCTGCGCCGGGTGATTGCGCGCCCGTTGACGCCGGAAGAGCAGAAGGCGCGCGCGACCGAAGTGAGGAAGAAGGCGGACGAAGAGGAAAGGGCGCTGGCGCAGCGCCGGCGCGACCGGTCGCTGCTCGAGGCGTATGCCAGCGAGCAGGAGATCGACGTGGCCCGGGCCAAGGCACTGATTTCGAGCAGCGAGGTCGTGAAGCGTTCTCAACTCCGTCTGGATCGGATGGCCGAGGAACGCAAGCGGCTCGAGGAAGAGGCCGAGTTCTTCAAGAAACGCGAAACGCCCGAGACGATCAAGCGCGCGCTGGCCAACAACGAACAGGAGCGCGCGGCCGAGCTGAAGATCATCAAGGACGCGCAGAGCGATATGCAGCGGATCAACGACCGCTTCGACGCCGACAAGAAGCGTCTTCGCGAGCTTGTCTCACAGGGCTCCCAGCCGGCGCAGCGCACGTATTGAGCCGTCGACGCGGCGGACGCCGCGGCGGCGCGCCGTCGGACGTCACTCGGGCTGCGTTGCGGGGCCCTCGTTCGAGGCCGGCGCAGTTCTCTTTTCTCGTCAGTCACGGGTGCCTGGTGGGTTGCTTCACGTACCGCGCGCCCGGCAACGCTGACCTCTCGCAAGAATCCGTGAGGTGGACCGACCGCTCATCGGACTAGCCCTCGCGCGGCATCCATCCGGCTTCCTGGAATGGAAAACGCTCCGATACTCGGGACTCGATGTGCAGGAGGTTCAGCGATGATGAGAACGATGAAGACAGGTATCAAGGCCGCCCTGCTGGCGGTGGCGGCGAGTGCCGCGCTGGTGGCGTGTGGAGGCGGCGGAGATGGCGGTGTCACCCCGGCCCCGGCCCCGGGTAGCGGCTCGGGAACGCTGCGCGTCGCGCTGACCGATGCGCCGAATTGCCGCGTCGGCAACGACGATCTCGACAAGGTGTATGTCACGGTCGAACGTGTGCGCGTCCATCAGTCGTCGGACGCCGAGCCGTCCATTGGCGGCTGGACCGACATCGCCATCAGTCCGGCAAGGAAGATCAACCTGCTCGACCTGACCAACGGCCGGCTCGAGGAACTCGGCACGACGCCGATCCCGGCGGGCAACTACACGCAGGTCCGGCTCGTGCTGAGTGCCAATCAAGGCAACCAGACCGCGAATTCGCTCGTGCGGCTGGGCGAAACGGTGGAGATCCCGCTGCGCACGCCGAGCGCCGCGCAGAGCGGCCTGAAGATCATCCGGCCGTTCACCGTCCAGCCGAACACGCTGGTCGACCTCGTCATCGACTTCGATGCGTGCCGGTCGATCGTGGCGCTCGGCCGTGGCAACGGCGGCTACCTGCTGAAGCCGATCCTGACCGCGGACCTGCGCACGGTTGCCGGGATCGTCGGTTTCGTCGACCCTGCGCTGACGAACGTCACGGTTTCCGCGCAGAAGAACGGAAAGGTAGTTCGCGCCACGATTCCGTCCAGCACGGGCCAATTCGTGCTCGCCTACCTCGACGCTGCGAACTCGCCGTATGACGTGGTGATCACGTCGCCCGCACGCGGCACGAGCGTGGTGCCGGCAGTGCCGGTCAGCACGGCCGCGGTCACACCGCTGAGCACGGTGGCCCAGCCGATTCCGCTGCCTGTCGCCGGCACTCCGGCATCGCGGACTGCCAGCGGCACGCTCGGACCCGTGCTCGCCCGCGAAACGGGAGTCGTGCGCGCACTTCAGGTGGTCGGCGCCGTTCCGAAGATCGAGGTAGCGACGACGAACGTCGATGCCGAGACTGGCGCCTACACGCTGACGTTGCCGACCGCCGTGCCGCTGCTGGCCCCTTTCTCGGCGACGTTGCCGCTCGCCTTCGCGGCGGCTCCCAGCCCGGCCCCCGCGTACACGCTCGAGGCCGGCGCGACGGGCTACACCACGCAGACGAACGGCATCGGCGCGGTGACTACGAACGCGGCCTGGAGTCCGAGTCTCGTTCTCGCGCCCTGAGTTTCCGCGAATCCAGAATGAAAACGGCCCGCATCGAGCGGGCCGTTCTTCTTGGCTCTCAAGCCGCTCCGGCTAGGCAGCTCCGAGCCGCCGCCGCAGGATCTCGTTCACCTGCTGCGGATTCGCCTTCCCCCGGGTGGCCTTCATCGCCTGGCCCACCAGCGCGTTGAACGCCTTCTCCTTGCCCGCGCGGAACTCCTCGACCGACTTCGGGTTCGCGGCCAGCACCTCGTCGACGATCTTCTCGATCGCGCCGGCGTCGCTGATCTGCTTCAGTCCGCGGGCCTCGATGATCGCGTCAACGCTGTCGCCTTCGCGGGCCCACAGCGCGGCGAAGACGTCCTTGGCGGTCTTGTTGTTGATGGTGCCGTCGGCGACGCGCGCGATCAGCCCGGCCAGCTGCCGCGGCGACACCGGCGCCTGTTCGACCGGCACGCCGGACTCGTTGAGCGCGGCCGACAGCTCGCCGAGCGACCAGTTGGCCGCTGACTTCCTGTCCGCCACCTGTTTCGCCACGTCCTCGAAGTAGCCCGCCAGCGCCTTCGACGCGGTCAGCGTCTGCGCCTCGTAGTCCGACAGCCCGTACTCGCGCACGAAACGCTCGCGCATCGCCCCGGGCAGCTCGGGCATGTCCGCCTTCACCTGCGCGATCCACTCCGGCGAGATCGCCAGCGGCAGCAGGTCCGGATCCGGGAAGTAGCGATAGTCCATCGCGTCTTCCTTGCTCCGCATCGAGCGCGTCTCGTCGCGGTCCGGGTCGTAGAGGCGCGTCTCCTGGACGACCGTGCCGCCGTCCTCGATCAGTTCGACCTGGCGCCGCACCTCGAACTCGATCGCCTTCTCGAGGAACCGGAAGCTGTTCAGGTTCTTGATTTCGCAGCGCGTGCCGAGCTTCGTGTCGCCGACCGGCCGCACCGAGACGTTGGCGTCGCAGCGGAAGCTGCCTTCCTGCATGTTGCCGTCGCACACGCCGAGCCACACGACCAGCGAGTGCAGCTCCTTGGCGTACGCGACCGCCTCCGCCGACGAGCGCATGTCCGGCTCGGAGACGATCTCGAGCAGCGGCACGCCCGCACGGTTGAGGTCGATGCCGGACATCCCGTGGAAGTCCTCGTGCAGCGACTTGCCGGCGTCCTCCTCGAGGTGCGCGCGGGTCAGGTTCACCGTCTTCACATAGGGCT
>CAYGXL010000020.1:25316-27480 GCA_964353935.1 uncultured Burkholderiaceae bacterium | reverse complement strand
CCAGTCCTGCGCCTCGGTGCCGCCGGCGCCGGCCTGGATCTCGATGAAGCAGTTGCTGGGGTCCAGCGGGTTGTTGAACATCCGCTGGAACTCGAGCTCGCCCACCTGCTTCGCGAGGTCGGCGACGTCCTTCTCGATCGCGACGAGCGTCGGGTCGTCGTTGTCGGCGCGCGCCATCTCGAAGAGTTCGCCGGCGTCGCTCACGCCGGCTTCGAGCCGGTGCATCTTCTCGACGATCAGCTCGGCGGCCTTCTTCTCCTTGCCGAGTTCCTGCGCGCGCTTGGGGTCGTCCCAGACCTTGGGGTCTTCGAGCGCGCTGCCGACTTCCTTGAGTCGAGCCTCCTTGGCATCGACGTCAAAGATACCTCCGGAGTTCAGCGAGGCGGCCGCGCAGGTCCGCGACGGTCCCTTCGATCTGGTTGAGGCGTTCGGCTTCCATGGTTGTCCCGGCTCGAAAACCGCGATTATAGGAAGGCGGCGTGTTCGACGATCAGCTGCACCCGGCGCATCCCGTTGTAGTCGTCCGCCACCGGGCGGTACGCGAGCCGGGCTTCCTTCGGCAGCAGCTCGGTGCGGCGGAACCAGATCGCGTTGAACCGCCGGCCGTCGAGGTCGAGCGACAGTTTCAGGTGCCGGTCCTTGATGAGCCGCTGGTCGAGCACGGTGAACACGTTGGCGAACAGCGGCGGCGGGAATCCCTGCCCCCAGACGTGCTGGTCGAGCGCGTTGATCAGCGGCAGGGCGATCTCGTCGGGCTTCAGCGGACCGTCGGTCGCGACGGTGCGGGCGAACAGCGCCCGGTCGCACGACGCGCGCGTCGCGTCCTCGAACGCCCTGGCGAAGTGGTCATAGTGCTCCGACTGCAGCGTCAGCCCGGCGGCCATCGCGTGGCCGCCGAAGCGCCGCACGATGTCCGGCACCTGCTTGGTCACGAGGTCGAGCGTGTCGCGCAGGTGCACGCCCTCGAT
The DNA here is from genome assembly GCA_964353935.1 of uncultured Burkholderiaceae bacterium. Classification (GTDB taxonomy): domain Bacteria; phylum Pseudomonadota; class Gammaproteobacteria; order Burkholderiales; family Burkholderiaceae_F; genus JAOUJD01. The sequence goes on along the minus strand of CAYGXL010000020.1, from coordinate 26,512 downwards.
CGAGCGGCCGGAGCCGCGCAGCTCGGACTCGCTGGCACGGGCGAAGGCGATCGTCGGTCGGTGGAACTTCTCCTTGACGCGCGAGGCCACGAGGCCGACCACGCCCTGGTGCCAGTCCTCGTTGAAAAGGCAGATCGTGCTCGCGGCCTCGACCGTGTCGGCGTCGAGTTTCGCCAGCGCGTCGAGTTGCATGTCGCTCTCGATCTCGCGCCGGTCGCGATTGAGCTGGTCGAGTTGCCGCGCCAGTTCCAGCCCGCGCTCGAAGCTGTCGGTCGCCAGGCACTCGATGCCGACCGTCATGTCGGTCAGGCGGCCGGCGGCGTTGATGCGCGGGCCGATCGCGAAGCCGAGGTCCATCGCGCGGGCCGTCCGCGCGTCCTTGCCGGCGACCTGGAACAGCGCCGCCATCCCGGCGTGCAGGCGACCGTTGCGGATCCGCTCCAGTCCCTGCGCGACGAGGATGCGGTTGTTGCGGTCGAGCCGCACGACGTCCGCGACCGTGCCGAGCGCGACGAGGTCGAGCAGCGCGTCGAGCCGGGGCTGCGTGGCGGCGGTGAAGCGACCGCGGGCGCGCAGTTCAGCGCGCAGCGCCAGCAGCACGTAGAACATCACGCCGACGCCCGCCAGGTGCTTGCTCGGGAAGCCGCAGCCCGGCTGGTTCGGGTTGACGATGCACGCCGCGTCCGGCAGCACCGGGCCCGGCAGGTGATGGTCCGTGACGAGCACGGCGATGCCGAGCTCGTTGGCGCGCGCCACGCCGTCGACGCTGGCGATGCCGTTGTCGACGGTGATGATCAGGTCGGGTGCCTTCTGCGCGGCGAGATCGACGATCTCCGGGGTCAGTCCGTAGCCGTACTCGAAGCGGTTCGGCACGAGGTAGTCGACGTCCGCGCCCATCGCCCGCAGGCCACGCAGGCCGACCGCGCACGCGGTCGCGCCGTCGCAGTCGTAGTCGGCCACGATCAGCAGGCGCGCGTCGGCCTCGATCGCGTCGGCGAGCAGGATCGCGGCGTCGTTCACATGCGACAGCGCCGTCGGTGGCACCAGGCGGTCGATCAGCAGTTGCAGGTCGTCCGGGCGCGCGATGCCGCGCGCGGACAACACGCGCGCCAGCGCGGGCGGCACGCCGTCGGCGACCAGGCGTTGCGCCGCGGCCGGGTCGAAGTCGCGAACGAGCAGGTGGGTCATTCGGAGAG
>CAYGXL010000020.1:0-25216 GCA_964353935.1 uncultured Burkholderiaceae bacterium | reverse complement strand
GCCGCTTGCGCGGCGCCGCGCCACTCGGGTTCGTCGGCCAGCACGGTCATGAAGGCGGGGCGTTGCAGCGGCGCCCAGCGGCCGCCACCGTGCAGCCACACGCTGTTCACCGTCGCTTCGCCACGTGCTTCGCGCGCTTCGTTCACGGGGTGCGCGTGCCAGGTCATCTGGACCTCGGTCAGCAGCCGGTTCCACACCGCCGCGTCGCGGCCCGCGGGCAACACGGCGTGCAGCGGCTGTCCGAACGCGGCGGCAAGCGGCTTCGCAGCGATCTCCCATTCGCGCGCCGTGCGAAGGAGCCAGCGGTCGCCGACGCGCACGAATTCGGCGCCCGCCTCGGCGGCAAGGGCATTGGCGGCGGCGATCAGCGCGCCGGCGTCGTCTTCAGTGGGTGGCGCAGGCAGCGGCGCCAGCGCCACGTGATCGCGTGCGAGTTCGAGATGCACCGGGTCGGCGTGCCACAGGCACTGGTCGGGTGCCGGCGCGTGGCAGGCGAGAGCGGCATACGCATACGGCGCGGTGGCGAGCGGTGCTTCCTGCTGGAACAAGTGCTCTGCGAGCCACGCGAGGTGCGGCAGTGCCTCCGCTTCCGAGTCGCCGGCAAGTTGCGCGCGTGCAAGCAGGGACGCCAGCGCGGTCGCCGCGAGCGGCTCGGCGAGCGCGCGCACGACTTCGCGCGGCAGCAGGGCGCCCGGCAACAGCAACGTGACATGCATCGACCGATTCTACGTTCGCTCCCGCGAGCGCCCGGCGCGATGGTGGCCGAGCGCGAGGGACCGGTTGGCTACAATCGCTCGCCATTCGCCGGACCACGGCCGAACGCCACCCCTTGAATCTTCCCTACGAGCTACGGATCGGCCTGCGCTACACCCGCGCGGGACGGCGCGCGCGCCGGCGCAACGGGTTCATCTCGTTCATCTCCGGCATCTCGATGCTCGGCATCGCGCTCGGCGTGATGGCGCTGATCGTCGTGCTGTCGGTGATGAACGGGTTCGTGTCGCAGGTGCGCGACCGCATGCTGTCGGTGGTTTCGCACATCGAGGTGTTCGCGCCCGACGGCGCGCTGGCGGACTGGCAGGCGACGGCGCAGGCGGCCCGGAGGAATCCGGAAGTGATCGGCGCGGCGCCCTACGTCAACGCGCAGGCGCTGCTGACGCGCGGCGAGAGCGTGCGCGGCGTGCTGATCCGGGGCGTGGATCCCGCGGCCGAGCCCGAGGTGTCCGACATCGCGAAGCAGGTACGCGGCGCGCCGCTGACGGCACTGGCCGACGGCGAGTTCGGCATCGTGCTGGGCGGTGAGCTGGCGCGCGCGCTCGGCGTCGCGCTGGGCGAGAAGGTCACGCTGATCGCGCCGCAGGGCCAGATCACGCCGGCCGGCGTCGTCCCGCGGCTGAAGCAGTTCACGGTGCTCGCGGTCTTCGACTCGGGCCACTTCGAATACGACAGCGCGCTCGCGCTGATCCACATCGGCGACGCGCAGCGACTGTTCCGCGTCGAGGGACCCACCGGGGTGCGGCTGAAGATCAGGGACATGCAGCGCGCGCAGGAGGTGGCCGGCGAACTGGCGCAGTCGCTGCCGCGGGGCATGATCGTGCGCGACTGGACGCGCCAGAACCGCACCTGGTTCGCTGCGGTGCAGGTCGAGAAGCGGATGATGTTCATCATCCTCGCGCTGATCGTCGCGGTCGCCGCGTTCAACCTGGTGTCGACGCTGGTGATGACGGTGACCGAGAAGCAATCGGACATCGCGATCCTGCGCACGCTTGGCGCGAGCCCGTCGAGCATCATGGCCATCTTCATGGTGCAGGGCGCGCTGATCGGCGTGCTCGGCACGCTGCTCGGCGTCGGTAGCGGGCTCTTCGTCGCCAACCATCTCGACACGATCTTCCCGGCGATCGAGCGCATCGCCGGCTTCCCGCTGATCCCGAAGGACATCTACTTCATCAGCTCGCTGCCGTCCGATCCGCGCGCGTCCGACATCGTGCCGATTGCGGTGATCTCGATCGTGCTGTCGCTGGTGGCGACCCTGTATCCGAGCTGGCGCGCGTCGCGCGTCAAGCCGGCGGAGGCGCTGCGCTATGACTGACACGGTGCTGTCGGCGCGCGGCGTGACGAAGTCCTTCCGCGAAGGAGGGCTGGGCGTCGACGTGCTGCGCGGAGTCGACCTCGACGTCGTGCCGGGCGAGCTCGTCGCCATCGTCGGCGCCTCGGGTTCCGGCAAGAGCACGCTGCTGCACGTGCTGGGCGGGCTCGACGCGCCCGACAGCGGCCAGGTGCTGATCGAAGGCAAGAACCTCGCGGCGCTCGGTGAGGCGGAGCGCGGCCGCCTGCGCAACGAGCGGCTCGGCTTCGTCTATCAGTTCCATCACCTGCTGCCGGAGTTCACCGCGCTCGACAACGTCGGCATGCCGCTCGCGATCCGCCGGCTGCCGCTGGCGGAGGCGCGGGCGCGGGCCGGCGAGACGCTGGCGGCCGTCGGCTTGAGCGACCGCGTGCAGCACCATCCCGCCGAACTGTCCGGCGGCGAACGCCAGCGCACGGCGATCGCCCGCGCGATCGTGACGCACCCCGGCTGCGTGCTCGCCGACGAGCCGACCGGCAACCTCGACCGCGACACGGCGCGCGCGGTGTTCGACGTCTTCGTGGACCTCGCGCGCGAGCGGCGCACGGCGGTGGTGATCGTCAGCCACGACCCGGAACTCGCCGCGCGCTGCGATCGTGTGCTGCGGCTGCAGCACGGGCGGCTTGCTCCGGCCTGAGTCGACGGAGTTCATTGCACGTTGAGTCTTTCGCGCGCTGATTGTTGGGCGTGGGTCTCTAGCGTGCGGACTTCATAGCGTGCCGAGTCCCCTGCGTGCCGACCGCGCTGCGGGGCGCCTCGACTCCGCGCGACGCGCGGCGGGCGATTGGAGCGCCGAGAGCCGTCGGCGGGTCGCTTGCTTTCCTGCGACCGAAATTGGAGCCAGCCGCTACTTCGCGGTCTTCGCCGACTCGGACTGTCGCTTGTAGTCTTCGAACGGTGTGCTGGCATCCGCGAGGCACTTGCTACGCGCGGAAAGGTCCTGGATCTTCTGGCACTCGAGCCGCTGCCGGTTCTGCACCGAGTCGTAGGCGACCCTGGTCGAGCAACCAGCCGCCGCAGCCACGACGACTCCGACGATCGACACCAGCTGGCCCAATCGCAACCCCAGTCGCCCAGGCATCTTCCCTCCTGTCCGCCGTCACGAGTCGATCGACTGCACCTTCAGACCGAACCGCCCCCGCGGCGCTGTTTGCGCTTCTGCCACGCCCTGCGCAGGTACATGCTCCACCCGACGCGCACGAGGAAGTAGCCGGTCGCTGAAAGCATGCAGGCCAGCAGGAAGACGCCGAGCGCGAGCGGGGCGCCCAGCCCCAGCATCCACTCGCCGATCGCGTTGGCCGACGCGACCATCGCGCTCCAGTCCCACTCAGGCGGCGGCGCGGCCGGCTTCCCGCCGCCGGCGCCCATCACGAAGCTGCCGATCTGGTAGGCGAGCAGGTACAGCGGAACGATCGTGAAGGGGTTGGTGTAGAAGGTCGAGACGATCGCCACCGGCAGGTTGACGCGCGCCACCAGGCAGACGATGGCGGCGCCGAGTACTTGCAGCGGGCCCGGGATCAGTCCGCAGAACAGGCCCACCGCCACCCCGCCCGCGGCCGAGCGGCGATTCAGGTGCCAGAGCGCCGGGTGGAAGAGCGCATCGCCGAACAGCGACAGTGCCTTCACCTCGCGGACCTTGTCCACGCTCGGCATGAATTTGCGAAAGAGTTTGCGCGGCATGCGCGGATTGTAGTGACGGGGCAGGGGCGTCGCCGTGCGCCGGGCGCGCGGACCGCTGCGTACACTCGAACGCCATGTGGATCGACACCCATTGCCACCTCGACGCGGACGAGTTCGACGCGGACCGCGACGCCGTCGTCGAGCGCGCGCGGGCGGCGGGCGTGTCGATGGTCGTGATGCCGACCGGTCACGTCGATGAGCGCGACAAGGCCGCCGCGGTCGCGCGGCAGCACGGCTTCGCCTACGCGCTCGGCATCCATCCGCTGTGGCTCGCCGACGCCCAGCCGTCCGACGTCGAGCGGCTGCGGGCCATGGTGCCGGCCGCGCTCGACGATCCCCGCTTCGTCGCGATCGGCGAGATCGGCATCGATCTCTTCGAACCGGGGCTCGATCCCGCGCGGCAGCAGTGGTTCTACCGCGAGCAGCTGAAGGTCGCGCGCGACTTCGGGCTGCCGGTGATCGTCCACGTGCGCCGTTCCGCGGACCTGCTGTTGAAGCACCTGCGCGCGATCGACGTGCCGGGCGGGATCATCCACGCGTTCAACGGCAGCGAGCAGCAGGCAGATCAGTTCCTCGCGCGCGGCTTCCGGCTCGGGTTCGGCGGGGCGATGACGTACAGCGGCTCGCAGCGCATCCGCCGCCACGCGCGCGAGGTGCCCGACCACGGCTGGGTGCTGGAGACCGACGCACCGTACATCCCGCCCGAGTGGCTGCGCGACGGCGGCGAGGTCGAGCGCAACGAACCGGTGCACCTGCCGCGCATCGCACAGCAGCTCGCCGAGTTGCGGGGCGTCTCGCTTCCCGCGCTCGCGGCGCAGAACCGCGCCAATGCGGTCGCGGCGTTGCCGCGCCTCGGGGCCTGGCTGGCCGCTTCATCCGGCTGACGTTCGCTTTCCGCGATGCGCTTCGCCGCGCTGCTTGCCTTCGTCGCCGGCGTGTGCGTGCTGCAGTGGCAGGCCGAGTTGCCGTCGCTCCAGGCTATCGGCGCGGTGGCGGCCCTGGCCGCCGTGTCCATGCCGGGAGCGCTGCTCGCGCCGCGTGCCGAGACGGCCCACGCGCGGGCGCTCCTGCTCGTCATGGCCGCGGCGGCCGCCGGGTTCGCCTACGCCGCCGCACAGTCGACGCTCCGGCTTGCGGACGAGTTGCCGTTCGCCGACGAGGGCCGAGACATCGTGGTCGAGGGCGTGGTGTCGTCGCTGCCCGCGCGCCTCGAACGCGGCGTGCGCTTCGAGTTCGATGTCGAGCAGGTACTGACGCCCGGCGTCACGGTGCCGCGGCGATTGCTGCTCGGCTGGTACAGCGAGTGGCCCGAGTTGCGACCGGCCGAGCGCTGGCAGTTCGCGGTGCGGCTGAAGCGGCCCCACGGCGTGCAGAATCCAGGCGGTTTCGACCTCGAAGCCTGGCTGCTCGAACGCAACCTGCGCGCGACCGGTGCGGTGCGCACCGGTCGACGCGATCCAGTGCCGAGCCTGGTCGATCCACGCGTCGATCGGCCCGGCCTGCTGGCCGAGCGCGCGCGCCACGCGCTGCGCGACCGGCTGGCGCCGATGCTCGAATCGCGGCGCTACGGCGGCGTCCTGATGGCGCTGATCCTCGGCGACCAGCGCGCGATCACCGCGCAGGACTGGACGTTGTTCAACCGCACCGGGATCTCGCACCTCGTCAGCATCTCGGGACTGCACATCACGATGATCGCGAGCCTCGCCGGGTGGTGCGTTGCCTCCGTCTGGCGGCGGACCCCGGCGCTCGTCGGGCGCGTCCCGGCGCAGATGGCCGGCGTGGTCGCGGGCCTCGCTGCCGCGGTCGGCTACGCGCTGCTCGCCGGTTGGGGCATTCCCGCGCAGCGCACGGTGCTGATGCTCGCCGTGGTCGCCGGTGCGTGGCTCGCGCACGCGCGCATCGGGATCGGCGCGTCGCTCGGGCTCGCAGCCGCGGTCGTGTGTGTGGTCGATCCGTGGGCCGTGCTCGCCGCCGGCTTCTGGCTGTCGTTCGGCGCGGTGGCCGCGATCGTGTGGGTGGTGCACGGACGCGTGGAGAACCGCGCCGTGCCCGCGTGGCGCCGCGCGCTCGCCGCCGGCGCGCGCGTGCAGGTCGCCGTCACGCTCGCGCTGATGCCCGCGACCGTCGTGCTGTTCCACCAGTTGTCGCTGGTCTCACCGATCGCCAACGCGGTCGCGATCCCGGTGGTGAGCTGGATCGTGACGCCGCTGGCGTTGGTCGCGGGCGCGCTTGCCTCGCTGCCCCCGGCGTTCGGTGTCGTCGCCGGCGCCTTGCTGGGTGTGGCCCACGCGGTCTTCGAGGCGCTGGCGATGTGGCTGGCGTGGACCGCGGCGTGGCCCGGTTCGGCGCGGGCGGTGGCCACCCCGCCGTGGCCCGCGATCGCGCTGGCGGTGGTTGGCATCGCGTGGCTGCTCGCGCCGCCGGGATGGCCGGCCCGCTGGTTCGGCGCGGCCATCGCGCTGCCGCTCTTCGTCTGGCCGCCCGAGCGGCCGGGCGCCGGCGAACTGTGGGTGACCGCGCTCGACGTCGGCCAGGGATCGGCGATCCTCGTCGAGGCGCGCGACCGCGCCTGGCTCTACGACACCGGGCCGCGCTACTCGAGCGACTCCGACGCCGGCGAACGAATCGTGCTGCCGTACCTGCGCCATCGCGGCATCGCGCGGCTCGACGGGCTGGTCGTTTCGCACCTCGACAGCGATCACTCGGGCGGCACCGCCGCACTCCTGCGCGGCGTCCCGGCGCGGCGCGTGATCAGCTCGATCGCGCCGTCGCACCCGATGTTCGATGGTCACGCCGTCGAGCGCTGTGAAGCGGGACAGCGCTGGTCCGAGGGGGCGATGGAGTTCACCGTGCTTCATCCACCCGCGGCGGACTACGACCGCCGCCGCACGACCAATGCGATGAGTTGCGTGGTGCTGGTCGTCGCGGGGTCCCGCCGGGTGCTGCTCACCGGAGACATCGGCATCGCCGAAGAGGCGGCGATCCTGGCGCACTGGCCCGGGCTGGCGGCGGACTGGATGATGGCGCCGCATCACGGCAGCCGTTTCTCGTCGAGCGCGAAGCTGCTGGCCGCGCTCGGCGCGCGCGACGCCGTCGCGCAGGCGGGGTACCGCAATCGCTACGGCCACCCGGACGCGGGCGTGGCGGCACGCTACGCGGAGGCCGGCATCGTGTTGCGGAGGACCGATCACGCCGGTGCACTGCAATGGCGCATGCGGCCCGGCGGCGACACCCGCCGTAGTGCATGGCGCACCGAGGGCGTGCGCTACTGGCACAACCGGCCGGGGCCGCGTGCGGAAGCCGACGCCGAGGCCGAGGAGGATCCGACGGAACCGGTTCCGATCGAGCCGTTCATCGCTGGCTAGACGTAGCGATTTCATGACTTGTTGTGTTCGATGGACTTGCCCGCGTAGTCCCCTGCGCGCCGACCGCGCTGCGGGGCGCCTCGACTCCGCGCGACGCGCGGCGGGCGACACTGGACTCAGCGCACTCCTTGCGGGCCGGCGGCTTTCGGAGTGAGCTCTCGCGGTTCGTCGGTCGTGCCTTCCGGCCGGTGTCTGTCTTGGCCCGCCGCAGCTTCGGGAATGCGACGCCCGCCGCATGGCGCCGCGCTGCGCGAGGCACCCCACAGCGCGATCGACGCGCCGAGCGCCGAGGACAGGCCCGGGCATCGGACGCTCTTCTCGCGCCACAAGGGGCGGCGCCTGGGCGGGGTGTGGGGTGCCTCGCGCAGCGCGCGTCAGACAGCGGGCGTGCCATTCACGGCAGTCCGGCGGGCCAGCGCGTCGGAGCCGCGAGGCGAGATGCAGCGCTCAACGACACCGCCAGCCCGAAAGCTGGGAGTCCGCAAGGAGCGCTACCCGCCGAATGACGCCCGCGTCGACGCGCGCGGAGTCGAGGTGCCCCGCAGCCCGCTCAGGCGCAGGGGATCACTTGTCGACTGCGATGGCTTGCCCCGGCGGCCTACGTAGGAGCAAAGACCATGGTCCGCATATTGCTAGACTGCATCGACCCATCGGGAGGCGTTGGGAAGTCGAATGGCCAGTGCGTACGACGAGATGTACGGCCCGGGCAGCGTCGTTCGCGCGCACTACGGCGAGTTCGAGCGCTGGCTGGGCGAACAGAGTCCGGAATCCATGCACTTCAAGCGCGCGGAGGCCGACCTCGTCTTTCGCCGTGTCGGCATCACCTTCGCGGTCTATGGCGACGACGCCGGCACCGAGCGGCTGATCCCGTTCGACGTCGTCCCCCGCATCCTGCCGGCCGGCGAGTGGCGGCAGCTCGAGGCCGGCCTGAAGCAGCGCGTGCGCGCGCTCAACCGGTTCATCCACGACGTCTATCACGCGCAGGACATCGTCCGTGCCGGCCGCATCCCGGCCGAGCAGGTGTTCCAGAACTCGCAGTACCGGCCCGAGATGCAGGGCGTCGATGTGCCGGGCGGGATCTACTCGCACATCTCCGGCGTCGACGTCGTCCGCGCCGGGCAGGGCGAGTTCTACGTGCTCGAGGACAACCTGCGGGTGCCGAGCGGCGTGTCGTACATGCTGGAAAACCGCAAGATGATGATGCGGCTCTTTCCGGACCTGTTCGCCCGCAACCGGGTGGCGCCGGTGGCGCACTATCCCGACCTGCTGCTCGACACCCTGCGCGCGGTCGCGCCGACGGGCGTGGACGACCCCACGGTCGTGCTGCTGACGCCCGGCATGTACAACTCGGCCTACTTCGAACACGCGTTCCTCGCCCAGCAGATGGGGATCGAACTCATCGAGGGCCAGGACCTGTTCGTGCAGGACAGCAACGTCTACATGCGCACCACGCGCGGACCGCAGCGCGTCGACATCATCTACCGGCGGATCGACGACGACTTCATGGACCCGCTGGCGTTCCGCGCCGATTCGCAGCTCGGCGTGCCGGGATTGCTTTCGGTGTATCGCGCAGGGCGGGTGACGCTGGCCAACGCGATCGGCACCGGCATCGCCGACGACAAGTCGATCTATCCGTACGTGCCGGACATGATCGAGTTCTACCTCGGCGAGAAGCCGATCCTGGCGAGCGTGCCGACCTGGAAGTGTCGCGATCCCGCGGACCTCGCCTACACGCTGGCGCATATCCACGAACTGGTGGTGAAGGAAGTGCACGGCGCCGGCGGCTACGGGATGCTGGTCGGGCCGGCCGCGACGCGCGAGGAGTGCCGCGACTTCGCCGCGCGCGTGAAGGCGCATCCGGCCAACTACATCGCGCAGCCGACGCTCGCGCTGTCGACCTGCCCGACGTACGTCGAATCGGGACTGGCGCCGCGCCACGTCGACCTGCGTCCGTACGTGCTGTCCGGCCGGGATGTCGTGACGGTGCCCGGAGGACTGTGCCGCGTTGCCCTGCGCGAAGGTTCGCTGGTGGTGAACTCGTCGCAGGGCGGCGGGACCAAGGACACGTGGGTGCTGGAACGATGACGGTCACGCCCTCGCCGCGCGCCGAGCCGCTCGATCCGGTCGCGCGCCGCGCCACCGACCAGGTCGACCCGTACGCGCTGATCGAGCGCGCCGAGGGGCTGCTCGGCAGCGACCCGCACGACGCGGTCGTGTTCGCGCTGCGCGCGCAGGCCGTCGCGCGCGCGCGCACGGCCGACACGCTGATGGCCCGCGCGCACTTCGTCGCCGGCGCGGCGCTGATGCAGGTCGGCGACTGGACCGACGCGATGCGCCAGCTGTCGCAGGCCCAGCGCTTCTACACCGCGCAGAAGGACGTTGGTGCCCAGTGCAAGGTGCTCACGCAGCTGGCCGTGGCCTGCTGCGAGCTCGGCGAGTACGGCGAGGCGCTCGACGGCTTCGGGCAGGCGCTGACCCTGGCGCGGGAACACGGCGAGAACGCGGCCGCGCGACGGGTGCTGGTGCACCAGTCGACGGTCCACACGATGCTCGGCGACTTCGAGGCCGCGCGCGCCTCGCTGCGCGCGGCGCTCGATCTGCCCTCCGGATCAGCGGCGGACGAAGGGCTCGTGATCATGCAGTTTGGCCAGGTCGACGCGAGCGAAGGCCTGCGCGCCGCCATGGCCGGCAACGCTGCGACGGTGGCGACACGCATGGCCGACGCGGCGGAGCACTTCGAGGTTGCGCTGGAGGTGCTGGAGGGGACGGGCGACCGCGCGAACGCGATCGCGGCGCGGACCCTGCTCGGTTCGGCGCGCTGCTGGCTCGGGAGGTTCAAGGAGGGGCTCGAGGACCTCACCGCGGCCGCCGACGACGCGGCGCGCGGCGGCTTCACGCTGCGCGAGGTGCAGGCCCGGCTCGAGCTCGGCTATCACCTCGTCGCCGCGGGCCGCGACAAGGAGGGCATGGCGACGCTCCTGCCGGCCATGCGACGGGCCGAGGAACTTGGCGACCTGCGGCGACCCGCCGACGCGCACGAGCGGCTGTCGGCGCTCTTCGAGGCGCGCAGCGATTACCAGCCGGCGCTGCTGCACCACAAGCGCTTCGTCGCGGTGAAGTCGCGGCTCGACGGCCGGTTGAGCGAGCAGCGCGCGCGGCTCTACGAGGCGCGCAAGGAACTGCACCGGCTGCGCTCGCAGACGGAAGACCTGCACCAGCGCACGCGCGACCTCGAGCAGTCGCGCTCGAGCCTCGAGCGCCTCGCGCTGGAAGACGAACTGACGGGCCTGGCGAATCGCCGCGCCTTCACGAAGGAGTTCGAGCACTGGTGCGCGCAGGCGCGCGCGGGCGCCCTGCGCTTCGGCCTCGTCGCCGCCGACATCGACGAGTTCAAGCAGATCAACGACCAGCACTCGCACCTGACGGGCGACGCGGTGCTCAGGCAGCTCGGCCAGCTGATCCGCGCCAACCTGCGCGACACCGACTTCGCGGCGCGGCTGGGGGGCGACGAGTTCGCGCTGCTGATCTCCGACAGCGAGAACGGCGCCGCCGTTGCCGCCGTCGAGCGCCTGGTCCGCGTGGTCCGCGGCTGGAACTGGTCGGAGTTCGGCGATGACCTGGCGGTGACCCTCAGCGTTGGCCTGTGCGAGTCGAACGACTTCGGTGACTCGAACGAGCTGGTCCAGCGCGCCGACGAGGCCCTGTACGCGTCCAAGCGCACGGGCCGCGACCGCTACAGCGTCTGGGAGGGCGACCGTGCTTAGCCGCACCGCCGACCACCTGTTCTGGATGGCCCGCTACGTCGAGCGCGCGGAGAACACCGCGCGGATGCTCGACGTCAACATGTCGACCTCGCTGCTGCCGCAGTCGGCGCAGACCTCGGAGCGCGCCTGGCGCGGGATGCTCAGCATTTCCGAGCTGACCGAGGCGTTCGACGCGCGCTTCCCGATCCTGACGGCGAAGGACGTGGTCGACTTCATGGTGCGCGACCCGACCAACTCGTCGTCCATCTACAGCTGCCTGCAGGCGGCGCGCGAGAACGCACGCGCCGTTCGCGGGAAGCTGACCACGGAGGTCTGGGAAACGCACAACGACACGTGGCTGGGGATGCAGAAGCTTCTTTCCGAGCGTCGGCCCGAGCGCGACCCGCAGGGGCTGTTCGAGTGGGTGAAGTTCCGCTCGCACCTGTCGCGCGGGGTGACGATCGGCACCATGCTGAAGGACGAGGCGTTCTTCTTCATCCGGCTCGGCACGTTTCTCGAGCGGGCGGACAACACCGCGCGGCTGCTCGACGTGAAGTACCACGGCGCGACCGAGGACTCCCTGCTGGAAGCAGCCCGCACCGACGAGAACGCGATCGACCACCACATGGACTTCTATCACTGGGCGGCGATCCTGCGCTCGGTGTCCGCCTTCGAGATCTACCGCAAGGTCTACCGCGATGTCATCACTCCGTCGCGCGTGGCCGAACTGCTGATCCTGCGGCCCGACATGCCGCGGTCGCTCGTGGCGTGCATGGACGAGGTCTGCATCAATCTCGAGAAGGTGCGCAACAGCCGTTCGCTCGAGACCGAGCGGCGCGCGGGCCTGCTGCGCGCCGAGATGCGCTACGGCCGGATCGAGGACATCCTCGCGCAGGGCCTCCATCCGTACCTGACGGCCTTCCTCGAGCGCGTGAACGACATCGGCGGCCGCATCAGCCAGGACTTCCTCGTCCCGGCCACCGGGCTTTGAGCGGATCGGGACGAGCGGGTGAGAATCAGGGTGATACTGGGTCAAGAGGGCCGAGCCGTTCCGGGCAGAGCGCCGGCGGCGCACATGGTGGTGGAAGGGGTGATGGCATGACGTACTGCGTCGGGATGCAACTCGACCGGGGATTGGTGTTCCTGTCCGACTCGCGGACCAACGCGGGCGTGGACCAGATTTCCACGTTTCGGAAGATGACCGTCTTCGAGCACCCGGGCGAACGCCTGATCGTGCTGCTGAGCGCGGGCAACCTCGCGGTCACCCAGTCGGTGCGGCAGATCGTCTGCGAAAACGTCGGCCCGCACATCGACACCGTCTGGAACGCGAAGACGATGTTCGAGGCCGTGCGCGTGGTCGGCGACGCCGTGCGCGAGGTTCACCGGCGCGACGGCCAGGCGCTGAAGGAAGCGGGCATCGAATTCCATTGCAGCTTCATCTTCGGTGGGCAGATCCGCGGCGAGCGGATGCGGCTCTTCCACGTGTATTCAGCCGGCAACTTCATCGAAGCGACGCCCGAGAACCCGTACTTCCAGATCGGGGAGTCCAAGTACGGCAAGCCGATCATCGACCGCGTCATTTCACCGGAGACCTCGCTCGATGAGGCTTCGAAGTGCGCGCTGATCTCGATGGACTCGACGTTGCGATCGAACATCTCGGTCGGCCTGCCGCTCGACCTGCTCGTGTACGAGGAGGGGGCGCTGCGGGTCTCCAAGTTCGTCCGCATCGACCACCACAATCAATACATGCAGATGATCCGCGGTACCTGGGGGGAGCGCCTGAAGCAGGTGTTCCAGGAGATCCCGGACCCGACGTGGCGTGACGCGCCGGGCGGAAGCTCGGCGCCGAAGCTCGAAACGGAGGTCACCCAGCCGCCGCGCGCGCCGCTGCCGCCGGCCCTCGAAGGCGAAGCCACGCGCCTGGCGCCGATGCAACTGGTGGCGCAGTCCGCGTCCGGCGTCGCGCCGCGTTGAGGCGCGCGGAGTGCGCGGCGTGTCGTCGGTCGAGGTCCGGCACGCCGTCATCGCTGCGCGTGAACGCCTGAGTTCCTGAACGGAGTTGCCTTGTCCATCCACGTCGCACTCAGCCACGTCACCCGCTATCGTTACGACCGGCGCGTGGGTCTCGGTCCGCAGGTGATCCGGCTGCGGCCGGCGCCGCATTGCCGCACGCAAGTGCTCTCCTACTCGCTGCGGGTCGAGCCCGAGCTGCACTTCATCAACTGGCAGCAGGACCCGTTCGCCAACTACCTCGCACGGCTGGTGTTCCCCGAGAAGGCGACGGAGTTCTGCGTCACGGTGGACCTCGTCGCGCAGATGGCGGTCTACAACCCGTTCGACTTCTTCCTGGAGCCGGCGGCCGAGCAGTTTCCGTTCGCGTACGAACCGAACCTGCGCCACGACCTGTTGCCGTATCTCGCGCGCGAAGAACTGACGCCGCGCCTGCGCGAATTCCTCGCCACGGTGGACACGCGCGATCAGCGGACCATGGACTTCCTGGTCAGCCTCAACCAGCGCCTGCAGCGCGACATCCGGTACCTGATTCGGCTGGAACCGGGCGTGCAGACGCCCGAGGAAACGTTGCACAGCGCGGCGGGCTCCTGCCGGGACACCGGCTGGTTGCTGGTGCAGGTGCTGCGGCACCTGGGCCTCGCGGCGCGCTTCGTTTCCGGGTATCTGATCCAGTTGAAGCCGGACGTGCAGGCGCTCGACGGTCCGTCGGGCGCGGAGCAGGACTTCACCGACCTGCACGCGTGGTGCGAGGTGTATCTGCCGGGCGCGGGCTGGATCGGCCTCGATCCCACCTCGGGGATGCTGGCCGGCGAAGGGCATCTGCCGGTGGCCTGCACGCCGGAGCCGACCACGGCGGCGCCGATCAGCGGCGTGGTCGACGACTGCAAGGTCGAGTTCGGCCACACGATGCAGGTGACGCGCATCTACGAAGCGCCGCGCGTCACCAAGCCGTACACCGAGGATCAGTGGCGCGCGCTCGACGGCCTCGGCCGCCAGGTCGACGCGGACCTGACCGCCATGGACGTGCGCCTCACGCAGGGCGGCGAACCCACGTTCGTGTCCATCGACGACCGCGACGGCGCCGAGTGGAACACCGACGCGCTCGGCCCGACCAAGCGCGCCCATGCGATCGACCTGCTGCTGCGCTTGCAGGAGCGCTACAGCCGCGGAGGTTTCCTGCACTTTGGCCAGGGCAAGTGGTACCCCGGTGAACAGTTGCCGCGCTGGGCCATGTCGATCCTGTGGCGCGCCGATGGCGAAGCGTGCTGGCACGACGCGCGGCTGCTGGCCGATGAGCGCGTCGCCGGCGCGTGCACGATCGCAGACGCCGAGCGCTTCGTCCGGCGGCTCGCCGAGCGGCTCGGCGTCGATCCGGACTTCGCGCGGCCGGGGTACGAGGACGCCTGGTATTACCTGTGGCGCGAGCGCGCGCTGCCCGCGAACGTCGACCCGTTCGATTCCAGGCTCGACGACGAACTCGAGCGGGCGCGCCTGCGCCGCGCCTTCGAGCAAGGGCTCGCGAGCCGGACCGGCTTCGCCTTGCCGCTCGAGCGCGAACGCGCCGACGGCAGCGCGCCGCGCTGGGTCAGCGGGCCGTGGTTTCTGCGGGACGGGCGGATGTACCTGATCCCGGGCGACTCGCCGATGGGCTACCGGCTGCCGCTCGACTCGCTGCCGTGGGTGGACAAGCGCGACCGGCCGTTGATCGTCGAAGACGATCCGTTTGCGCCACGTGGCCCACTGCCGCTGCATGCGGACATCCGCGCGGACTACGCCCCCCACGAGGTGGGCGGCGGCTTCGCCGAAGGCGGCGCCGTCGGACTGCAGGCCGGGTTCGAGCCACCGGGCGAGGAGCGCGGAGCGGCGCCGTCCTCAACGGAGGGGCCGCACGACGCCGCCCACGCGACCGGCCGCGGGGCGTCCGCGCGCGGCACGGCGGACACGGAGCCGGCGTCGCCGCCCGGACGCTCGGAACCGGACGGCGAGAGCCCGCGCACGGCGCTCTGTGTCGAAGTCCGCGATCCGCGTCGCGCCAGTGGGCCCGCCGTCGAATCGGTCGGCAGCGCGAGCAGCCTCCTTTACGTGTTCATGCCGCCGCTCACGGCGCTCGAGGACTACCTCGAACTGGTGGCGGCGATCGAGGCGACGGCGGCCGAACTCGGGCTGCCGGTGGTGCTCGAAGGCTATCCGCCACCGCGCGATCCGCGCCTGCGGATGCTGCAGATCACGCCGGACCCGGGTGTCATCGAAGTGAACATCCACCCGGCGGCCAACTGGGACGAACTGCTCGACCAAACCGAAACGCTGTACGAAGCGGCGCGCCTGTCGCGCCTGTCGACCGCGAAGTTCATGCTCGATGGACGCCACACGGGCACCGGCGGCGGCAACCACATCGTGCTGGGCGGCGCGCGTGCGGAGGACTCCCCGTTCCTGCGGCGGCCGGACCTGCTCGGCAGCCTGGTCTCGTACTGGCACAACCATCCGTCGCTGTCGTACCTGTTCTCGGGGCTGTTCATCGGCCCGACCAGCCAGGCACCGCGCGTGGACGAGGCGCGCAACGACCAGATCTACGAACTGGAAATCGCGCTCGCCGAACTGCGCCGAAGCAGCGAGGGCGGAACGGCGGCGGCGCCGTGGCTCGTCGACCGGTCGTTGCGCAACGTGCTGATCGATGTAACGGGCAACACGCATCGCTCGGAGTTCTGCATCGACAAGTTGTATTCGCCGGACGGGCCGAGCGGTCGACTGGGCCTGCTCGAGATGCGCGCGTTCGAGATGCCGCCTCACTGGCAGATGAGCCTGGCGCAGCAACTGCTGCTGCGCGCGCTGGTCGCGCGGTTCTGGCGCACGCCCTATACCGCCCGCCTGACGCGGTGGGGCACCGAACTGCACGACCGCTTCCTGCTGCCGACCATGGTCGCGCTCGACTTCGATGACGTCCTCGCCGAACTGGCCGCGGCCGGGTACCCGATGCAGGCCGCGTGGTTCGCCCCGCACCTCGAGTTCCGCTTCCCGCTGTACGGCCACGCGGATGCGCTCGGCATCCGGCTCACCATCCGCGGCGCCCTGGAACCGTGGCACGTGATGGGCGAGGAGGGCGCGGTCGGCGGGACGGTGCGCTACGTCGATTCGTCGCTCGAGCGGGTCGAAGTCAAGGTGAGCGGTCTCAACGGCTCACGCCATGTGGTGACGGTCAATGGCCATTCGGTGCCGTTGCAGCCCACGGGCCGCGCGGGCGAGTTCGTGTGCGGCGTCCGCTATCGCGCGTGGCAGCCTGTCTCGGCGCTGCATCCGACGATCGGTGTGCACGCGCCCCTGACGTTCGACATCGTCGACAACTGGATGGAACGGTCGTTGGGCGGCTGCCGGTACCATGTTGCCCATCCCGGTGGCCGCAACTACGTGACCTTCCCCGTCAATGCCTATGAAGCCGAGAGCCGGCGCCTCGCGCGCTTCTTCACCACGGGCCATACGCCCGGACGCCTGCAAGCAGGCGAACCGCAGCGCAGCCTGGAGTTTCCCTACACGCTGGACCTGCGCAGGACGTAAGCCGCGCAGGTCGTCGGCCCGACGGCCGGCCTTGGCGGCGCGCGCGTGGTCGGCGTGACGCAAGGCCTGTTCGACTTCGATCCGGCCCGCGACGCTTCGGCCCTCGCGGCACGGATGGCGCTGCCCGCGGCGGCGGATCATCGCGACGAACTGCGCGACGAAGCAGGCGCGTTGCGTCCGCTGTGGCGCGAGTTCTTCGCGCATCTCGGGGCCGGCGGCTTCGCCGACCTGCGACGTCGTCACGAGACCATCGAACGCCAGGTGCGCGACGACGGCATCACCTACAACGTCTACAAGGACGAGGGACGCGGGGAGCGGCCGTGGCCGCTCGACCTGATGCCCTTTCTGCTGGACGGCGGCGAGTGGGCGCAGATCGAGGCGGGCGTGGCGCAGCGGGCCCGCCTCCTCGCGGCCATCATGGCCGACTGCTACGGATCGCAGCGGCTGCTCGCCGAGAACCTCCTGCCGCCGGCGCTGGTACTGGGACACCCGGGGTACCTGCGGCCGCTGGCCGGGCAGCACCCGCCGGGCGATGTATTCCTGCACATCGTCGCGGTCGACATCGCACGCGCGGCGGACGGGCAGTGGTGGGTGGTCGGACATCGCACCCAGTCGCCCTCGGGGCTCGGCTATGCGCTGCAGAACCGGCTGATCGTCTCGCGCCTGTTTCCGGACGCGTTCCGCCAGATGGGCGTGCAGCGCCTCGCCGCGAGCTATCGGCGCCTGCTCGACACGCTGCAGCGCCTGAGCCCGTGCGAGGCGGGCGAGGCGCCGCGGCTCGTGCTGCTGACCCCGGGACCGTACGCGGAGACCTACTTCGAGCACGCCTACCTCGCGCGCTATCTCGGCATCCCGCTCGTCGAAGGCGGCGACCTCACGGTGCGCGGCGAGCGCGTGTTCCTGAAGACACTGCACGGGCTGCAGCCCGTCCACGGGATCCTGCGCCGGCTCGACGACGACTTCTGCGATCCCCTCGAACTGCGGCAGGACTCCACGCTCGGCGTGCCCGGCCTGCTGAGAGCCGTGCGCGCCGGTCGCGTGTTGCTGGCCAACTCACTCGGGTCGGGCTTTCTCGAGTCGCCCGCCATCAACGGCTTCCTTCCGGCCATTGCGCGCCGCGAGTTCGGCGAGGAACTCCACCTGCCTTCACTCGACAGCTGGTGGTGCGGGGAGGCGGCGGCGTGGTCACGCGTCGCCGACAGCCTGGCCGACAAGGTGGTGAAGCCGACCTACCCGTCGAGCGCGCGGCGTCCGAGCGTCGAGGCGATCATCGGGGCGGGGCTTTCGGCGCCGCAACTCGAGGCGGCGCGCGCGCGGATCGAAGCCGATCCGAACGCCTGCACCGTGCAGGCCTATCTGCCGTTGCCGATGAACCCGACGTGGCGCGACGGCCGCCTGCTGCCCCGCGCGGCGATGGTGCGCGTCTACGCCGTTGCCGACGGCGAAGGCGGATGGCACGTGATGCCCGGCGGGCTGACGCGCATCGCGCAACGCGAGCAACGTGTCGTCTCGATGCAGCAGGGCGGCGGCAGCCAGGACACCTGGGTGCGCACGGCGGAGCCCGTGGACACCTTTTCGATGCTGCCCGCCGCGCTGCGGGTGGACGACCTCGCCTCGAAGCGCCGGATCGTCTCCAGCCGATCGGCCGAGAACCTGTTCTGGATCGGCCGCTACGCCGAACGCGCCGACCAGTCGGTGCGACTCGCGCGTGCGACGCTGACGCTGCTCAGCGACGACGCGCGCGCGCCGTCGCCGGTGCTGGACCTGCTTGCGACACTGTGCGAGGAAGCCGGCCTGGTGCCGGATAACGTGCCGTCGCCGATGCTGTCGCTGACGGTGTTCCAGCGCACGCTGATCGCCGGCCTGGCCGGTCGTCAGGCCGGCGGCATCGCCTTCAACCTCGCCGCGTTCGTCCGTGCGGCCGGCCAGATTCGCGATCGGCTGTCGGCGGACCACTGGCGCCTGGCCGCCGCGTCGGTGACCAGCTTCGAGGGCGACTGCGCGCGAACCGTCGTCGGTGAGAGCTACTCCACGGACGAGGCCATCGCCGCGCTGGGAAGGCTCGCCGTGCACCTGTCGGCGATCATCGGGGCCCAGTTCGATCACATGACGCGCGACGACGGCTGGCGCCTGATGACGATCGGGCGCTACATCGAGCGGCTGGGGACGCTGGCGCGCGTGCTGCAACTCGCCTTCGACACCGGCGCCCTCGGGCGCGACGACGGCCACGACTTCGTGCTGCAGCTCTTCGACAGCACGATCACCTACCGGGCGCTCTACCAGCGCCGGCTCGAAGTGCTGCCGCTGATCGACCTGCTGGTGCAGGAGTCGGCCAACCCGCGTTCACTGCACGGCATCGCCCGGCGCCTGTCGAACCAGATCGACCGCCTCGGCGCTCCGGGGGCGGACGGCCTGAAGGCGTATCTGCCGTCGATTGCGCAGTGGCCCGAACTGAAGGAACTGGGCGAGACCGATGCCGATGGCCGGTACCCGCGGTTGGCGGAACTGACGGCGCGGCTCGCGAGCGGCAGCCACGCGTTGTCCGATGCCATCAGCGCACGGTACTTCAGCCATGCCTTCGCGGAATTCCGGGCGGTGAACGCGTGAGTGGGATTGTTCGGCTCGACGTGACGCACACGACAGTCGCGCGCTATTCCGCGCGGGTGGAAGTCGCCTACCACTGCGCGCACCTGACGCCGCGTGACGACGCGCGCCAGCAGGTCCTCGCTTTCGACCTCGCGATCGATCCTCCTCCGGCGCAGTGCAGCCACTCGCGGGATGCGTTCGGCAACGTGCGCACCGAATTCGCCCTCTATGCGCCGCACGATGCATTGATCGTCCGGGCTCGCAGCCGGGTCGCGCTGACGTCGCGGGAGCGATCCGTCGATGCGGCCGCCAGCGTGCCGTGGCAGGCGCTGGCGTCCAGCCTGCGCTACTCGGTCGGCGCGTCGTTCCAGCCCGCGGCCGAGTTCGTCTTTGCATCCCCTTGCGTGCCGTTGCTCGACACGCTGCGCGAGTACGCGGCGGCGACCTTCACGCCGGAACGGCCCACCGTCGCCGGCGCGATCGAACTGATGGAGCGGGTCCATCGCGACTTCGCCTACGAGCCCGGCGTCACGGATGTGGGCACGCCGCTCGACGAGGTGTTCCGCGAGCGCCGGGGCGTGTGCCAGGACTTCGCGCATCTGATGCTCGGCATGCTGCGCGCGCTCGGCCTGCCGGCGCGCTACGTGAGCGGCTACCTGTTGACGCAGCCGCCACCGGGCCAGGCGCGGTTGCTCGGCGCGGACGCGTCCCACGCCTGGGTCTCGGTCTGGTGTCCCGTGCTCGGATGGGTCGACCTCGACCCGACCAATGCGGTGCTGCCCGATGCAGGCCACGTGACACTGGCCGTGGGACGCGACTACGGCGACGTCACGCCGCTGCGGGGAGTGATCCAGGGCGGCGCCAGCCACACCGTCGATGTCGCGGTGAACGTGGCGCCGGTGATCGAGAAGGCGGCCTGAGCGGAAGCGAGCCCGCCGCCGCGCACTACTGCGCGAACCACCCGCCGTCCATGTTCCACGCCACGCCGCGCACCTGGTCGGCGGCCGGCGAGCAGAAGAACAGCGCGAGACCGGCGAGCTGCCCGGTCGTCACGAACTGCATCGACGGCTGCTTCTCGCCCAGCAGCGACTTCTTTGCTTCGTCCTGGCTGAGGCCGTCACGCGCCGCGCGCGCGTCGACCTGCTTCTGCACCAGCGGGGTCAGGACCCAGCCGGGGCAGATCGCGTTGCAGGTGACGCCGGTGGTCGCGGTTTCGAGCGCGACCACTTTCGTGAAACCGACGATCCCGTGCTTGGCGGCGACATAGGCCGACTTGTCGACCGAACCCACCAGTCCGTGCACCGAGGCGATGTTGATGATGCGGCCCCAGTTCGCGGCCTTCATCTTCGGCAGCGCGAGGCGGGTCGTGTGGAAGGCCGCGCTGAGGTTGATCGCGATGATGGCGTCCCAGCGGTCGACCGGGAACTTGTCGACCGGTGCGACGTGCTGGATGCCGGCGTTGTTCACCAGGATGTCGACGCGGCCGAAGGCGGCCTCCGCCGCGCGGAACATCTGCTCGATCTCGGCCGGCTTGCTCATGTCGGCGCCGTGGTAAAGCGTCTTGACGCCGCGGCCCTGCAGTTCCTTCTCGACCGCGCGGATGACGTCGGCTTCACCGAATCCGTTGACCACGATGCTGGCGCCCTGGGCCGCCAGCGCGCGCGCCATGTCCAGTCCGATCCCGCTGGTGGAGCCCGTCACCAGGGCCGTTTTTCCCTTGAGCATGCGATTCCTTCCGTTGAGCCGGACGAGTATGCCACCGTGTGCTGACTACAATCGCCGGCCAACGAGGAGCACACCGTGAACCAGGATTTGAGTCCCCGCTTGCTTCATGTGAAGTGCCTCAGCCCCGCCGGTTTCCACCGGATGGCGTATGCGGAGTGGGGCGCGCCGGACAACCCGCGCGTCCTCGTGTGCGTGCACGGGCTGACCCGCGTGGGCCGCGACTTCGACCGGCTCGCGCGCGCGCTCGCGTCGCACTACCGCGTGGTGTGCCCGGACGTGGTCGGCCGCGGGCGCAGCGACTGGCTGCGGGACCCCAACTACTACGTGGTTCCGCAGTACGTGTCCGACATGGTGACGCTGATCGCACGGCTCGACGTCGAGGAGGTCGACTGGGTCGGCACGTCGATGGGCGGCCTTATCGGCATCGCGCTGTCCGGCCAGGCGGAGTCGCCGATCCGTCGTCTTGTGATCAACGACGTCGGTCCGCGCCTCGATGCCGCGGCGATCGCGCGCATCGGGACCTACCTGGGAGCGCAGGTGTCGTTCGCCACCGTCGACGAGGCGATCGACTACGTGTCGGTCGTCGCCGCGCCGTTTGGCGTCAAGCAGCGCGAGGACTGGCGCGAACTCGTCGAGCCGGCGCTGCGCCGCGACGGCGATCGCTGGCGGCTTCATTACGACTCGCGCATCGCGGTGCCGTTCAAGTCCGTGACCCCGGAAGGCGCCGCGGCGGCCGAGGCGGCGATGTGGCACCTCTACGACGCGATCCGCGGCCCGACATTGATCGTGCGGGGCGAGCATTCTGACCTGCTGACGCGCGAGACGCTGGCCGAGATGCGGTCGCGCGGTCCACGCGCCGAGGGCGCCGAGGTCCCGGGCGTCGGCCATGCGCCGACGTTCATGTTCGAACACGAGATCGCGCTGGTGCGCGATTTCCTGCTGAAGTGAGGATGCAATGCGGATCGAGCGGCTGGATCACCTGGTGCTGACGGTGCGCGACATCGCGGCGACCTGCGACTTCTACTCGACGGTGCTCGGCATGCAGGTCGTGACCTTCGGCGAGGGCCGCAAGGCGCTGGCGTTCGGCCAGCAGAAGTTAAACCTGCACGAAGCGGGGCGCGAGTTCGAGCCGAAGGCGGACCGGCCGACCCCGGGCTCCGCGGATCTCTGCCTGATCGCGGACGGCCCGCTGAGCGACGTGATCGATCACCTGCGCGGCTGCGGCGTTCCCGTTCTCGAGGGGCCGGTGAAGCGGACCGGCGCGCTGGGTCCGATCACCTCCGTGTATTTCCGCGATCCGGATCAGAACCTGATCGAGGTGTCGACGTACGGCGCGGCGTGAGCCGCGCGCGTCGCCGCGTCAGAAAATCCCGGCGGCCAATCCCGCGGCCAGCGCGGCGCCGAGGTCGCGCGCCGTCGCGCGATCCAGTTCCGGGACCGTCTTCATCGCCCGGATCTGCTCGGGCGTCTGCGCCCCGTTGCGCACGATCGTCGGCGGCGCCACTTCCTTCAGTCGCAGTCCGGTCGCGATGCGCTGGAGCTGGCGCGCGGCGCCGGCGCCATCGGTGCCGGCCGCGATGAGCGCTGCGTACGGCCGGCCATTCACGCGGTCGAGCGCGTCGTAGTAGATGCGGTCGAAGAAGTCCTTCATCAGGCCCGCCATCGACGCGAGGTTTTCGGGAGTGGCGAAGAGATAGCCGTCGGCGGCGAGGACGTCGGCCGACGACGCTTCGGGCGCGCGCAGCAGCCGCGTCTCGACGTCGCGCTCGCTCCCGGCGCCGTCGACCGCCGCGCGCGCCAGCTGCTCGGCCGCGCCGGTCATCGAGTGATAGACCACGAGCAGCTGCTTCATCGTTTCGCGCGGGCGGCCGGGTCCTGCAGGAAGAAGGCGGCGAGCAGCGAATACCAATCGGGGAACGCGCGCTGCAGCGCCTCGGGCTCGACGAAGAACGCCTCGCTCGTGACCGCGAAGAACTCGGCCTCGTCGTGCGCCGCGTACGGATCGAACGGCAGGTGGGCGTAGTAGCGGTCGGCCTCCGCGCTGTCCGGGTCGACGCCGTCCGGAAGTTCGGACTCGATCAGCTCGAGCTCCGAGAGGAAACGCTCGAAGGTGTCGTCGAGCACCTTCATCCAGGACCGGGCCTCGAGGCCGGCGTGCAGCTCGCGCGACAGCGGTGGACAGCCGTCGGCGGCGCCGTCGAGCAGGTCGATCTTGTGCACGAACTCGTGGATCACCACCGAGTAGGCGGACCCGGTGTCGGTGGTGCGGCGCTGCGCGTCTTCCCACGACAGCAGCAGCGGGCCGCCGTCCCATGCCTCGCCGGTGATCGGCTCGGTGTACTCGTGCACCACGCCGTCCTCGTCCGCCACGCTGCGCGGCACGAGGAACTCGCCGGGGTAGACGACGATGCTCGACCAGCCGCGATACCACTCGAGGCCGAGGTTCAGGATCGGCAGGCACGCCTGCACGGCGATGTTCACCTGCATGTCGGCGGTGAGCTCGAGATCGCCGGCGGTCGACATCTCCTTCCCGGCCAGCAAGCGGCTCGCGAGATCGCGCAGCCGCGACGCTTCGTCGGCCGTCAGGTCCGCCGCGCAGGGCAGGGCGGCCCGCGCGGCGCTCCAGAGGTCCTCCGGGATGGCGACCGCGTTCGAGCGCGCGAAGCGGCCGAGCAGCGTCTTCAGCATCGTGCGATTGTGCCGGAGCGAGCCCCCCTCCCTATAATTTCGTCTCGACGCTGCTCCCCCTGATGGCCGTAACCCGCTCCCCTGCCGATCCGTCGGTGCCTGCCGACGCCGGCGGGCTGGCCGCGTTCGATCTCGCGCGCACGCGCGAGCTGGTCGAGCCGCTCTACCAGGACCGCACGTTGCGCACGGGCGAGCCGTTCCTCGCGCACGCCGAGGGCATCGCCGCCATCGTCGCGCCGCTGAGGCCGGATCCCGACCTGCTCGCCGCCGCCTATCTCTTCGGCGTGTACGACGTGCTCCGCGAGCCCGACGAGTGGCTGCGCGCGCGCTTCGGCGCCGGGGTCGCGCAGCTCGTCGCCGACCTGCGGCAGTTGATGCGCCTGTCGGAGCTCACGCGCACCCAGGGCGGCGCCGGCGGCAAGTCGCACGGAATGGACGACCAGGCCGAGGCGCTGCGCCGGATGCTGCTGGCCATGGCGAACGACCTGCGCGTCGTTCTGCTGCGCCTGGCGTCGCGCCTGCAGACGCTGCGCTACTACGCCGCGAATCGGCTGCCGGGGTCGGAGCCGTTCGCGCGCGAGACCCTGGTGCTGTATGCGCCGCTCGCCAACCGCCTCGGCATCTGGCAGATGAAGTGGGAGCTCGAGGACCTGGCGTTCCGCTTCATCGAGCCGGACACCTACAAGCAGGTCGCGCGGCTGCTCGAGGAGAAGCGCGTCGAGCGCGAGGCGTTCATCGTGACGGCGCTGGAACGCGTGCGTTCCATGCTGGACGACGCGGGAATCCGCGGCGAGGTGACCGGCCGGCCCAAGCACATCTACAGCATCGTCAGCAAGATGCGAACGAAGGGCCTGGCGTTCGACCAGCTCTACGACGTGCGCGGCCTGCGCGTGATCGTCGACGAGGTCGCGCAGTGCTACCAGGTGCTGTCCCTCGTTCACGCGGCGTGGAACCCGATTGCGACCGAGTACGACGACTACATCGCGCGGCCCAAGCCCAACGGCTACCAGTCGCTGCACACCGTGGTGGCCGATGCCGAGGACCGCACGCTCGAAGTGCAGATCCGCACGCGCGCGATGCACGAGTTCGCCGAGCTCGGCGTGGCGGCGCACTGGCGCTACAAGGAAGGCGGCAAGGCGCACGCGACCGACGAGCAGCGCGTGGCGTGGCTGCGGCAGCTGCTCGCGTGGCGCGACGAGGTCGAGGCGCCGCCGCAGGCGACCGGGGCCCAGCGCGACGAGCGCATCTACGTGCTGACCCCCCAGGCGCGGGTGGTGGAGCTGCCGGCCGGTGGCACGCCGATCGACTTCGCGTACCACATCCATTCCGAGCTCGGGCACCGCTGCCGCGGCGCCAAGGTCAACGGCGCGATGGTGCCGCTGAATACGCCGCTCGCGAACGGGCAGACCGTCGAGATCATTTCCGCCAAGACCGGCGGACCGAGCCGGGACTGGCTGAACGCGGAACTGGGCTTCCTGAAGAGTGCGCGCTCCCGGGCCAAGGTGCGGCAGTGGTTCAACGCGCTCGAGCTCGAGCAATCGATTGCGACGGGGCGTGAACTGGTCGAGAAGGAACTGCAGCGGCTAGGCAAGACCGCGGTGAAGCTCGACGACCTGGCCAAGCGGCTCGGCTTCGACAAGGTCGACGAGCTCTGCGCGGCGGCGACCAAGGAGGAGTTCAGCCTGCGGTCGATCGAGCAGGCGCTCGCGCCCGCTGCGGCCGAACCCGAGCTGACTCCGGGACTG
>CAYGXL010000019.1:0-27628 GCA_964353935.1 uncultured Burkholderiaceae bacterium | reverse complement strand
ATCGATGGCCTTCAGGCCGGTCTGCACCGGCTGCGACACCGACTTCCGCGCGATGACGCCCGGCGCGACCTTCTCGATGACGTCCGTCATCTTCGCGTTGATCGGTCCCTTGCCGTCGATCGGCTGGCCGAGCGAGTTCACGACGCGGCCGATCAGTTCGGGGCCGACCGGCACTTCGAGGATGCGTCCGGTGGCCTTGACGGTGTCGCCCTCGGTGATGTGCTCGTAGGCGCCCAGGATCACCGCGCCGACCGAGTCGCGCTCGAGGTTCAGCGCGAGGCCGAACGTGTTGTTCGGGAACTCGAGCATCTCGCCCTGCATGACGTCGGACAGGCCGTGCACGCGGCAGATGCCGTCCGTGACGGTGACCACCGTGCCCTGCGTGCGCAGCTCGGTCGAGACGCCGAGGTTCTGGATTCGGCTCTTCAGCAGTTCGCTGATTTCACTTGGATTGAGTTGCATCGTTCAACTCCGAAAATTCGTCTGGCCCGTTGAGGCAAGGGGTTAGGCCGTCAGGGCCGTCTGCATCTGGTTCAGTCGCGCGCGCACCGAGCTGTCGAGCACCTGGTCGCCCACGGAAATGCGGACGCCGCCGATCAGCGCCGGGTTCACCTGCACGGTCGGCCGAAGCGCGGTCCCGAAGCGCTTCGCCAGCGCCGCGAGAAGGTCGTTCACCTGGCCGTCGGACAGCGGGAACGCGGTCTCGATCAGGCAGTCCGCGGCGCCTTCCGCCTCGTTCTTCAGTTGCCGGAACTGCACCGCGACTTGCGGCAGCACGGCGAGGCGCTGGTTCGCCACCAGCAACTTCAGGAAGTTCGTCCCGTTGGCGGGCAGCGGCTGCTGCACGAGACTCGACAGAAGGTCGACCACCTGCGCGTCGTCGAGCTTCGGGTCCGCGACCACCTGCGCGACCTGCGGATGCGACATCAGCGCCGCGAGCTCCTCGACGACCACGAGCCACCGCTCGAGGCCTTCGCCGGACGCGCGCGCCGTCTCGAACAGCGCGTCGGCGTACGGACGGGCGATCGTGGACAGTTCGGCCATGGCTTACAGCTTCGCCTTCAACTGGGCAAGCAGCTCCGAGTGGACCTGGGGGTTGACCTCGCGCTGCAGGATCTGCGCAGCACCGGCCACCGCGAGCACGGCGACCTGGTCGCGCAGGGAGTCCTTGGCGCGCTGCATTTCCTGCGTTGCCTCGGCCTTGGCAGCCTCGACGATGCGGTCGGCCTCGACCTTCGCCTGGCCCTTGGCCGCATCGACGATGGCCTGGCCGCGCTTCTCGGCGTCGGCGACGAGCTGCTGCACGTGGGAACGCTCGACGGCCTGCTCCTCGGCGATCTTGCGCTTGGCCTCGTCCAGGCTCTTCTGGCCGCGATCGGCGGCGGCCAGGCCGTCGGCGATCTTCTTCTGCCGCTCCTCGAGCGACTTGATCAGCGGGGGCCAGATGTACTTCATCGTCACCCAGGCGCCGATGAAGAAGACCACCAGCTGAAAGAACAGCGTGGCGTTGATGTTCATAGGGGAACTCGATTGGCCGGGCGGGCGATCCCGTCCGGCGCTGGTTCGTGAATAGGTTCGCGCAATCCGGCCGCTTAGCCGGCGAACGGGTTGGCGAACGCGAACATCATCGCGATACCGACGCCGATCAGGAACGCGGCGTCGATCAGGCCGGCCAGCAGGAACATCTTGGTCTGCAGCGTGTTCATCAGCTCGGGCTGGCGTGCCGCGGCCTCGATGTACTTGCCGCCCATGATCCCGATGCCGATGCAGGCACCGACGGCGCCGAGGCCGATGATCAGGCCAGCGGCCAGGGCAACAAACGCGACGTTGGTCATTTCTTACTCCTTGTTGGCAGAGAGAGTTGAAGCTGTTTGGGAAAGGGGTCAGTGGCCTTCGTGCGCCTGGCCGATGTACACCAGGGTCAGCATCATGAAGATGAAGGCCTGCAGCAGGATGATCAGGATGTGGAACAGCAGCCACGCGGTGCCGGCGACGACGTGCCCGATCGCCATGAAGACGCCCGTGGCGTTCATCGCCGCGAAGCCGCCCAGCAGCGCGATCAGGAAGAACAGCAGCTCGCCGGCGTACATGTTGCCGAACAGCCGCATGCCGAGCGACACCATCTTCGCGAGGTACTCGATGATGTTGATGCCGAGGTTGGCCACCCCGAGCGGGATCGCGTACAGGGGGTTCTTCGACGTGCCGAACGGCGCGGTGACGAGTTCGTGCAGGAAGCCGCCGAATCCCTTGATCTTGATGCCGTAATAGATCATCAGCAGGAACACGCCGATCGACATGCCGAGCGTGCCGTTCAGGTCCGCCGTGGGCAAGGGCCGCAGGTAGTGAATGCCGAACAGGCCGGCGATCCAGGGCAGGAGGTCGACCGGAACCAGGTCGATCGCGTTCATCAGCAGGATCCACACGAACACGGTCAGCGCGAGCGGCGCGATGAACGTGCGGTCGCCGTGGACGATCGACTTGCTCTGCTCCTCTACAAGCTCCACCAGCATCTCGACGAACGCCTGGAACTTGCCGGGCACGCCGGACGTCGCCCCCTTGGCCGCCGAACGCAGGATCCACAGCGTGATGCCGAGGATCAGGACCGAGAAGAACACGGTGTCGTAGTTGACGATCGAGAAGTCGATGATGACCTTCTGCTTCGCCGACGACAGGTGCGTCAGGTGGTGGACGATGTATTCGGTGGCGGTGGGAGCTTGGCCGGTGGCAGCCATGGTGGAACCCTATTCGTCTATCTGACCAGCAGCGTCAGCACGTAACTTTTCAGCACGACGATGACTGACCCTAGCAGCGCCAGCCACACCAAGTCTTTGTAAAACGCGACGATCAGCCCGAGCAACGCCAGCGTCGACACCACTTTGACGAATTCGCCGATCAGAAACACGGCCGGATCCGTCCCCTGCGGCCGCCGCGCAGCCGCGGCCAGTTTCAGCGCAAACAACCCGCTCGGAACGACACAGGCGGCGCCGCCCAGCAACGCGGAGACCGCAGCGTGAAAGCCTCCCACCAGCCCGGCCACCAGCGAGACGACGACGGTTGCGAGTACCTGCAGGAAGACAACCCGGAACATGAGCCTCCGAGACCGCCTCCCAGCGGGATTGAAGTCCGTTTTCGCCAAACCGCGAGATTCTACGAGTCGGGGGGATACCGGGTCAAATTCATGCTGCGGCGCACAGGGCGCCGCCGCCTTCTTCGTGCCGTCGCGTGCTGCGGCGCACATGGCGAGCTCAGCGGGACCCGCGGCCAGCCAGGTCACCCGCCAGATGCGGCCTCGACCTGCCGCCGGACCGCAACGCGAGTCAGCTCCCGCGCAGGCGTTCGACGATCCCATCGAGCTGGTCGAGGCTCGCGAACTCGATCACGAGCTTGCCGCTGCCCTTCGCATTCGCCGACAGCTTGACCGTCGCACCGAGCCGGTCGGCCAGTTCTTCTTCGAGGCGAACGATGTCGCGACTGCGCGGCGC
Organism: uncultured Burkholderiaceae bacterium; assembly: GCA_964353935.1. Taxonomy (GTDB): domain Bacteria; phylum Pseudomonadota; class Gammaproteobacteria; order Burkholderiales; family Burkholderiaceae_F; genus JAOUJD01. The sequence continues at coordinate 24,146 of CAYGXL010000019.1, read as the reverse complement.
GGCCGCCTTCTTCGTGCCGTCGCCGCCATCCTTCGACGCGTGGGCGACGAGGGTCTCCGCCTCGCGCACGGACAGGCCCTTCGCGACGATGCGATTCGCGAACTGGATCTGGTGTGCGGAGTCGGCGCCCAGCAGCGCACGGGCGTGGCCCATGTCGAGGCTCCCGGCCATCAACAGCTCCTGTACCGGCTTCGCCAGGTTCAGCAGCCGCAGCAGGTTCGACGTGGCGCTGCGCGAGCGACCGATGGCCGCGGCCGCCTGCTCGTGCGTGAAGTCGAACTCGCGGATCAGGCGCTGCACGCCCTGCGCTTCCTCGAGCGGATTCAGGTCCTCGCGCTGGATGTTCTCGATCAACGCCATCGCCAGGGCCGCGGTGTCAGGAACCTGCTTGACGAGGACCGGCACCTCGGTGAGGCCCGCCATCTGCGCCGCGCGAAAGCGGCGCTCGCCCGCGATGATCTCGTAGCGATCGGTTCCGACAAGGCGCACGAGAATCGGCTGCATCACGCCCTGGGCGCGGATGGAATCCGCCAGCTCGGAGAGTGCCTCCTGGTTCATGCGCGTGCGCGGCTGGTACTTGCCCGGCTGCAGGAGCGCGATCGGCAAGGCACTGGGCGCGCCGGCGGGCGCCGGCGCGGGCGGCCGATCCTCGCCGAGCAGCGAGTCGAGGCCTCGCCCGAGCCCTTTCGGTCGTTTCATCATCACCTCTTCCCCTTCCACTTCGGCCGGCGGCATCCGCACGCGCGCCCGTCCCTGAATCAGAACTTCGAACATGCGCAGGCCGCCGGCGCGTTGCCCGCGCAGGCCCGCGCGTCCAGCATGGTCACATCGTCGCGATGCGCTGGATCATCTCGGAGCCGAAGGCCAGGTACGCCTGCGCGCCCTTGGAACTGCGGTCGTACACGACCCCCGGAAGCCCGTAGCTCGGCGCCTCGGCCAGCCGCACGTTGCGCGGGATGATCGTCGCGAACACCTTGTCGCCGAACTTCGCGACGAGTTGCTCCGAAACCTGCTGTTGCAGCGTCATCCGGGGATCGAACATCACCCGCAACAGTCCGATCACGCGCAGTTCGGGGTTGAGGTTCGCCGCCACGCGCTTGATCGTGTTGACGAGGTCCGCGAGGCCTTCGAGCGCGAAGTACTCGCACTGCATCGGGATGACGACCCCGTGCGCGGCGCACAGGCCGTTCAGGGTCAGCAGCGACAGCGACGGCGGGCAGTCGATCAGGATGAAGTCGTAGTCGTCGAAGACCGCGGCCAGCGCGCTCTTCAACCGGTTCTCGCGGTCGTCGAAATCGACCAGCTCGACCTCGGCGCCCGCCAGTTCGCGATTGGCACCGAGCACGTGAAAACCGCCGTGCTCGGAGACGAGGCAGGCCTGGTGCACGTCGGCGAGGCCAAGCAGAACCTGGTAAACGGACGACGTCAGGCTGCGCTTGTCGATGCCGCTGCCCATCGTTGCATTGCCCTGCGGATCGAGGTCGACCAGCAGCACGCGCTTTCCGTGCGCCGCGATCCCTGCCGCGAGATTGACGGCCGTGGTGGTCTTTCCGACTCCACCCTTCTGGTTGGCAATGCAGAAGACGCGGGCCATCTAGTTCTTTCCGGGCATCGAGTCGACGAGGCGGGCGGCGTCGTAGCCGTGCGCCGACAGGCAGGCCTCGATGGCTCGCCGATCCTCTGGCGACAACGCAGGGGTTCGACTCGGCACCCACAGGTACTGCCGCGATGGCTCGGCGGCGGACACGGCGCCGGCGGCGAGCGCGAGCGCGAACAAGGCCTGCTTCATCGGGCGAGCTTCAGGCTGAAGCCGATCAAGGCGACGCCCGCAACACGCTGCAGCAGCAGCGACAGCCGGCGATGCGCGCGCACGCGTTCGCTGACGGCGTTCGCGAACGCGCACAGCGTCAGGCAGTAGGCCAGCGTGACGATCGCGATCGTCGCCGCCATCGCGGCGAACGTCACGAAGCCCCGATGCTGGCCGGCGTCGATGAAGAGCGGGAAGAACGCCATGTAGAAGACGATGGCCTTCGGATTCATCAGCGTGATGAAGAACGCCTGCCGGGCGAAGTGCCCCGGCCTGAGGCTGACCGGAGGTGCAGCCCCCGGTTTCGCGAACAGGAGCTTCAGGCCGATCCAGGCCAGGTACGCCGCACCCGCGTACTGCAGCCCCTTGAACAGGGCTTCGTTGGCCTGCAGCACCGCGGCGACCCCGATCGCGGCCAGCCACATCAACACCTGGTCGCCGCCGATGACTCCGAACGTGGCCGCGGCGCCGGCGCGGAATCCACCCTTTGCCGTCGCGTTCAGGAGCGCGAACGTGCCGGGACCGGGCAGCGCCAGGAAGACCAGCACGGCGGCGACGAAGGCCCAGTAGTCGGAGATTCCCAGCATCAGGGGCGTTGCATCAGGATCAGGTGGCGCTCGGCCTCGAGCCGGGGAACATCGAGTTTAACGACGTCGACCACGCGGACGTCGGGCATTGCCCGCGCAAGCTCGGCCAGCTCTGCGTTCGGATACACGCCCTTCATGGCCGCCCACGAGCCGGCGCGTGCCAGCAAGTGAGCACTGGCGCGAATGAAGTCCTCGAGCGAGGAAAAGGCGCGCGAAACGATCAGGTCGAAGGGCGGCGCTTCCACGTCCTCGACCCGCGCATGAAGGCAATCGAGATTTGGCAAGCCCAGTTCGAGCTTCGCCTGCGTGAGGAACGCCACCTTTTTCTCGACCTTGTCGACCACCGTCACTTGCCAGGGCGGGCGTGCGATCGCCAGCGGAATTCCGGGCAAGCCGCCACCCGAGCCCACATCGAGCACTCGACATTGTTTTTCGCCGAAGATCGGCGCCAATGGCGGCAAGATGGCGAGCGAATCGAGCAAATGATGAGAGAGAATGCCGGCCGGCGAGCTGATCGCCGTCAGGTTGTGGACAGCGTTCCAGCGGACCAGAAGCGCGGCAAAACGGACCAGCCGATCCGCCTGTGAAGCGGATAGTTCGACGCCGAGTTCCGCCGCCCCGGCCAGGACGTCAGACACGGCGACCGGCGAGTCGGCGTCAGGCCGCGAGCTGGCCCGTGCCACGGGTCTTCGACAGGCGCTTCAGGTGGACCAATAGCAGCGAGATCGCCGCCGGCGTGACTCCGGAGATCCGGGACGCCTGCCCTACTGTCTCTGGCCGCTGATGCTCGAGTTTCTGCCGGACCTCGATCGACAGCCCCCGCACCGCGTCGTAGTCGAGGTCGGCGGGAATCCGCGTGGTTTCGTGCGCCTCGTTCCGCGAGACCTCTTCTCCCTGGCGCGCGATGTAGCCGGCGTACTTCACGGCGATCTCGACCTGTTCCGCGACGACCGGATCATCCGAGGCGGGCTCACCGAGCGGCCGCCCTTCGACGTCCCGAAGCGAGACAAGCGCGCCGTAGGTAACCGAGGGCCGACGGAGCAAGTCAGTGAGCGTGTACTCTCGCTCTATGCCTTTGCCCAGCACGCGAACCGCCTCCGCTGCATCGATGATGCGAGGATTCACCCAGGTCGACTTGAGGCGTTCGAGCTCGCGCGCCACGGCGTCGCGCTTGCGGTTGAAGTGGTCCCATCGCTGGTCATCGACGCAGCCGAGGCTCCGGCCCGCTTCGGTCAATCGCATGTCGGCGTTGTCCTCGCGCAGCGACAGGCGGTACTCGGCGCGGCTCGTGAACATCCGGTACGGCTCGGACACGCCGCGCGTGATCAGGTCGTCAACGAGAACCCCCAGGTACGCCTCGTCGCGCCGCGGACACCAGGCCTCCCGCCCTTTCGCCTGCAGCGCCGCATTCAGGCCGGCCAGCAATCCTTGCGCGGCCGCCTCTTCGTAGCCGGTCGTTCCATTGATCTGTCCGGCGAAGAACAGCCCGCGGATCCCTTTCGTCTCGAGCGAGTTCTTCAGCGCCCGCGGATCGTAGTAGTCGTACTCGATTGCGTAGCCCGGCCGGAGGATGTGAGCGTTTTCGAGTCCACGCATCGACCGGACGACCGCGATCTGCACATCGAACGGCAGGGATGTGGAAATGCCGTTCGGGTAGTACTCGTGGGTCGTCAAGCCTTCGGGCTCGAGAAAGATCTGGTGGCTGGCCTTGTCGGCAAACCGGTGGATCTTGTCCTCGATAGATGGACAGTAACGCGGGCCGACACCCTCGATCACGCCCGAGTACATCGGCGACCGATCCAGGTTCGACCGAATGATCTGATGCGTGGCCGCGTTGGTGTGCGTGATCCAGCACGGAAGTTGCCCGGGGTGCTGCTCCGGCGTGCCGAGGAACGAAAACACGGGGATCGGATCCAGGTCGCCCGGCTGTTCCTGGCACAGGGAAAAGTCGATCGTCCGCCCGTCGAGGCGTGGCGGCGTTCCGGTCTTCAGGCGGCCCTGCGGAAGCTGCAACTCCTTGAGACGCGCGGCGAGGGAGATCGCGGGAGGATCGCCCGCCCGTCCCGCCGCGTAGTTCTGAAGACCAATGTGGACCAGGCCGTTCAGGAAAGTACCGGCGGTCAAGACCACGGTCCGGCCCGGGAAACGAATGCCGGACTGGGTAACGGCGCCGACGACACGCTCTCCTTCGAGCATCAGGTCGTCGACGGCCTGCTGGAAGATCCAGAGGCCGGGTTGATTCTCGAGGCGCCCGCGAATCGCTTTCTTGTACAGGAGGCGATCGGCCTGTGCGCGGGTGGCGCGCACCGCCGGGCCCTTCGAGCCGTTCAGGATCCTGAACTGGATCCCCGCCTCGTCCGTGGCGGCCGCCATCGCGCCGCCGAGGGCGTCTACCTCCTTGACGAGATGTCCCTTGCCGATCCCGCCAATCGACGGATTGCACGACATCTGCCCGAGGGTCTCGATGTTGTGGGTGAGCAGCAACGTGCGGCACCCGGTCCGCGCGGCCGCGAGCGCAGCCTCGGTTCCGGCGTGGCCACCACCGACAACGATGACGTCGAATGACTCCGGGTACAGCATGGCTATCAGGGAAAGGCCGATACAGGCGCGGGGCCGGAAAGGAAGGCCGGGAGCGCGCGAGTATACGGAGCGCCGCCTATCCCCGTAGTGACTGTTTCACGTGGAACCGCGTTCCACGTGAAACAGTCAACGACCGAAGCGCGGCTGGACTGCCGTGCCGCTGATTCGCAGGGTCATCGGCGCCTGGATCCTCTGGCCACCCAGTTCGACACGAACGACCCCCGCGATCGACGCATCGGGCGCCACCGTGAAATTGCTGCGGGCGACCATGGCGCCTGCGCGGCCTCCGGTCTCCTCGAACCGGACGCCGTTGGTCGACGCGACGACGGTGCCGCCAAACTCGGTAAAGCGAGTCACGCCCGACGCGGCCACACCCTGGGTTGCCGCGAGGCCAAGGTTGATTCCATTGAGAACGGCGAACCTGACGGTGAACGTCCCGGCGATGGCGCTGTGCGCGATCGCATCCTCCGGCGTTGCGCCACGGCCCAGCATCACGAGGTTCAGGGCCGCGGTGCCCTGCATCGCCGCTGGACGCGGTGCGGACGATCCCCCTTGGGCCGTTCCGCGCAAGGAATCCAGGACTGTCTCGACGTCGACCTTCCCGGCTTCCGCCGTGCCGGTCACGATCCACTCGACGTCGCCGGCGACGAAGACCGTGCCCGTCGTGATCCCGAAGAAACCAGTGAGGGAGTAGTTCGACACTTCGAGGACGTTGCCCCGGAGACTTCCGCTGGCCCGGACATTGCTCCACCGTGTCCGCGGACCGACCGGGACCGCCCATCGTTGCGCATCGAGCGTGAAGTCGAGCGCGCCCGGCTCGCTGGTCGATGGCCGGAGCTGCAACTGCATCGAACTATCGTCGCTCGCGAGTTCCGTCAGGACCAAGGGGCCGAAGCGCCCGTCATCGCCGCGACGCATCACCGCTTCGTACCGCGCCGGGAACAGGCGGGAGCCGGGAACCTGTATGGACTCGAAACGGATCGTCGAGACCGTCTGCGGCAATCCCGCCGTTCCGCCCGGGACCCTCTTGACGGCGGCGATCGCCTGCGCGGCCGACATCGCCGCGGGCGCGACTGTCGCCTCTCCCCACACCCACTGCCCGCCGTTCAGGGCGGACCAGAGATCCTTCCAGTTGATCAGCAGCGAAACCTGCTCGGCGCCGAACTCGCCGCCGACGTCGACGCCGCGCAGGATGAGGCGAGGCGACGGCAGGAACCGGAACTCGGTTTCGACGACCTTGACCGGAACCTTGAAGGCAACGGTCATTCGCTCGCCGACACGCGATGCAGACGCCTGATCCCGGACCGGCTTCAGGATCCCATAGACCACACCGCCGAAGACGATCACCACGGCCACCACGAGGAACCGCTTCATCCAGGCCTGCAATGCGACCTGCCGGCGATGCTCCGTGTACTCCTCCATCTCGGCCCGGTCGCGCTCTTCCTGCAGATCGAGGCGGTCGGGAACGTTCACCGTCGTGATGGCGAAGCTGGAGGCTTCGGTGAGGTCCCACGCGTGATCGGTGAAAGGAGAGGGCGATGAGCTTATATGTGAGCGATCACTCTCTTTCAGAGGGCTGTCTGCAGGGCGCTCCTTCCGGCGCCGGGCGTCTTCCTCTTCCTCCCGCGCCAGTTGCGCCGCGGCACGGTCCACGCTTGCAAGGACGAGTTCGGCGGCCGCATCGCCGCTCGCGCCGGCCGAGCGGGTGACGGGATCCAAATCGAGTTGTTCGAGAAACTCCGCGACCACATCGGGCTCGAGCCGCATCACCTCCTCGGCCCGGCTCGGCGACTGCAGGCTGTCGACCAACCCCGACGGCTCGACGAGGCCCGCCTCCTCCAGCTTGACGATCGTGCGCTCGATCCGCTCGTCGTCCAGGCTGGGCAACCGCGCGTGCAGCCCCGCGACGCTCAGGCGGCCATCCAGGAGGATCAGCACCAGCCGTTCGCTCTGCGTGAACTGGTGCGATTTCTCATAGACCTCGCGCAACCCTCGATCGGTGCGGCGATAGACCATCGCTGAGTTCAACGACATTGCGTGACTCTAGGTACCTGCGGCGGGCAGGTCAGAGGATCGAGGCGATCGATTGTATCTACGGAGATCGCGTCCTCGTCGTTCCCGTTCGCTCGATAAGCGTGGCCAAGGCCGCCCGCTCCGACGCGCCAAAGAAAAAGGGCGGCATCGCCGCCCTCTCCGCCAGCGCCCGGCGGCGCTATGCGTCGGCCGTTGCCCGCCGATGCGTCCACCACTCGTTGAACTCGCCGACGATGCCGCGCCGGAACGCCATCACGCAGACGACGAAGATCAGCCCCGTCACCACCGTGACGGACTCGCCGAGCCCGTTGAACCAATCGATCCCGGTGAGGCGGCCGAGGAACATGCCGATGTCGCCGACCTTGTTCTCGAGCGCGACGATGATGAAGGCGCCGAGGATGGGGCCGAGCATCGTCCCCATGCCGCCGACGAGCACCATCAGGATGACGAGCCCGGACGTGCTCCAGTGCGCGTCGGTCAGCGTCGCGAAGCCCAGGACCAGCGTCTTGGTCGCGCCGGCGAGCCCCGCGAGCGCCGCGGACAGCACGAAGGCGAGCAGCTTGAAGCGCGCGGTGTCGTAGCCGAGGGACATGGCGCGCGGCTCGTTCTCGCGGATCGCCTTCAGCACCTGGCCGAACGGCGAGTGCACGGTGCGGTAGATCAGCAGGAACGACAGCACGAAGATGCCCAGCACGACGTAGTACAGCGACAAGTCGCTCGAGAGGTCGACCAGCCCGAGGAACCTGCCGCGCGGCACGCTCTGCAATCCGTCCTCGCCCCCGGTGAACGGCGCCTGCAGGAAGAAGAAGAACAGCATCTGCGCGAGCGCGAGCGTGATCATCGAGAAGTAGATGCCGCTGCGGCGGATCGCCAGCGCGCCCATGACGAAGCCGAGCGCCGCGCCGCTGAAGAGCCCGATCAGCAGTCCGACCTCGGTCGACACGCCCCAGAACTTGAGCGCGTGGCCGGTCGCGTAGGCGGCTCCGCCGAGGAAGGCCGCGTGGCCGAACGACAGCAGGCCGGTAAAGCCGATCAGCAGGTTGAAGGCGCACGCGAAGAGCGCGAAGCACATCACCTTCATCACGAACACCGGGTAGGCGCCGACGAAGGGCAGGATCGCGACCATCGCGAACAGCGCCAGGTAGACGACGAACTCCTTCGAGAGCCGCACGCTATTTCTCCTTGCCGAACAGGCCGGCGGGCCGGATCAGCAGCACGATCGCCATGATCACGAAGACCACGGTCGACGACGCCTCGGGATAGAAGACCCGCGTGAAGCCCTCGATCACACCGAGCCCCAGGCCGGTGAGGATCGAGCCCATGATCGAGCCCATGCCGCCGATCACCACCACGGCGAAGACGACGATTATCAGGTTGCTGCCCATCAGCGGCTGCACCTGGAGGATGGGCGCGGCCAGCACGCCGGCGAAGCCGGCGAGCGCGACGCCAAAGCCGTAGGTCAGCGTGACCATCAGCGGCACGTTCACGCCGAACGCCTGCGTCAGTTGCGCGTTCTCGGTCCCGGCGCGCAGGTAGGCGCCGAGCTTGGTGCGCTCGATGACGAACCAGGTGCCGAAGCACACGATGAGCGACGCGACCACGACCCACGCCCGGTAGTTGGGCATGATCATGAAGCCGAGGTTCGTGGCGCCTTCCAGCTGCTCGGGCACGGTGTACGGCAGGCCCGACACGCCGTAGAAGGAGCGGAAGAATCCCTCGATCAGCAGCACGAGGCCGAAGGTCAGCAGCAGCCCGTACAGGTGATCGAGCTTGTAGAGGTGCCGCAGCAGCAGCCTCTCGATGATGACCCCGAACACGCCGACCAGCAGCGGCGCGACCGCCAGCATCACCCAGTAGTTGAGGCCGAAGTAGGTCAGGCCCATCCACGCGAAGACGGCGCCCATCATGTAGAGCGCGCCGTGGGCGAAGTTGATGACGTTCAGCAGCCCGAAGATGACCGCCAGCCCGAGCGACAGCATCGCGTAGAACGAGCCGTTGACCAGCCCCAGCAGCAGCTGGGACAGCAGCGCAGAAAGCGGAATGCCGAAGATTTCAGTCATTGCAGCCGTCAGGAAAGGCACCGGGCGGAAGTCCGCCCGGTGCGTTCACGCGATTACTTCTTGACCAGCGGGCACCTCGAATTCGCGAGCTTCGTGAACGCCTCGTCGCCCGGAATCGTCTGCACCAGCCTGAAGTAGTCCCACGGCTCCTTCGACTCAGCGGGCGACTTCACCTGTCTCAGGTACATGTCGTGCACCATGCGACCGTCTTCGCGGATCACGCCATTCTTGGTGAACATGTCGTTGATCTTCGTCTTCCTGAGCTGCGCCATGATGGCATCGGCATCGTCCGACCCGGCCGCCTTCACCGCCTTCAGGTAGGTGGAGACCGCGGAGTAGTTGCCGGCCTGCAGCATCGATGGCATCCGCTTCATCTTGTCGAAGAAGCGGCGGCCCCATTCACGCGACTCGGGCGTCTGGTTCCAGTACCAGCCGTCGGTCAGGTACATCCCCTCGGTGGTCTTCAGGCCCAGGCTGTGGATGTCGTTGATGAACATCAGCAGGCCAGCGAGCTTCATGTTCTTCGTGATGCCGAACTCGTTGGCTGCCTTGATCGAGTTGATCGTGTCGCCGCCGGCGTTCGCGAGGCCGAGGATCTGCGCCTTGCTGTTCTGCGCCTGCAGCAGGAACGACGAAAAGTCAGACGCCGACAGCGGATGGCGCACCGCGCCGACAACCGTGCCGCCGGCGGCTTTCACGACGTCGCCAGTGTCCTTCTCCAGCGAGTGCCCGAACGCGTAGTCGGCGGTGAGGAAGTACCAGCTCTTGCCGCCGCTCTTGACGACCGCGGCGCCGGTGCCATTGGCGAGGGCGACCGTGTCGTACGCGTAGTGCACGGTGTACGGCGTGCAGTCCTCGTTCGTCAGCCGCGAGGTCGCCGCCCCGATGGCGAAGTACGGCCGCTTCTTCTCGGCCGCCACCTTGGCGGAAGCGAGCGCGGTCGACGAGTTGGTTCCGCCGATGATCACGTCCGCGCCGGCCTGGTCGATCCACTCGCGCACCTTCGACGAGGCGATGTCGGCCTTGTTCTGGTGGTCGGCGAAGACGAGCTCGATCTTCTTGCCGGGAAACTCCTTCTGCATGTCCGCGATCGCCATGCGGATCGCCTCGACGCCGCCCTGGCCGTCAATGTCGGAATACAGCGACGACATGTCGGTGATGAAGCCGATCACGATCTTGTCGCCGGACAGCTTCTGCGCGTGCGCGCTGCCGACGCCGAATGCAAACCCGCACATTGCAAGCGCGGCACAGATCTTCTTCAGTTTCACGTTGTCTCCTCCTCAAAGGGAAGTGTTGGTTGATCAAACTCCAAGGAGTTGGTGCAGCGTGGATTCCTTCTCCCGCAACTGGGCCGCGGCGAAGGTTTCGACGATGCGTCCGTGCTCCATGACATAGAAACGGTCGGCCAGAGGCGCCGCGAAGCGGAAGTTCTGTTCGACCATCACGACGGTGTAGCCCTTGGCCTTCAGCATCCGGATCATCTCGCCGAGCTTGGCGACGATGACGGGCGCGAGGCCCTCCGAAATCTCGTCCAGCAGCAGCAGGTGGGCGCCGGTGCGCAGGATCCGGGCCACCGCGAGCATCTGCTGCTCGCCGCCCGACAGCCGCGACCCCTGGCTCTTCGCCCGCTCCTTCAGGTTCGGGAACATCCCGTAGATCTCTTCGATGCTCATGCCGCCCTCGGCCGCGACGCGCGGCGGCAGCAGCAGGTTCTCTTCGCAGGACAGGCTGGCGAAGATGCCGCGCTCCTCCGGGCAGTAGCCGATGCCGAGGTGGGCGATCCGGTGCGTGGCCATTCCGATGGTTTCGGCGCCGTTCACCTCGATCGAGCCCTTGCGCGCGCCGGTCAGTCCCATGACCGCGCGCAGCGTCGTCGTCCGCCCGGCCCCGTTGCGTCCGAGCAGCGTGACCACTTCGCCCTGGTTCACGTGCAGGTCGACACCGTGCAGGATGTGCGACTCGCCGTACCAGGCGTGCAGATCCTTGATCTCGAGCGCCGTGGCCATTTCAGTGCCCAGCGCTTTCCAGCTGCGCGTCGGCTGTGCCCATGTAGGCCTCCATCACGGCCGGGTTCCTCGACACGCTCGAGTAAGGCCCTTCCGCGAGGACCGCGCCGCGCGCGAGCACGGTGATGGTGTCCGCGATGCTCGACACGACGTTCATGTTGTGCTCGACCATCAGCACCGTGCGCCCGGCGGCGACCCGCTTGATCAGTTCGGTGACGCGGGCCACGTCTTCGTGCCCCATGCCCTGGGTCGGCTCGTCGAGCAGCATCAGCTCCGGTTCGGTGGCGAGCGTCGTTGCGATTTCAAGGGCGCGCTTGCGCCCGTACGGCAGCGAGACGGTCGGGCTCGACGCGTACGGCCGCAGGTCCACTTGGTCCAGCAGGGCCAGCGCGCGCTCGTTCAGGTGATCGAGCGAACGCTCGCTGCGCCAGAACTGGAACGACAGGCCGGTGGGCCGCTGCAGGGCGATCCGAACGTTTTCCAGCGCCGTGAGGTGCGGGAACACCGACGAGATCTGGTAGGAGCGGACGATGCCGCGGCGGGCGATGCGCTCCGGCGTGTCCCGCGTGATTTCTTCGCCGTTGAACAGGATGTGCCCGCGCGTCGGCGTCAGGAACTTGGTCAGCAGGTTGAAGCAGGTGGTCTTGCCGGCCCCGTTGGGGCCGATGAGCGCGTGGATGGTCCCGCGCACGACCTTCAGGTTGACGTCGGCGACGGCGACGAAGCCCTTGAACTCCTTCGTCAGGCCGCGCGTTTCCAGGATGGTGTCGGAAGCGTTCATTGCGTTGGTTGTTGTCTTCTGGAACCGGCACCCGCCCGTTCACGCGGAGGCGGCGAGCATAGCAACGTAATCCGCGTGCGAGGCGATCCGCGGGTTCGTCGCGTGGCAATGGTCCTTCAGCGCGTGCGTGGCGATGTCTTCGTAGAGATCCGGGCCGATGCCCATCTCATCGAGGCCGGACGGCAGCCCCAGTCGCCGGTTGAGATCCCGGATCGAGCGGGCCAGGGCCGCGCCGCCGCGCACGCCGAAGACATCGGCGATGGCCTGGACCTTGTCGGGCACGACGGATTCGTTGAACTTGACCACCTCCGGCAGCAGGACGGCGTTCAGCGTGCCGTGATGCGGACCTACCGGCAGCGCGCCCAGGGCATGCGACAACGAATGGACTGCGCCGAGTCCCTTCTGGAAGGCCATCGCTCCCTGCATCGAAGCGCTCATCATGTTCCAGCGCGCTTCGCGATCGGTTGGCTGGTTCACCGCCCGGTCGATGTTCTTCAGCGCTCGCACCAGCCCATCGTGGGCAATCGCGTCAGCCGGCGGATTCACGGCCTTCGACAGGAACGTCTCGACGCAGTGGGCCACCGCGTCCATGCCGGTGGCGGCCGTCAGCTTCGGTGGCAGCCCGTACGTCAGTTCCGGGTCGCAGATCGCGGTCTTCGGCACCAGGTGCCACGAATGAAAGCCGAGCTTGCGGCCATCGTCGAGGATGATGATGGCGCCCCGCGCCACCTCGCTGCCGGTGCCCGCCGTCGTCGGAATGGCGATCAGCGGGGCAACACCCGGGGTGATCCTGGGACTGCCGCCGAGGATGGTCGCGTATTCGGCCAGCGCGCCAGGATGGGTCGCCATGATGGCGACGCCCTTGGCGAGATCGATCGGGCTGCCGCCCCCGAGCGCCACGAGCCCATCCGCGCCGTGGGCACGGTAGGCCGCCACGGCCTTCATCACGGCCGCTTCGGTCGGGTTCGACGGCGTCTCGTCGAACACCGCGACGGGCAGGTCACCGAGGGCTGACAGGAGCCTTCCGAGCAGCCCGGCCGCGACCACGCCGCGATCGGTGCAGATGAGCGGGCGACGAATGCCGGCGCGCTCGCACTCGGAGCGTGCGAGCGCAATCGCCCCGAAGTCGAACTGGACCTGCGTGATGTAGTAGATCAGCCCCAATACGGTCTCCTGCGTACGGGCACTGCGATCGATGAGGCCCTCCCGGCTGGCCTCGTATCGGGCCTTGCGGGGGCCGACCAGTATCTTCGCAATGCCCTACCGGTGCAAGGTCACGGGTCAGGGTGAAACCCGAGCAGGCTTGCTATTGTTCCGGCCGCAACCTCGCACGGCTTTCCCGATGACAACAACGAACGCGCCCAGCGGGTCCCCAACATGGGCGCACTGACGCGACTGCTGAACGTGCCGGCGCTGATCCGGCACATGAGCCAGAACCGGGCCGGACGTTCGGTGTGGGACCCGGCGGACGACCTCGAACTCGCACTGTACGGGGCGGTCTTCGGCAACAACTTCCTGCATTACGGCTACTTCCCCGAGCCGCCCGCCGATCCCGAGTCGATCAGCCTCGCCGACGCGAAGCAGGCCATGGACGACTACGCGTCGCTGCTGGTCGAGCGCGTGCAACCGGGAGAGCGCGTGCTCGACATCGGCTGTGGCATGGGCGGCTTGCTGGCGCGGCTCGATGCGGCCGGCGCACGTCCCACCGGACTCACGCCGAACCGCTCGCACGCCGCGCACATCCGTTCGCACTGGCCGCACATCCCCCTGCTCGAAGGCACGCTGGAGTCGTTCGACCCGCGGCAGCGGCCGGAGCGTTTCGAGGCGGTCATCAATTCCGAGTCGTTCCAGTACATCGCGCTCGACGATGGGATCGAGCGAGTGAAGGCATTCCTCGCTCCGGGCGGGCGATGGATCGTGATCGACTACTTCCGCCTGAAGCCCGACTCGAAGAACCGGTCGGGCCACCTGCTCGCGGACTTCGACTCCGCGATCGCCCGGCACGGCCTGGCGGTCGTCGAGCGCGTCGATGTCACGGACAACGTCGTGCCATCGCTCGCCTACGCCCGCGTGCTCGCCGACCGCTTCGCGTTGCCTGTCGCCCACTTCTTCAGCGAGAAGTTCTTCCTTCGTCATCCGTTCCTGGGCTACCTGTTCCAGCCCAGTGTCCGCGAGAAGCTTTCGAAGGTGCGCCTCGACACGCTCGACCCCGAGGTGTTCAAGCGCGAGAAGCGCTACCTGCTGTACGTGCTGCAGCCGAAGCCGTAGCGAACCGGAAAGAGAAAAGGCCGCCCCGGGGCGGCCTTTCTCGTTGCGGCGGGCAAGGTCAGGCGGCGAGCCCCTGCTCCAGCGCGCTGCGCGCTGCCTGCAGTTCACGCGGCAGGCGCGGCTCGAGCTTTGCGAACAGCTCGCTGTGCAGTGCGATCTCCTTGCGCCAGTCGTCGAGGTTCACCGCCGTGATGCGGTCGTACTGCGCGCGCGGGAACTCGAGGCCCGTCCACTGCAGGTCTTCATACCGCGGCGACACGCCGAACAGGTGCTCGACGCCGCCGGCCTGTCCCTCGACCCGGCTGACGATCCATTGGAGGACTCGCATGTTCTCGCCAAAGCCCGGCCACACGAACTTGCCGTTCTCGTCGGTCCGGAACCAGTTCACGGTGAAGATCTTCGGCAGTTTCGCGCCGCCGCTCCCGAGCTTCTTGCCGAGCGCGATCCAGTGGCCGAAGTGGTCGCCCATGTTGTAGCCGCAGAACGGCAGCATCGCGAACGGGTCGCGGCGCAGCACTCCCTGCGCACCCTGCTGGGCCGCCGTGGTCTCGGACCCCATCGTCGCGGCCATGTAGACGCCCTCGACCCAGGTTCGCGCCTCGGTGACGAGCGGCACCGTCGTCGAGCGACGCCCGCCGAACAGGAAAGCGTCGATCGCCACGCCGTCCGGGTTCTCCCAGTCCACGTCGATCGACGGGCACTGGCTGGCGGCGACGGTGAAGCGCGCATTGGGGTGCGAGGCTTTCCGGCCCGCCTTGCCGTCTTCCGGCGTCCAGTCCTTGCCCTGCCAGTCGATCACGTGGTCCGGCGCGGGGCCCATGCCTTCCCACCATATGTCGCCGTCGTCGGTCAGGGCGACGTTGGTGTAGATGACGTTCTCGTGCAGCATGGCCATCGCGTTGTGATTCGTCTTCTCCGACGTGCCCGGCGCGACGCCGAAGCAGCCAGCCTCCGGATTGATCGCGTACAGGCGGCCGTCCGCGCCCGGCTTGATCCACGCGATGTCCTCGCCGACCGTCGTCACCTTCCAGCCTTCGAACGCCGGCGGCGGAATCAGCATGGCGAAGTTGGTCTTGCCGCAGGCCGACGGAAACGCCGCGGCGATGTGGTACTTCTTCCCCTTCGGCGGCGTCACGGCCAGGATCAGCATGTGCTCGGCGAGCCAGCCCTCGTCGCGGCCCATCGTCGATGCGATTCGCAGCGCCAGGCACTTCTTCCCGAGCAGGGCGTTGCCGCCGTAGCCGGAACCGTACGACCAGATCTCCCGCGTTTCCGGGAAATGCACGATGTACTTGGTGTCACTGCATGGCCACGGCACGTCTTTCTCGCCCTCCGCCAGCGGCTTGCCGACCGAGTGGATGCACGGGACGAACGCGCCGTCGGTGCCGAGCAGGTCGATCACCGCGCGGCCCATGCGCGTCATGATGCGCATGTTCACGGCCACGTAAGCGCTGTCGGACAGCTCGACCCCGATCTGGGAGATATGGCTGCCGAGCGGTCCCATCGAGAACGGCACGACGTACATCGTGCGGCCGCGCATGCAGCCGGCGAACAGGCCGTTCAGCGTCGCGCGCATCTCGGGCGGCGCCATCCAGTTGTTCGTGGGACCGGCATCTTCCTTCTGCTCGCTGCAGATGAAGGTGCGGTCCTCGACCCGCGCCACGTCGCTCGGGTCCGACAGCGCCAGATAGCTGTTGGGACGCTTCGCGGGATTCAGTCGCGTGAACGTCCCTGACTGCACCAGCTCTTCGCACAGCCGGTCGTACTCGGCCTGCGATCCGTCACACCACACGACGCGATCCGGCCGGGTCAGGCGGGCCATGTCGGCCACCCAGGCGATCAGCCTCTTGTTCCTGACGTACGAAGGGGCGGCGGCCCCCTGCCCCGAAAGCACTGCGCTCATTGGTCCTGCCTCCAAAGTCGTCGCCTTGTCCCTCGGCGAGGGCGAGGCGATCGTGATTCTTGCTTCGTGGCTTTTGGCCGCGAGCAACCGGCGGGCGGCGGGTGGCCGGAAAGCGCCGGGTTGCGGGAAAGAAGGTTATTTTAGCTGGGGCCAGCGACCCGACCAAGGCAGGCGAGCGAGCAACCCCTGGGACGGACCCGACGAACGGTGCCCTCGCTCCCAAACAACCCCGGAACACCACGATGAAGATCCTGATCCTCGACGACTATCAGGACGTCGTCCGCCACCTCGACTGCTTCACGCGGCTTAACGGTCACGACGCGCGGGTGCTCACCGCGACGGCCGCCGGCCTCGGCCAGCTCGCGTCGCGCCTGCGGGACGCGGAGGCTCTGGTCCTGACGCGCGAGCGCACGCGGATCACGGACGCGCTGCTGGCCCGCCTGCCGAAGCTCCGGCTGATCAGCCAGACCGGCAAGGTCGGCCCCCACATCGACGTCGAGGCCTGCAGCCGCCGCGGCGTGGCGGTCGCCGAAGGGACGGGTTACTCGGTGGCAACCGCCGAGTTCACGTGGCTGCTGATCCTCGCCGCGATGCGCCGCCTGCCGCCGTACATGGCGAACCTCTACGCCGGCGCGTGGCAGCAAAGCGTGCCGGCACGACACGACTGGCCGCTCGCCGGCCTCGGTGTTGCGCTCGCCGGCAAGACGCTCGGGGTGTGGAGCTACGGAAAGATCGGCGCGCTGGTCGCCGGCTACGGCAAGGCCTTCGGCATGAAGGTGCTGGTTCACGGCAGCGAGCAGGCGTGCGCACGTGCGGAAGCGGACGGCCACGCGACCGCGCCCAGCCGTGAAGAACTGTTCGAGCGCGCCGACGTGCTGACGCTGCACCTGCGCCTGGCCGAGACCACGCGCGGATGCGTGACGCGGCAGGACCTGGCGCGGATGCAGCCCACCGCGCTCCTGGTCAACACGAGCCGCGCCGAACTGGTGGAAGCCGGCGCGCTCGTCGAAGCCCTGCGCGACGGACGGCCGGGGATGGCCGCCGTCGACGTCTACGAGCGCGAGCCCGTGCGCGACGAACCGCTGCTGCGGCTGCCGAACGTGATCGCCTCGCCGCATCTCGGGTTCGTGGAGCGCACGTCCTACGAGACGATGTTCGGCGGCGCGTTCGACAACGTCGTCGCGTTCGCCGCCGGCGCGCCGCGCAACATCGTCAACGCTGCCGCCCTCGCGGCCCGATAGCGCCGGCGCGCCGGCTCTTCCAGCGCGTCCACGCGCGGTACGTGATCCCCACGCTCAGCACGACGGCCGCCATCCGTATCGCGTGGAACGCCGTGACGATGGGCACGCCGAGCCGCAACGCCTTCGCGGTGAGCGCCATTTCCCCGATGCCGCCCGGCGTCGTCGCCACGATCGCGGTCGACCAGTGCAGGCCGGAACCGGCGGACAGCAGCCAGCCGAACAAGGCCGCGATCGCGAGGTACACGAGCGTGATCGCCGCCACGGCGCCGAGGAAGCGCGGCGCCGACTCGAAGAACTCGGGCGTGAAGCGCACGCCGAGTCCGATGCCGATCAGCAACTGCCCGGCATTGACGACGGGCGCGGGCAGCGACGACCAGGTGAGGCCCATCGACGTGACGACCGCGGCGGCCAGCAGGGGCCCGATCATCCAGCCGTTCGGCGAGCCCAGGCGGCGCAGCGCCCATGCCGCCCCGCCGGTGACGACCGCCAGCAAGGCGAATCCGGCCCACGAGAAGTCGCGCGCGATCGGCACGTAGGGATCGAGGCCGTGGATGTCGAACGCGTTCAGCAGCAGCGGCACGATCAGCACGACCAGCATGATGCGCAGGCTGTGCGCGGCGGCCACGCGCTCGACCTGCCCGCCGTGCCGCTCCGCCAGGACCGCCATCTCGCTGGCGCCGCCAATCGCCATGCCGAAGAACGAGGTCGGCGCATCGGTCGCGACCATCTTGCCCAGCAGCCAGCTGCCGAGCACGCCGAGCGCGAGCGCGAAGGCCACGGCCAGCGCGACCCACGGCGCGAGGCGAACCACCTCGCGCACTACATCGGGCGAGAAGTACAGCCCGAGCGCAACGCCGATGATCCATTGCCCGGCCTGGCGTCCGCCCGGCGGCGACGCGAGCCGCCCGTGCAGCATGCTGACGAGTGCCACCGCCACCAGCGGTCCGATCAGCCATGGCAGGGGCGCCCGGAGCCAGACGCACAGGAGCGCACCGGCCAGCGCGACGACGAGCGAACGAAGGACGGGAAGGACCTGGACCATCAGCGGCGCCCCGCGCGCAGGGCGCGGACGTTGTTGCGGCCTCGCCGAAGGCCGCGCCGCAGTCTAGCCGCCGCGCCGCCGCCGCATGGCGCGCGCGACCAGCGGGGCAAGCAGGATGATCGCGGTCAGCAGGAACAGCGACGCCGAGATCGGTTGCGTGATGAACACCGACGGGTCGCCCTGGCTGATCGACAGCGCGCGCCGCATCTGGCTCTCGGCCAGCGGCCCCAGGATGAGGCCGATCACCGCCGGCGCGACCGGGAAGCCCCAGCGCCGCATCCCGAAGCCCAGCAGCCCGAAGACGTACAGCGTCACCAGGTCGACGACCGACTGGTGCAGGCTGTACGCGCCCAGCGTCGCGAACACGAGGATCGCGCCGTACAGCAGCGGCTTCGGAATCTTCAGCACCTGCACCCAGAGGCCGATCAGCGGCAGGTTCAGCACGAGCAGCAGCACGTTTCCGACGTACAGGCTCGCGATCAGCGCCCACACCAGGCTGGCCTGGGTCTGGAACAGCAGCGGACCCGGCTGGATGCCGTAATTCTGGAACGCCGCGAGCAGGATCGCCGCGGTGGCCGACGTCGGGATGCCGAGCGTCAGCAACGGCACCAGCACGCCGGTGGCCGCCGCGTTGTTCGCGGCCTCGGGCCCGGCGACGCCTTCGATCGCGCCATGCCCGAACTCTTCCGGCTTCTTGCTGAGTCTGCGCTCCATGGCGTACGACAGGAACGTCGGAATCTCGGCCCCGCCGGCGGGAATCGTGCCGAACGGGAACCCGACGGCCGTCGCGCGCAGCCACGCCGGCCACGAGCGCCGCCAGTCCTCCTTCGACATCATCAGCGAACCAGACAGCCGCTCGATCTCTTCGCGTTGCCGGCTGCTGTAGGCGGCGACATACAACGCCTCGCCCACGGCGAACAGGCCGACCGCGAGCACGACCACGTCGATGCCGTCGAGCAGTTCCGGCACGCCGAACGCGAAGCGCTGCTGCCCGGTCTGCTCGTCGATGCCGACCAGGCCGAACAGCAGGCCGAGGAACAGCATCGTCAGGCCGCGGGTCGTCGACTGCCCGAGGACGGCGGCGACGGTGACGAAGGCGAACACCATCAGCGCGAAGTACTCGGCGGGGCCGAACTTCAGCGCGATCTCGACGACGACAGGCGCAAGCAGGGTCAGCAGCACGGTCGCGATCGAGCCGGCGACGAACGAGCCGATGGCGGCGGTCGCGAGCGCCGGGCCTGCACGCCCATTCTTCGCCATCTGGTTGCCCTCGAGCCCGGTGGCGATCGACGCCGACTCTCCGGGCGTGTTGAGCAGGATGGTGGTCGTCGATCCGCCGTACATCGCCCCGTAGTAGATGCCGGCGAACATGATCAGCGCGCCGGTCGGATCGAGCTTGGCCGTGATCGGCATCAGCATCGCGACCGTCAGCGCGGGGCCGACGCCGGGCAGCACGCCGACGAAGGTTCCGAGGGTCACCCCGACCAGCCCCCAGAGCAGGTTCAGCGGCGTCAGCGCGATGCCGAAGCCGTCGACCAGGGCGCCGAAGGTCTCGATCACAACCCCGCTCCGCCGAGGAACGGCCGCAACCAGCCCGCCGGAAGGTTCACGTTCAGGAAGCGCACGAAGAACATGAACACGCCGAGCCCGAGCAGCAGCCCGATCGCGCTGTCCCGCAGCCAGCGTCCGCTGCCGAAGCCGCGCGCCACGCAGGCAAACAGCACCGCCGCCGCGAGCACGAAGCCCGCCGTGTTGATCAGCGCCATCTGCGCGAACAGGCCCGCGCTGACCCAGGCGAAGGCGCCCGCGACGAACCCGTGCTCCCCCCGCTCGGCCGGATCGTCCGGGGTGCGCGCCCGCCAGCCCCCGGTGAAGCACTCGGCGAGCAGCAGGCCCCCGAACAGGATCAGCCCGAAGCTGACCACGACCGGCATCACATTCGGGCCCACGCGCGAGTAGCCGCCAGCGCTCGGCAGGCTCAAGGCGACGACGGCCGCGGCGATGCCGAGCGCCATCACCCCGAGCGACAGGAGGACGTCGACCAGCGCGCCGCGGCGCGACGCCGCCGCGAGACCGGGGGTCACGTTACTTCTTCAGCCCGAGCGACTCCATGATCGCCACGACGCGGCGCGTGTCTTCCTCGAGGAAGGCCTTGAACTGATCGCCGGCCAGGAACCAGGACGACCAGCCCATCTTGCTCAGCGTCTCCTTCCACGCCGGCGTTTCCGTCGCGGCCTGGACGAGCTTGACCAGCTGGTCGCGCTGCGCCGGCGTGAGGCCCGGCGCGCCGAAGATTCCGCGCCAGTTGCCGAGCACCACGTCGATGCCCTGCTCCTTGAGCGACTTGATGCCTTCCTCTGCGTTCGGGCCGGACACGGCGAGCGCGCGCATGCGGCCGGCCTTGATCTGCTCCGAGTATTCGCCGAGGCCCGACACGCCCGCGGTGACGTGGCCGCCGACGATGGCCGCGATCGAATCGCCGCCGCCCTTGAACGGCACGTAGTTGATCTTCGAGACGTCGCCGCCGACCGCCTTCGCGATCATGCCCACGAGGATGTGGTCGGTGCCGCCGGCCGAACCGCCGCCCCACGAAACCGAGCCCGGGTTCGCCTTGAACGCCTGCACGAGGTCGCCCATGGTCTTGTGCGGCGACGAGGCCGGCACCACGATCACTTCGTACTCGCTGGTGAGCCGCGCGATCGGCGTCACCATCGTGAGGTCGACCGGCGACTTGTTCAGGATGATCCCGCCGACCATCACGAGGCCGGCGATCATGACGGCGTTCGGGTCGCCCTTCGCGCTGTTGACGAACTGCGCGAGGCCTGGCGTGCCGGCCGCGCCGCCCTTGTTCTCGAACGACACCGACTGCACCAGCTTGGCGCTCTGCATCGCCGCCGCAAGCTGGCGGCCGGTCTGGTCCCAGCCCCCGCCGGGATTGGCGGGAATCATCATCTTCAGGGCGCCGATCTGCTGCCCGAAGGCCGGGCCTGACAGTCCGAACGGGGCCGCCGCCAACGTGGCCGCCACGGCGATGGAAAACTCGCGACGCTTCATGGTTGTCTCCTCCTTCTTTTGTTCGACTCTTGGCCGAGGGAGCATACCCGGCCGCGGCCGCGGCGGCACGCGCCGTCGCTCCCGCTCGGCGTGCGTGCCGTCGGGGCGCGCGGGATCAGTCCGCCCGCAGCGCGTCGACGATCTTCATGCGGCTCGCCTTGATCGCCGGCAGGAACCCGCCGACGAATCCCATCAGCAGGGCGAAGGCGAGCGACTGCGCGACGATGCGCGGAGTCAGCGTGAACGAGAACGCGAGTTCCGAGAACGACTGGAAGTTGGTGGTGGACACCGTGATCGCAGTCAGCGAGCTGGCCGCCGCGAGCCCGGCGAGGCCGCCGACCAACGCGAGCAGCAGCGACTCGCCGAGGAAGGCCGAGAGGATCGCGCGGCGCCGGAACCCGAGCGCGCGCAGCGTCCCGATCTCCCCGGTGCGGGTGGCGACGGCGGCGTACATCGTGATCGTCGCGCCGATCATCGCGCCGAGCGAGAAGATCACCGACAACGCCATGCCAAGCAGCGTGATGAACGTCGACAGGCCCGCCGACTGGTCCTCGTAGAACTTCGTTTCGCGCTTGATGCTCACCTTCAGCCGCGGGTCTTCGTCCAGCCGCGCCTTCATCGGCTCGAACGAATCCGGCGTCGCGAGGCGCGCGATCACCGACGAGTAGCCCGCCCGCCGGAAGGCCTGCATCATCTGATCGACGTCGCCCCAGATCTCGGAGTCGAAGCCGCTCTTGCCGGCATCGAACACGCCGACGACCGTCCAGGCCCGCCCGGCGAAGGACAACTGCTGCCCGAGCTCGACCCCGGCGAACCCGCGCGCCACCGAAGCGCCGACGACGATCTCCGACGAGCCGGCGCGGAACATCCGCCCCTGCACGATCCTCGCCTGCGGCCGCAGCACGATCCCCATCTCCGGCACGCCGCGCACGACGACGTTGCTGCGCTTGGTCGGCTGGTCGATCTTGGGCAGAGAGTTCAGCACCACGACCTCCTTGGAGACCAGCGCCCGCCCATCCGGTCCGCGCGCGACCTCCGGCGCGGTCTCGATCAGCGCCGCCTGGTCGCGCAGGATGCCGCTCTGCACCTCGGTCTGGCTTCCCTGCCGGATCACGACGACGTTGTCGACCGAGCCGGTCGACACCAGCGTCGTCTTCAGACCGGCATCGAGCATCAGCACGGCCGCGAAAACGAACACGACCAGCGCCATGCCGCCCGCGGTCAGCGCCGTGGTGAGCTTGCGCACCCAGAGGTTGCGCGCGACGTAGCTGAGCGGGATCTTCATCCGTTCACGCGTGGTGTACGCGACCGCTGCGCGGTCGCGCTCTCGCCGGCCGGCCTCCGCTCAGGCCACATGGCGCAGCCCGTCGACGATCCTGACGCGCGAGGCGCGAACCGCCGGGACGATGCCGGCGACGAGGCCGACCACCAGCGCACACGCGGCCTGCAGGTAGAACGTCTGCGGCACCAGCGGCATCTTGGCGAACACGCTGATGGTCGCGGCGTGGAACACCTGCACGACCGGCGGCGTCAGCAGCATTCCGATGGCGCCGCCGAGGGCGGCGAGCAGCATCGCCTCGGCGAGGATCATCAGGGCGACCGTGCGCGGCGGGAAGCCGAGCGCCTTCATCGTCGCGTACTCGGACAGCCGTTCGCGCGCCGTCATCGCCATCGTGTTCGCCGCCACCGCCATGATGATCAGGATGACGACGTAGCTGACGCCCTCGATCGCCACGATGATCGTCTCGATCATCGCGACGAAGGCGAGCGTGAACGCCTTCTCCGTCTCGGTCAGCGTCTCGGCGAGCGAATTCTTGAACTCGGCGTCGATGGTGCGCGCGATGTCGGCCGAGGCCGAACTGTCGGCGATGCTCACGACGAACACGCCGGCCTGGTCGGCCCGGCGGGGGAAGACCTTCTTGATCTGCTCGTTCAGGTAATCGAAGTGGAAGTACATCTGGCGCGTGATCGTCGTCTCGTCCCTGGCGTCGTAGATCGCGCGCACCGTGAACTCCCAGTTGCCCGGGTAGATCGCGCTCTTGAGCGGAATCGTGTCGCCGACCTTGAAGCCGTACAGGTCGGCGAGCTGACGGCCGACGACCGCCCCGCGGCGGTCGCGCAGGAAGGCCGCGTACTCGTCCGGGTCGAAGATGAACTCGGGGTACATCGGGAAGTACGTCGGCGCATCGACCGCGAACTGCGCGAAGAAGTTCTTCGGCTCCTTGTAGATCCCTCCGAACCAGTTCGACACCGACACGCCGGTCACGCCCGGGACCGCGCGGATCTTCTCGCGGTAGTAGACGGGCATCGAGAACGTCAGCGAGATGGCGTTGCGCGCGATGAGCCGCGTCGCCGAGGCGGCATCCGAGCCGGCGTACCACGCGCGCACGACCGTCTGCAGCAGCCCGAACGCGAGCACCGCGATCACCAGGCCGACGATGGTCAGCGTCGAGCGCAGCCGGGCGCGGAAGACGTTGCGGGCGACGAGCTTGAAGAAAAACATCAGTGCGCCGGAGCGGTGTCGGTCAGCTGGCCCTTGTCGAGGTAGATCAGGTGATGCGCGGCCTCCGCGGCGCGCGGGTCGTGCGTCACCATCACGATCGACTTGCCGAGCTCGACGTTGAGCCGGTCGAGCAGCTTCAGGATGTCCGCCGCGGACTGCCGGTCGAGGTCGCCGGTCGGCTCGTCGGCGATCACGAGCAGCGGGTCGGTCACCAGCGCGCGGGCGATCGCCACGCGCTGCTGCTGTCCGCCGGACAACTCCTTCGGGTACTGCTTCATCC
>CAYGXL010000018.1:10989-27671 GCA_964353935.1 uncultured Burkholderiaceae bacterium | reverse complement strand
GCGCTGCATGGACTGCGGCATTCCCTTCTGCAACAACGGCTGCCCGGTCAACAACATCATCCCGGACTTCAACGACCTCGTGTATCACCAGGACTGGAAGGCGGCGCTCGAGGTCCTGCACAGCACGAACAACTTCCCCGAGTTCACCGGTCGCGTCTGCCCCGCGCCCTGCGAGGCGGCGTGCACGCTGAACATCGAGGACGTGCCGGTGGGCATCAAGTCGATCGAGCACAAGATCATCGACAAAGGGTGGGAAGAAGGCTGGGTCGTGCCGCAGCCGCCGAAGGCGAAGACCGGCAGGCAGGTCGCCGTCGTCGGCAGCGGGCCGGCAGGCCTGGCCGCCGCGCAGCAACTGGCGCGCGCCGGCCACGACGTCACGGTGTTCGAGAAGAGCGACCGCATCGGCGGCCTGCTGCGCTATGGCATTCCCGACTTCAAGATGGAGAAATCGCACATCGACCGCCGGGTCGGCCAGATGCAGGCCGAAGGCGTGACTTTCCGCACCGGCGTGCTGGTGGGCAAGCCGAACGTCGACGGCGGCGTCACCAACGGGTCGAAGCAGGCGATCGATCCTTCCCAGTTGCTGAAGGACTTCGATGCGGTCGTGCTGTCCGGCGGCGCCGAGCAGCCGCGCGATCTCCCGGTGCCGGGCCGCGAACTGAAGGGCGTGCACTTCGCAATGGAGTTCCTGCCGCAGCAGAACAAGGTCGTGGCCGGCGACAAGGTCAGGGACCAGATCCTCGCGACCGGAAAGAACGTCGTCGTGATCGGCGGCGGCGACACCGGCTCCGACTGCGTCGGCACATCGAACCGTCATGGCGCCAGGTCGGTCACGCAGTTCGAACTGCTGCCGCAGCCGCCGGCGAAGGAAGACAAGGAAATGACCTGGCCGTACTGGCCGGTCAAGCTGCGCACGTCGAGCTCGCACGAGGAGGGCGTGACGCGCGACTGGTCGGTGACGACCAAGCGCTTCGAGGGCGACGGCAAGGGCAACGTCCGCGCGCTCGTCGCTGCGCACGTCGAGTGGCAGAAGGATGCGGCCACGGGCGCGCAGAAGATGGTCGAGGTGCCCGGCTCCGAGTTCGAGATTCCCGCGGACCTCGTCCTGTTCGCGATGGGATTCGTGGCGCCGGTCGCTTCGGTGCTCGAATCGTTCGGCGTCGAGAAGGACCCGCGCGGCAACGCGCGTGCCGCGACCGAGGAATCGAAGAACGGACCGCGGCCCTACGCGACGAACGTCGACAAGGTCTTCGCGGCCGGCGACATGCGGCGCGGGCAGAGCCTCGTCGTGTGGGCGATCCGTGAGGGTCGACAATGTGCGCGTGCTGTTGACGAGTACCTGATGGGGGGCAGCAGCCTTCCACGCTGACCCTCTCGGATCGCCCGGCGCTCGCAAGGCGAGCGCGTGGGCATCACGGGAACGCGCGCGACCGCGCGCGTTGCGCGAAGGTCGCACCCCTCGACCGTCGAGGCGATCTTCAGACGGTAAGCTTCCGGCGTGCCCAGAATCTTCCACAAATCGCTCGTCGTCGGGCCGGAGTCGATCGACGCCGTCGGCCACGTCAACAACCGCGAGTACCTGCGATGGATGGAGGACATCGCGGTCGAGCATTCGGCGGCGCAGGGCTGGCCGATGGAGCGTTACTTCGACGGCGGCAACGCCTGGGTGGCGGCGACGCATTTCCTCGAGTACCTCCGACCTGCGTTCGCCGGTGACGCGCTCGATGTCTACACCTGGATTGCCACATGGGATCGCCGGACTTCCGTCCGGCGCTACGCGGTCGCAAGGCGACGCAAGCTGCTCGCGCGCGGCGAAACGTGCTGGACGTTCGTCGAACTCGCGACTGGTCGCGCCTGCGACCTGCCCGCAAGCGTGACCGGGGCCTTCATCGTCGTGCCTGAGGGCGACGAGGATCTGCGGTCGCTCGGACTTGCCCGTCGCGAGCGGCTGCGCGCGACTATCTCGCCTGCCGCCTGAGAGCGGCTTTGCCGGGCTGCTACGCTGTTCGCCCTCCGGAGCGACCGGGGCCAACAACAACGATCAAGTGAAGGGGAACCGATGTTCAGGGTATGGATGGGCCTGATGGCCCTGATGGTGGCCTTCACGGCCCAGGCGCAGGACGCCGGCACGATGAAGAAGGTTCGCGACTCGAAGTCGATTTCGCTCGGGTACCGCACCGACTCGCCTCCGTTCGCGTTCCGCGGACCCGACGGGCAGCCGGCGGGCTACTCGGTGGACCTGTGCAAACGTGTCGCCGCGAGCGTTGAGCGTTCACTTGGCGGCGGCACGATCGCCATCAAGTGGGTGCCACTGACGGCGGCGGACCGGTTCGACCAGGTCACGAAGGGCGCCGTCGACCTCGAGTGCGGCAACACCTCGGCCACGCTCACGCGTATGGAGAAGTTCGACTTCTCGAACCTGATCTTCGTGGATGGCGGCGCGGTGCTGGTGCTGGCTGAATCGACGAACGGACGGCTTTCGGACTTCGCAGGCAAGACGGTGGGCGTCGTGGCGGGCACCACCACGGAACAGAATCTGAAGTCGGCGCTGAAGGACAAGCTGATCGAAGCCAAGGTCGTCGCGGTGAAGGACGAGGCGGAGGCCATGGCGGCGTTGCACGCCAGGAAGATCGACGGCTACGCGGCCGACCGGGTGAAACTCGTCGGCCTGGTGGCGGTTGCGAAGTCCGATACCAAGTACCGCCTCGTTCAGGATGAGTTCAGCCTCGAGCATTACGCGCTGATGATGCGGCGTGATCCGGCGTTCCGCCTCGCGGTCAATCGCGGTCTGTCGCAGGTCTATCGGTCGGGCGCCATCGTCGAGATCTACGACCGCTGGCTCGCGCCGCTCGGCAAGGCGGGACCGCTGCTGCAGATGATGTTCCTCCTCAACGCGACACCCGAGTGATGTCCTGCGGAGGTCGGGTCGAGGCTCGCCCCGACCTCCGCGTCGTGAACGAGACCTGCTGAGCGCGTCCTCCGGGCCCCGAGCAGGGCGACCGTCGGCAGGCGGACCTGCCCGCCGTGAGACAATCCGCTCCCCGCCAGCCTCCCCCCGGCCAGCGGCGCTGCATCCCAGATTCCAGCGAATGCGGCGGCCTCGCTCGACAATGAAGAACGACAACCTCGTCCAGATCGACCGCGTGACGTTCGGCTATGACCAGCGGGTCATCCTGTCGGACATCACGATGACCTTCCCGCGCGGCAAGGTCATCGCGATCATGGGCGGATCGGGGTGCGGCAAGACCACGCTGCTGCGCCTGATCGGCGGCACGCTGACGCCGCAGCGGGGCACGGTGTCGTTCGACGGGTCTCCGGTGAACCCGCGCGATCGCGAGTCGTTGTATGCGCTGCGCCGCCGGGTCGGCATGCTGTTCCAGTTCGGCGCGCTGTTCACCGACCTGACCGTGTTCGACAACGTCGCGTTTCCGCTGCGCGAACACACGACGCTGACGGAGCCGATGATCCGCGACCTCGTGCTGATGAAGCTGAACGCCGTGGGACTGCGCGGCGCGGCGCAGCTGAAGCCGGCGGATCTGTCCGGCGGAATGGCGCGCCGCGTCGCGCTGGCGCGCGCGATCGCGCTCGACCCCGAACTGATCATGTACGACGAGCCGTTCGCCGGGCTCGATCCGATCTCGCTCGGGGTCGCGGCCAACCTCATTCGCCGGCTGAACGACGCGACCGGCGCGACGTCGCTGGTCGTCTCGCACGACGTGCGCGAGTGCTTCCTGATCAGCGACTACGTCTACGTGATCTCGTCGGGGCGCATCGTCGGCCACGGCACGCCCGCCGAGGTGCAGGCATCGGACGATCCGGAGGTCCACCAGTTCATCGACGGGGAACCGGACGGGCCTGTCAGGTTTCATTACCCGGCGGCCGCGTACGGCGCCGACCTGGGACTGCGGCCGTGAACGCCGCCGAACTCCTGCGGCGACTCGGCGTGTGGGCGCTCGGCCTGCTGCGCGGCCTCGGGCACAGCGCGTTCTTCCTCGGCGACCTGGTGCGCAGCCTGCCGTGGGCGCTGAAGCGGCTCTACCTGACCGTCGCGCAGGTCCACTCCATCGGCAACTACTCGCTGGTCATCATCGCGGCCTCCGGGCTGGCCGTCGGCTTCGTGCTCGCGCTGCAGGGCTACTACACGCTCAGCCGCTATGGCGCCGCGGAGTCGCTCGGCCTGCTCGTCGCGTTGTCGCTGGTGCGCGAACTCGGCCCGGTCGTGACCGGACTGCTGTTCGCCGGCCGCGCGGGCACGTCGCTGACGGCCGAGATCGGACTGATGAAAGCCGGCGAGCAGCTGGCCGCGATGGAGATGATGGCGGTCGACCCGAAGGAGCGGGTGCTCGCGCCGCGGTTCCTGGCGGGCATCATTGCCATGCCTCTGCTGGCGGCGATGTTCTCGGCCGTCGGTATCCTCGGCGGCTACGTCGTCGGAGTGCTGATGATCGGCATCGACCCCGGCGCGTTCTGGTCGCAGATGCAGAACGGGGTCGACGCCTGGGACGACGTCGGCAACGGCATCATCAAGAGCGTGGTGTTCGGCATTGCCTGCACGTTCGTCGCGCTCTACCAGGGGTACGAGGCGCAGGCGACGCCCGAGGGCGTGGCGCAGGCGACCACGCGGACGGTCGTGATCTCCTCGCTCGCCGTGCTCGGCCTCGATTTCGTGCTCACTGCGCTGATGTTCAGCGCGCCGCGTTAGAACGGAGTGTGCAATGGGACGCAAGGGTATTGAGACGTTGGTCGGCCTGTTCGTGCTGCTCGGCCTGCTGGCAGTCGTGTTCCTGGCGCTGAAGGCAGCGAACCTCGCGACCTTCCGCGTCGGCGGCACGTACGCGGTCACCGCCAAGTTCGACAACATCGGCGGCCTCAAGGTGCGCGCGCCGGTGAAGAGCGCCGGCGTGACGATCGGCCGTGTGGCCGCCATCGCGCTGGACACCAGCAGCTACCAGGGCACGGTGACGATGGAACTCGAGCAGGGCATCGCGTTTCCGACCGATACCTCGGCGAAGATCCTCACGTCCGGCCTGCTTGGCGACCAGTACATCGGCCTCGAACCGGGCGGTTCCGAGCAGAACCTGAAGCCGGGCGACCAGATCAAGATGACGCAGTCCGCCGTCGTGCTGGAGAACCTGATCAGCCAGTTCCTCTACAGCAAGGCCGCCGAACCGGGCGGGGTACAGAAGTAACCGGATGGAGGACGACCGATGACAGGCGCGATGCTTGCACAGGGGCGGCACGAGGAAACCTCGCTGCGCTGGTTGCGCAGCGCCCTCGGCGTGGCCGTGCTGGTGCTGCTCGCGTTCCTGACGGGATGCGCCACGGTTCCGCCGAATGCCGGGCAGGATCCGCGGGACCCGCTGGAGTCCCTCAATCGGCAGGTGTTCGAGTTCAACGAAGGTCTCGACAAGGTGGTGCTGAAGCCGCTCGCGCAGGTCTACGACGCGGTGTTGCCCGTGCCCGTGCAGGAGTGCTTGTCCAACGGCTTCAGCAACCTGCGCGAGCCATCCAACGCGCTGAACAACCTGCTGCAGGGCAAGGGCAACGAGGCGATGTCCGACGTTTGCCGATTCGTGATCAACACGACGGTCGGCTTGCTCGGGTGCTTCGACGTCGCCACCCGCATGGGCCTCGAGAAGCATCGCGAGGACTTCGGTCAGACACTCGCGGTCTGGGGGGTGGGCAACGGGCCGTTCCTCGTGCTCCCGCTGTTC
Organism: uncultured Burkholderiaceae bacterium; assembly: GCA_964353935.1. Lineage (GTDB taxonomy): Bacteria > Pseudomonadota > Gammaproteobacteria > Burkholderiales > Burkholderiaceae_F > JAOUJD01. The sequence continues at coordinate 21,957 of CAYGXL010000018.1, read as the reverse complement.
GGGCCGAGCACGATCCGCGACACCGCGGGCCTCGGCGTCGAAACGGTCCTCGACGTTAACTTCTGGATCAACAACGTGTCGGTCCGCAATACGATCTTCGGCGTGCGCACGGTCAGCTTCCGCCATGAACTGCTGAAGACGGACGACCTGATCTCCGGTGCGGCACTGGACAAGTACACGTTCGTCCGGGACGGCTACCTGCAGCGGCGCCGCAACCTCGTGTACGACGGCAACCCCCCGCGCGAGAAGGACCCGTACGACGAGGAAGACGAGCCGGCGGCGGACAAGGGTAAGGGTAGGCCCGGTGCACCGGCGGCCGGCTCCGACGTTAATCCGTCATCCGCGCCGAAACCGGCGCAGTAACGCTTCAAAGAATGGGTGATCGATGTTCCTGCTGAAGATGATCAAGTCCCTCGCATTCGGCTCGGCCATGCTGGCCGCCGGCGCCGCTTCGGCGCAGGCGCCGGCCGCCGCGCCTTCCGCCACCGCTGCACCCGAGGTGCTCGTGCGCGACCTGTCGACCGAGGTCCTCGCGACCATCAAGGCGGACAAGGCGCTCGCGAGCGGCGACGTCAACCGGGTGCAGAAGCTCATCGACGAGAAGATCCTTCCGTACGTCGACTTCCAGAAGATGACGCAGCTCGCGGTGGGACGCGGCTGGCGTCAGGCCACACCCGAGCAGCGCGCCGCGCTGACGCGCGAGTTCCGCGCCTTGCTCGTCCGGACCTACAGCGGGGCGCTGTCGCAGGTGACCGACCACAAGGTGGAGTTGCGGCCGTTCCGGGCCCAGCCCGCCGATACCGACGTGCTGGTGCGCACCAGCGTCGTGGCGTCCCGCGGCGACCCGATCCAGCTCGACTACCGGCTGGAGAAGACCGACGCGGGCTGGAAGATCTACGACGTCAACATCCTCGGCGTCTGGATGGTCGAGAACTACAAGACCCAGTTCGCCTCGCAGATCAACGCCGGCGGCGTCGACGGCCTGATCAAGACGCTGACCGATCGCAACAGGCAGCTCGAGCAGGGCAAGAAGGCCTGAGCCCGGCCATGCGCGTCGACACGACCGACATCGGCATGAACAGCGCAGCTGAGCTCGCCGCGGCCGGAATCGAAGCGATCCGCGGCGGCGACTTCGCGTTCGATCTCTCCGCCGTGCGCACGTGCGACTCGTCGGCGGTCGCGGTCGTGCTTGCCTGGCAGCGCGAGGCGCAGGCGCGGGGCGGCCAGTTGCAGCTTTCCGGCCTGCCTCCGGGCCTCCTGAGTCTCGCCACTGTCTACGGCGTGGCGCCGCTGCTGAACATCGCCGAGACCACCGGCTGAGCCCGCGTGCGATTCCCCTCGGCCCGGGAGCCAGGGAAGCGCCGAGGCGGCGATTACAATCACTGGTTCTTCGCCGGCGCTGACGCGCCGCGTTCTCCGTGACTGCCGCCATCCAGGTTTCCTCCGTCACCAAGCGCTACGGTTCGCTCGCAGCGCTGGACGGCATCGACCTGACCATCGAGCCGGGCGAGTTCTTCGGCCTGCTCGGGCCGAACGGCGCCGGCAAGACGACCCTGATCTCGATCATCGCGGGCCTGGTGCGCGCGACCAGCGGCCGCGTGGCAGTGCTCGGCCACGACGTCGTCGACGATGCCCGGGCGGCGCGCCTGGCCCTCGGCGTCGTGCCGCAGGAACTCGCGTTCGATCCCTTCTTCACCGTGCGTGAAACGCTGGTCTTCCAGTCCGGCTACTTCGGCCTGCGGGCGAACGGCGCGTGGATCGACGAGGTGCTCGAGAACCTCGGGCTGACGTCGAAGGCGGACACCAACATGCGCGCGCTGTCGGGCGGCATGAAGCGGCGCGTGCTGGTGGCCCAGGCGCTGGTGCACAAGCCGCCGGTGATCGTGCTCGACGAGCCGACCGCGGGCGTCGACGTCGAACTGCGGCGGACGCTCTGGTCGTTCATTCGCCGCCTGAACCGCGCAGGCCACACGATCGTCCTCACGACGCACTACCTGGAGGAAGCGCAGGCGCTCTGCCAGCGGATCGCGATGCTGAAGTCCGGCCGCGTCGTGGCGCTCGATTCCACGCGCGCGCTCCTGGCGCGCCTCGCCGGCCTGCAGATGACATTGCGGGCACGCGGCGCGCTGCCGCCGTCAGTGCTGGCGCACCGGATCGACGAGCGCGACGGCGCCGTGCTGCTGCGCCTGTCGCAGCCGTCGGACGTCGCCGCGGTGCTCAACGCCTGCGCCGCCGCCGGCTGCATCCTCGACGACGTCGAGGTCGGCCGCGCGGACCTCGAGGACGTGTTTCTGCAGATCACGTCCGACCCGGCGAAGAGGAAGGCGGCATGAGCGCCGCGCGGCCGCTCCGAAGGCGCTCACTCCCCCTCGGGGGGAGAGCGCGCAGCGCCAAGGGGGCACGATGACCGCGCCCGACGTCGGACTCGCGACCCTCCAGCCCGGCATCCCGGTGGCCGCCATCGCCGAGAGTTCGTCGGCCGTGGCGTTCCGCACGCTGCTGGTCAAGGAGATGCTGCGCTTCTGGAAGGTGAGCTTCCAGACGATCGCGGCGCCCGTGCTCACTTCGGTGCTGTACCTGCTCGTGTTCGGGCACGTGCTCGAGGAGCACGTGGAGGCGTTGCCGGGCGTGAGCTACACGTCGTTCCTGATTCCCGGCCTGGTGATGATGAGCGTGCTGCAGAACGCCTTCGCCAACTCCTCCTCCAGCCTGATCCAGTCGAAGATCATGGGCAGCCTGATCTTCATCCTGCTGCCGCCGTTCTCGCACTGGCAGCTGTTCGGCGCGTACGTGGCCGCGGCGGTGGTGCGCGGGGTCGTCGTCGGCGCGGGCGTGTTCGCGATCACGGTGTGGTTCGCGCCGCCGTCGTTCGTGGCGCCGCTGTGGTCCCTCGTGTTCGCGATCCTGGGCGCCGCGATGCTCGGGGCGCTGGGGCTGATCGCCGGCATCTGGGCCGACAAGTTCGACCAGCTGGCGGCATTCCAGAACTTCATCGTGATGCCGGCAACGTTCCTGTCCGGCGTGTTCTTTTCCGTGCACGGCCTGCCGCCGTTCTGGCGGGGCGTGTCGCACTTCAACCCGTTCTTCTACATGATCGACGGCTTCCGTTACGGCTTCTTCGCGCAGTCCGACGTGAACCCGTGGATCAGCCTCGCGGTGGTCGCGGGGGCGTTCACCGTGACCTGCGGCATCGCCCTCGCGCTGCTTTCGCGCGGATTCAAGCTCCGGAACTGAGACTCCGATGGAACCAACCCCCGAAGACGTGAAGCGCTACATCGCGCAGGGCCTAGATTGCGAGCGCGTCGAGGTCGACGGCGACGGCCGCCACTTCCAGGCGTTGATCGTCAGCGCCGCGTTCGCGGGCAAGAACCGCGTGGCGCGACACCAGCTGGTGTACGCGGCGCTTGGCGAGCGCATGCGCGCGGAAGTCCACGCGCTGTCGATGCGCACGCTGACGCCGGAGGAGTACCGGAGGCCGGGCGCGTGAGTTCACGTCGATTTCACGGCGCGTTCGCGGCTTCTTCGAGCGGGGCAGCGACGCTTCGCGTCGAGCGTCCGCATGGTGCGGGCGCCGCACGGAGATCCTCGCCATGCCCGACGTGTTGCTGCTCGACTCCCCGCGCATCACGCGCGCCGTCCACTTTCACCGCCCGCGGCCACCGGTCGCGGGACTCCCGATGGACAAGCTGAAGATTCGCGGCGGCAAGCCGCTCGGCGGGGAAGTGACGATCTCCGGCGCGAAGAACGCCGCGCTGCCGATCCTCGCGGCGAGCCTGCTGACGCCCGACGAGTTCATCATCGACAACGTTCCGCAGTTGCAGGACGTGGCGACGACGCTCAAGCTGCTGCGCCAGATGGGCGTGGCGGCCGAGCGGGACGGCGCGACGGTTCGCCTGAAGGCCGACGCGGTGACGCACACCGAGGCGCCGTACGAAATGGTGAAGACCATGCGGGCGTCGATCCTCGTGCTCGGCCCGCTGGTCGCGCGCTTCGGCGCCGCGCGCGTGTCGCTGCCCGGCGGCTGCGCCATCGGGGCGCGGCCGGTCGACCAGCACATCAAGGGGCTCGAGGCCCTCGGGGCGACGATCCGCATCGAGGGCGGTTTCGTGGTCGCCGAGGCGAAGCGGCTGAAAGGCACGCGCATCGTCACCGACATGGTGACGGTGACCGGCACCGAGAACCTGATGATGGCCGCCGCGCTGGCCGAGGGTGAAACGATCATCGAGAACGCCGCGCGCGAGCCCGAGGTGGTCGACCTGGCCGACGCGCTCAACGCGATGGGGGCGCGCGTCTCGGGCGCCGGCTCGAGCGCGATCTCGATCGAGGGCGTGGAACGGCTGCACGGTGCACGGCATCGGGTGATGCCGGACCGCATCGAGACCGGGACGTTCCTGACGGCTGTCGTTGCGGCGGGCGGTGAAGCGGTCTTGCGCGGTGTCGCGCCCCACACGTTCGACGCGGTGCTCGACAAACTGCAGGAAGCCGGGGCGGTACTGCAGGCGGGCGGTGACGTCCTGCGAGTGCGGATGTCCGGTCGTCCGCGCGCGGTGAGCCTGCGCACGGCGCCGTACCCGGCGTTCCCGACGGACATGCAGGCGCAGCTCATGGCGCTCGACTGCGTGGCGGACGGCGTCGGCCGGATCACGGAGACGATTTTCGAGAACCGCTTCATGCACGTCTCGGAGCTGCAGCGACTTGGCGCGAACATCGTGGTCGAGGGCAACACGGCGGTCGTGCAGGGCGTGCCGAAGCTGTCCGGCGCTCCGGTGATGGCCACCGACCTGAGGGCGTCCGCCTGCCTGGTCGTCGCCGCGCTTGCTGCCGAGGGCGAAACCGTGGTCGATCGCATTTACCATCTCGACCGGGGCTACGAAAAGATGGAAACCAAGCTGGCCGCGCTCGGGGCGCAGGTCGAGAGGGTCAAGTGATCACGCTGGCGCTGTCCAAGGGACGCATCTTCGACGAGACGAGGCCGCTGCTGGCGGCCGCGGGCATCGCGCCGCTGGAAGATCCGGAGACGTCGCGCAAGCTGATCATCGGCACGACGAACCCCGACCTTCGGATCGTCGTCGTGCGCGCGTCGGACGTGCCGACCTACGTCCAGTACGGCGCGGCGGACTTCGGCGTCGCCGGAAAGGACGTGCTGATGGAGCACGGCGGCGTGGGGCTCTACCAGCCGGTCGACCTCAACATCGCGCGCTGCCGGCTGTGCGTCGCCGTGCCGGCGGGCTTCGACTATGCGAATGCCGTGCGCCGCGGCGCGCGGCTGCGGGTCGCGACCAAGTACGTTCAGACCGCGCGCGAGCACTTCGCCGCCAAGGGCGTGCACGTCGACGTGATCAAGCTGTACGGATCGATGGAGCTGGCGCCGCTGGCCGGACTGGCCGACGTGATCGTCGACCTCGTCTCGTCCGGGGGCACGCTGAAGGCGAACGACCTCGTCGAGGTCGAGGAGATCGCGCCGATCTCTTCCCGGCTGATCGTCAACCAGTCGTCGATGAAGCTGAAACGCGATGCGCTGATGCCGATCGTCGAGCGCATCCAGCAGGCGGTGCGCGCATGAAGGTGAGGACGCTCGACAGCCGGCAGCCGACGTTCGACGCCGAGTTCGCCGAACTCGTCGCCGTGGACACCGCGATCGACCGCGAGATCGACCGGGTCGCGGCCGCCATCGTCGACGAGGTCAGGACGCGCGGCGACGCCGCGCTGCTGGAGTACACGAACCGCTTCGACCGCATGCGCGCCTCTGCGGTCGCCGAGCTCGAGATCCCGGCCGCTGAAATGCAGACGGCACTCGACGCACTGCCGAACGACCAGCGTGTCGCCCTCGAGACGGCAGCGCGCCGCATCCGCGCCTACCACGAGCGCCAGGTGGCGACGACCTGGACCTACACCGAGGACGACGGCACCGAGCTGGGCCAGCGCGTCAACGCGCTCGACAGCGTCGGCCTCTACGTGCCGGGCGGACTCGCGGCCTATCCCTCGTCGCTGCTGATGAACGCGCTGCCCGCGCACGTGGCCGGCGTCGAGAACATCGTGATGGTCGTGCCGACGCCGGACGGCAAGCGCAACCCGCTGGTGCTCGCGGCCGCGGCCCTGGCCGGCGTGTCGCGCGCGTTTGCGATCGGCGGCGCGCAGGCGGTGGCCGCGCTGGCGTACGGAACGGAAACGGTGCCGGCCGTCGACAAGGTCGTCGGGCCGGGCAACGCCTACGTGGCGGCCGCGAAGCGACACGTGTTCGGCGTCGTCGGCATCGACATGATCGCCGGGCCGAGCGAGATCCTGGTGATCTGCGACGGCGGGACCGATCCGGACTGGATCGCCATGGATCTGTTCTCCCAGGCCGAGCACGACGAACAGGCGCAGTCGATCCTGCTCACGCCCGACGCCGCCTTCATCGAACGGGTGCAGGCGTCGGTCGCGAAGCTGCTGCCGACGATGCCGCGGCGCGCGATCATCGAGAAGTCGCTGGGAAACCGGGGCGCCCTGATCCTGACCCGAGACCTCGAGGAGGCCTGCGCGATCGCCGACCGCATCGCGCCCGAGCACCTCGAGATCTCGACCGACGAGCCGGAGCGGTGGGCCGCGAAGATCCGTCACGCGGGCGCGCTCTTCCTCGGTCGCCACACCAGCGAAGCGCTCGGTGACTACTGCGCCGGGCCCAACCACGTGCTGCCGACCGCGCGGACGGCGCGGTTCTCCTCCCCGCTGGGCGTCTACGACTTCCAGAAGCGCACCAGCCTGATCCGCGTCTCCGAGGCCGGCGCGCAGACGCTCGGGCGCGTCGCGGCGACGCTCGCGCGCGGCGAGCAGTTGCCCGCGCACGCCGCCAGCGCGGAGTACCGACTGAAACCGCGATGAGCACCGACCGCCCCGATCTCTCGGTGCTGCGCGACGACGTGCGTGCGATCAGCGCGTACCCGGTGCCGAGCGCCGTCGGGCTGATCAAGCTCGACGCGATGGAGAACCCGTTCCCGCTGCCGCCCGGCCTGATGCAGCAGCTCGGCGAGCGGCTCGGGCGCACCCCGCTCAACCGCTATCCGTTGTCCGATCCCAAGGGGTTCAAGGAGCGGCTGGCGCGGGCGACGGGCGTCCCTGCGGGGATGTCGCTGATGCTCGGCAACGGCTCCGACGAGCTGATCCACCTCGTGATCCAGGCGTGTGCCCGGCCCGACGCCGTGGTGCTGTCGCCGTCGCCGGGCTTCGTGATGTACGAAATGTCGGCGCGCTTCAATCAGTGCCGTTACGTGGGCGTGCCGTTGAAGGCGGACTTCTCGCTCGACGCGCCGGCGCTCCTCGCCGCGATCGCCGAACACCGTCCCGCGGTCGTCTTCATCGCGCATCCGAACAACCCGTCCGGCAACCTGTTCGACCGCGCGGTGGTCGAGGAGGTGCTGCGGGCGGCGCCCGGCGTCGTCGTGATCGACGAGGCCTACCTGCCCTTCGCGCAGGACACGTGGATGCCGGAGTTGCCGCGCCGGGCGAACCTGCTTGTGCTGCGGACCATGTCGAAGCTGGGACTCGCCGGAATCCGTCTTGGCTACCTGGTGGGTCATCCGGACTGGATCGAGCAGTTCGACAAGGTTCGTCCGCCGTACAACGTCAACGTGCTGACGCTGGCAGCGGCGGACCTGATGCTCGAGAACCTGCCGATCCTCGATGGGCAGGCCGCCACGCTGCGCGCGGAGCGCGGCAAGCTCGCGGCGGCGCTGGCCGCAAGTCCCGGCGTCCTCGCCTTTCCGTCGGCCGCGAACTTCATCCTGTTCCGGGTCAACCGTCCCGACGACGTGTTTGCGGGCCTCAGGGAGCGCGGCATACTGATCAAGAACGTTTCGCGCATGCACCCGCGGCTCGAAGGGTGCCTGCGCGTGACCGTCGGCACCGCGGCCGAGAACCAGACCTTCATCAAGGCGCTGCGCGCCGTCATCGGGACACCACAATGACCCCAGCTTCCCGTCGAGCCGAGGTGGTTCGCGACACCAAGGAAACGCAGATCCGCGTGGCCGTCGACCTCGACGGCAGCGGGCGGTCCGAGTTGTCGACCGGCATCGGCTTCTTCGATCACATGCTCGAGCAGATCGCGCGCCACGGGCTGGTCGACCTCGTCGTGCAGGCCAGGGGCGATCTCCACATCGACGGCCATCACACGGTCGAGGACGTCGGCATCACGCTCGGCCAGGCGTTCGCCAGGGCGGTCGCCGACAAGGCCGGCGTGCGTCGCTACGGCCACGCGTACGTGCCGCTCGACGAAGCGCTGTCGCGCGTGGTCATCGATCTCTCCGGGCGGCCTGAGCTCATCTGGAACGTGCGCTTCACGCGGTCGATGATCGGCGAATTCGACGTCGACCTCGCGCACGAGTTCTTCCAGGGCTTCGTCAATCACGCGCTGGTCACGCTGCACGTCGACAACCTGCGCGGCGACAACGCGCATCACCAGTGCGAAACCGTCTTCAAGGCCTTCGCCCGCGCGCTGCGCATGGCGGTGGAGCACGATCCCCGCGCCGCGGGAATGATTCCCTCCACCAAGGGGTCGCTTTAGTTCCGGGAGACGGTTTTGCGTTGCCCCTGCCTTTGTAATAGGGCGAGCGCCCGGCCGCTCCGAAGCTCGCCCTCTGACCAGATCGCTTTGCGTGCACGTGCGACGCGCAGCGTCGCGTACACGCAAAGCGCCGAGCCGTGATCGCGATCGTCGATTTCGGCATGGGCAACCTGCGCTCGGTTGCCAAGGCGATCGAGCACGTCGCGCCGAAGGAGAGCGTCGCCATCACCTCGGATGCCGCCGTGATCCGCCGGGCCGATCGCGTGGTGTTCCCGGGCCAGGGCGCGATGCCGGACTGCATGCGCTACCTGAAGGAGTACGGGCTCGACGAGACGGTGCGCGAGGTGGCGGCCAGCAAGCCGCTGCTGGCCGTGTGCATCGGGGAGCAGATGCTGTTCGATCGCAGCGAAGAGGGCGACACACCGGGCCTGGGGCTGTTCGCCGGTTCGGTCGTCCGCTTTCGCGACGAAGCGATGCGCCTGCCCGACGGCCAGCGGCTGAAGGTCCCGCACATGGGGTGGAACCGCGTCCGTCAGGTGCAGGCGCACCCGCTCTGGGACGGGGTTCCGGACGAAAGCTGGTTCTATTTCGTCCACAGCTACTATGTGGTGCCCGCGGAGCCGCGAATTTCCGCTGGCGAAAGTAATTACGGCGGCGCCTTTACCTGCGTGGTCGCGAGCGATAATATTTTCGCCACCCAGTTTCACCCGGAAAAGAGCTCCGCAGCCGGTCTGCGCATCTACCAGAACTTCACACGCTGGAATCCCTGACCGCGTTTTGAGGCCATACTGGCTTCCGCGGCACCTCCCGGCGACCTCCTCTCAGCGCTCTTCCCCACCTTTCGACCTGTCACCCGCCCGCGGGTACCACCGGCATGCTCCTCATCCCCGCCATCGACATCAAGGACGGCCATTGCGTTCGCCTGCAGCAAGGCGACATGGAAAGCAACGTGACGGTGTTCTCCGACGACCCCGTCGCGATGGCCCGGCACTGGCTCGCGCAGGGCGCCCGTCGCCTGCACATCGTGGACCTGAACGGCGCCCGCTCCGGCCATCCGGTGAATGAAGCGGTGATCCGCAAGATCATCAAGGCGGTCGGCGACGACCTGCCGGTGCAACTGGGCGGGGGCATCCGCGACCTCGACACCATCGAGCGCTACATCGACGACGGCGTGAGCTTCGTGGTGATCGGCACGGCCGCCGTCAAGAACCCGGGCTTCCTGCACGACGCGTGCGGCGCGTTCGCGGGCCACGTGATCGTCGCCCTCGACGCCAAGGGCGGCAAGGTCGCCACCGACGGGTGGAGCAAGCTGACCGGCCACGACGTGACCGACCTCGCCAAGAAGTTCGAGGACTACGGCGCCGAGGCGATCCTGTACACCGACATCGGACGCGACGGCATGATGTCGGGGGTCAACCTCGAAGCCACGGTCGAGCTCGCCCGCCACGTGAAGATCCCCGTGATCGCCAGCGGCGGCATTGCGAGCATGAAGGACATCGAGCAGCTGTGCGCGGTCGAGTTCGAGGGCGTCGAAGGCGCGATCCTCGGCCGCTCGCTGTACGAAGGCGCGATCGACTTCAAGGCGGCGCAGGAGCGCGCGGACGAGCTCGGCGCCTGACGCCGCGATGCCCGCGGGCATCCACTATCCTGCGGGTCTGCCCCCGCCCCGCCATGCTCGCCAAACGCATCATTCCGTGCCTCGACGTGACCGCCGGTCGCGTCGTCAAGGGCGTCAATTTCGTCAGCCTGCGCGACGCCGGTGACCCGGTCGAGATCGCGCGCCGCTACGACGAGCAGGGCGCCGATGAACTCACGTTCCTCGACATCACCGCGAGCTCCGACCAGCGCGACATCATCCTGCACGTGATCGAAGCGGTCGCCGAGCAGGTCTTCATCCCGCTCACGGTTGGTGGCGGCGTGCGCAAGGTGGAGGACGTCCGGCGGCTGCTGAATGCCGGCGCCGACAAGATCTCGATCAACACGTCCGCCGTGCAGAACCCGCAACTGGTGGCCGACGCCAGCGGCCGCTTCGGCTCGCAGTGCATCGTCGTGGCGGTGGACGCGCGCCGCCGGCGGGCGGACGACCCGGCGCGGGGCTGGGAGGTCTACACGCACGGCGGCCGCACATCCACGGGGCTCGACGCCGTCGAGTGGGCGCGCCGGGTGGCCGAACTGGGCGCCGGCGAGATCCTGCTCACCAGCATGGATCGCGATGGCACCAAGCAGGGTTTCGACCTCGAACTGACGCGCGCGGTGTCCGACGCCGTGCCGGTGCCCGTGATTGCCTCGGGCGGAGTCGGCACGCTGCAGCACCTGGCTGACGGCGTCCTGAAGGGACGGGCCGACGCGGTGCTGGCGGCGTCGATCTTCCACTACGGCGAGTTCACCGTCGGGCAGGCGAAGGCCTACATGGCGCAGCAGGGCATACC
>CAYGXL010000018.1:0-10889 GCA_964353935.1 uncultured Burkholderiaceae bacterium | reverse complement strand
GGCTGGCTCGACGCCGTCCGGTTCGACGCCGACGGCCTGGTCACGGTGATCGCGCAGGATTCCGCGAGCGGGCGGGTGCTGATGGTCGCGTGGGCCAATCGCGACGCGCTGGCGGAAACGGCCGCGTCCGGCCACGCGGTCTACTGGTCGCGCTCCCGGAAGCGGCTCTGGCGCAAGGGCGAGGAGTCGGGGCACCGGCAGCGGGTGGCCGAGGTGCGCCTCGACTGCGACGGCGACGCCGTCCTGTACGCTGTTGAACAGGCCGGGGGGATCGCCTGTCATACGGGGCGGGAGAGCTGTTTCTACCAGCGGCTCGAGGGCGACCGCTGGGAGGCCGTCGATCCCGTGCTGAAGGACCCCGAACTGATCTACCGGAAGTGACCGAGAACCGTGCCGCGATGAGCGACGCCATCCTGAAGCAGCTGGCCGACGTGATCGACTCCCGCAGGGGCGGCGACGCCGAGTCCTCGTACGTCGCGCGCCTGTTCGCGCGGGGCGACGATGCGATCCTGAAGAAGATCGGCGAGGAGGCGACCGAGGCGGTGATGGCCGCCAAGGACGGCGCAAAGGACCGCATCGTCGGCGAAACGGCCGACCTGTGGTTCCACTGCATGATCATGCTGTCGCACTACGGGCTGCGGCCCGAAGACGTCCTGGCCGAACTGCAGCGGCGCGCCGGAACCTCCGGAATCGAGGAAATGGCACTGCGCCGGGCGCGTGAGCGCGAGGGTCGGTGAAGAGGGTCGGTGAAATGAGTCGATGAGGGAGTGGCGATGAGCGGATGTCTTTTCTGCCGGATTGCGACGGGAGAGATCCCGAGCAGGAAGGTCTACGAGGACGACGACGTGCTCGCGTTCCACGACATCCACCCGGCCGCTCCGGTTCACTTCCTGATGGTCCCGAAAAAGCACGTGGATTCCCTCGTTGAAGCGGGGCCGGAACACGAGGGGCTATTCGGTAAAATGCTTGCTCTTGCACCGCGTCTCGCGAAAGATCAAGGCTGCGAAAACGGGTTTCGCGTTGTGATCAACAACGGGCCCGACGGCGGGCAAGAGGTCAATCACTTGCACATCCACATCCTGGGCGGCCCCCGCCCGTGGAAACGTCTTTAGGAGTCTCGAATGGGTTCATTTTCGATCTGGCATTGGCTGATCGTCCTGCTGGTCATCATCCTGGTGTTCGGCACTGCCAAGCTCAGGAACATGGGCAAGGACCTCGGTGGCGCGATCAAGGGCTTCAAGGAAGGCATGACGGAGGGTGCGGACGAGGTCGCCAACGCCGCGGCGGGCGACAAGCCCAAGCAGGTCCCCGGCCAGACGATCGACGTCCAGTCCAAAGAGAAGTCCTGACCTCCCGGATGACCGAAGTCCGCCCGGCGCTCGACCCCCGGTCGGCCGCCGGCGCGCGGGCGCATCGGCATGTTTGACTTCAGTTTCAGCGAGCTTGCGCTGATCGGCGTCGTCGCGCTGGTCGTGCTCGGCCCCGAGCGGCTGCCGAAGGTCGCTCGCACGGTGGGCGAGTGGGCCGGCAAGGCGCAGCGCTACGTCGCGCAGGTGAAGGCCGACGTCACGCGCGAAATGGAAGTCGCCGAACTGAAGAAGCTCCAGGAGCAGGCGCGGGACGTCGCGCGCTCGATCGAGACCTCCGTGCAGGAGGGGGTGTCCGGCCTGAAGTCTGGCTTCACCTCGACCGCGACGGCCCTGAACTCGGGCTTTGAAGCCTCGTCCTCGTCGTCGAACCTGTCGCCGACCGCGCCGGAGTCGGACTCGACCTCCGGCGACTACTCGTGGGAAGGCGCCGGCGAGAGCTGGCAGTCGCACCGGTTCCGCCGGCGCTACAAGCCAGGGCCCAGCATCGACGAGCTGTCCGAGGAAATCGCCAGGCTCAAGCGTCAAATGGCGATGCCGGAGGCACATGGCGTCGCGCGGCACAAGTACGCGCCACGCTCGCGCATGAGCCGGCCGCGGATCCGCCGATGACCACGCAGAACGGCACTGGCGACGCGCCCGGGACGGCAGAACCGGCGCAGGAGCAGAGCTTCCTGTCGCACCTGATCGAACTGCGGACGCGCCTGGTGCGGTCGGCGATCGCGATCCTCATCGTGTTCCTCGCCCTGTCGCCGTTCATGAAGGAGATCTTCGACCTGCTGTCGGAGCCGATGATGGCGGCGCTGCCGACCGGATCGAAGCTGCTCGCCACCGGCGTGATCACGCCCTTCATGGTGCCGCTGAAGGTCACGCTGTTTTCCGCCTTCATCATCTCGTTGCCGTATGTGCTGTGGCAGGTCTGGGCCTTCGTCGCGCCCGGCCTGTACAGGCACGAGAAGAAGCTCGCGGCGCCGCTGATCTTCTCGAGCGTGGCGATGTTCGCGGCCGGCGTCGCGTACTGCTACTTCATCGTCTTCAAGCTGATCTTCCGCTTCATCGCGAACTTCGCGCCGATGTCGGTCACGGTGTCGCCCGACATCGAGGCGTACTTCAGCTTCGTGATGGGCATGTTCATCGCGTTCGGAATCACGTTCGAGGTGCCGATCGTCGTCGTGCTGCTCGTCCGATTCGGCATCGCCAGCGTCGAGAAGCTGAAGCAGGCACGTCCGTACGTGATCGTCGGCGCCTTCATCGTCGCCGCGATCTTCACGCCGCCCGATGTCGTGTCGCAGCTGCTGCTGGCGATTCCGCTGGTGGTGCTGTACGAACTCGGGATCATTGTTGCGCGGTTCGTCGAGAAACCGAAGCCTGCGGAAGAGTCCTCGCCGCAGGAAGTCTCCTGACCCTCGCCCGTCGGCCGCTCCTCGATGCGACGCCGGGCCCTTGCCCTGTTCCTTTCGATCCTCGGCGCTGCCTTGCTTGCGCAGGCGCAGCCGGCGCGCGTCTTGCCGGCCGACGATCCGGACGTCGCGGCCGGCTGGACCGCGTATCGCGCCGATCGCCACGAAGAGGCGATCGAGCACTACCGCAAGGCAGCCGCCCGCAACGAGCGCGTGGCCCAGTTCAACCTGGCCGTCATGCTGCTGGCCGGCGAGGGCGGTCCCGCCGACCCGGTCGAGGGGGTGGGCTGGCTGCGCAAGTCCGCCGACCTGGGGTTCGCGCGCGCCCAGTACGCGCTTGCCCTGCTGTACGAGCGGGGCGAGCACGTCGAGCGTTCGCTGCCGCAGGCCACGAAGTGGTTCCAGCGCGCGGCGGAGCAGGGCCATCTCGACGCCCAGGTGAGCATGGGCACGCAGTACTTCCTCGGACGCGGTGCGCCGCGCGACTACCGCGAGGCGGCGCGCTGGTACGAACGGGCGGCGGAACAGGGCGACGAAGGGTCCGCGTACATCGTCGCCAGCCTGTACGAGAAGGGGGAAGGCGTCGCGCAGGACCGCGTGCGTGCCTTCTACTGGTACAGCCGAGCGGCGGCGGGCGGGGATCCGGCCGCCGTCTACAAGGCGCGGGAAATGCGCGACCTGCTGTCGCGCTGACAGGGGTTACGGCGCCCGCTGGATCTGCGGCTGCGGGCGCTCGCCTACGGTGACCTGGACTTCGACTTCCCGGCCCTGGCGCGCAACCTTCACCCGCGCCGGCGTTCCCGGCGGCAATTGCGAGATCTGGTTCAGCATGGCGCGGCTGTTCTTCACCGGCTGGCCGTTGATCGTCAGCATCACGTCACCGGGTTCCAGGCCCGCGCGTCCCGCCGGGCTCGTGCGCTGCACGCCCTTCAGGACGACGCCCTCGTTCTGCTGCAGCTTCAGCACTTCGGCCAGGTCCGGCGTCAGGTCTTCCGGCTCGACGCCGAAATAGCCGCGCACGACCTTGCCGGCCTTGATCAGCTGGTCCATGACCTGCAGGACGAGCGCCGACGGGATGGCGAAGCCGATGCCGATCGAACCGCCGGTGCGCGAGAAGATCGCGGTGTTGATCCCGACCAGGTGGCCGTTCGAGTCCACCAGCGCGCCGCCCGAGTTGCCCTGGTTGATCGCCGCATCGGTCTGGATGAAGTTCTCGAAGGTGTTGATGCCGAGATTCGTGCGCCCCAGCGCCGACACGATCCCCATCGTCACCGTCTGGCCGACGTCGAACGGATTGCCGATGGCGAGGACGACGTCACCGACCTTCAGGGACTCGGAGCGGCCGAAGGTGATGACCGGCAGGTCCTTCGCCTCGATCTTCAGCACGGCGAGATCGCTCTCCGGGTCGGCGCCGACCAGTCGTGCCTCGACTTGCCGGCCATCGGACAGGGCCACCGCGATCTCGTCGGCCGCTTGCACGACGTGGTTGTTGGTCAGCACGTAGCCGTCGGCGCTGGCGATCACCCCGGAGCCAAGGCTTGCCACGCGATCGGCTCCGCCGCGCGAGTCGCCGAAGAAGTAGCGGTAGAGGGGATCCTCGGGCGCGCCCCGGCGCCGCACTTCCTGTGTCGTGTAGACGTTGACCACGGCCGGCGCCGCGCGGTTGACGGCATCCGAATACGAAGTCAGCGCGTTGGCCCGCGGCGCATCCGGGGCGGTGGCCTGCCTGATCGCCACCTCGGGCGGCCCGGCGGGCGAACCACGCGTGCCGGGCGACGGGCCGATCCACTCGGGACGCAGCGTCGTGACGATGAACAGCAGCGCCAGGCCGACCGTGGTCGCTTGCGCAAAGATCAGCCACAGTCGACGCAGCATCACAGCGTGCTTCCCGTAGTCGAGGCCGGCCCGGCGGAAGGCGCTACTTGCGCTTCAGCTCGTCGCGGATCTCGCGCAGCAGCACGACGTCCTCGGGGGTCGCGGCCGGCGCGGCGTCGAGACGGCTCTTCAGCCGGTTGACCGCTTTCACCATCCAGAAGATCACGAACGCGAGGATGATGAAGTTGAGCATGACGGTGATGAAGTTGCCCCAGGCGAACACGACGGCGCTCTTCTGGGCGGCCTCGAGCGACGTTCCCGGCGGCACGGTGCCGGACAGGACCCAGTACTTGTTGGTGAAGTCGACGGCGCCGCCCAGCGCCGCGTTGATCACCGGCATGACGACGTCCCTGACCAGCGAATCGACGATCTTGCCGAAGGCGGCCCCGATGATGATGCCGACCGCCAGGTCGATGACGTTGCCCTTGACCGCGAATTCGCGGAACTCCTTCAGCATTCCCATCCTGGCTTCCTCCGTGACGCATTCATTTGTGGCTCGGCGCCAAGTGTAGCGGCCGGGCGGTCGGCGCCGCCCCCGGGTTAAGTCGGGATGGACGGATCAAGTAGAATCGCGGGCTGCCAGCGGAGCAGGCAATGTGGTCAGATGGCCAGATTAGCCATCCGAGCCCGCCCGCTTCGGCGCTGCCTTCCGGATACTTCTCAACTTCGGGGTTTTCAATGTCCACCTCCACATCCCTCCCGAGTGGCCAGGCGCCGGATTCCGCGTCGGTCGACAAGGAGCGGCGCAACGCGCTCATCGTCACCTGCGCTGTCGGCGGAATCGGCGTCGCGGCCGTGGCCGCGCCGTTCCTGGCCTCGTTGGCGCCATCCGAGCGCGCCAAGGCGGCCGGCGCCCCGGTCGAGGCGGACCTTTCGTCTATCGCAGCCGGCGACAAGCTGGTCGTCGAGTGGCGCGGCCTGCCGGTGTGGATCCTGCGCCGCACGCCGGAGATGCTGCAGTCACTCAGGAAGGTCGACGGCGAAGTGGCCGATCCCAAGTCGCTGCGCACCCAGTATCCGACGCCGGAGTACGCGCGCAACGAGTACCGCTCGATCAAGCCGGAATTCCTGATCACCGTCGGCGTCTGCACGCACCTCGGCTGCTCGCCGTCGGGCCCGTACCCGGCCGGTTCGAACGCGGTGCTCGGCAGCGATCCCGGTTTCGTGTGCCCCTGCCACGGCTCGACGTTCGACCTGGCCGGCCGCGTGTTCAAGAACAAGCCGGCGCCGGACAACCTTCCGGTGCCGCCTCACAAATACCTGTCCGACACCGTCGTGCTGATCGGCGACGATTCCAAGGCCTGACCGGGCCACTGAGCGGGGAACAAGAATGGCAGAACAGAAGAGCCAGTACACCGGCCTGCTCGGCTGGGTCGACGAGCGCATGCCGACCCTGATGTCGGAGTACAAGAAGCATCTCTCCGAGTACTACGCGCCCAAGAACTTCAACGTCTGGTACATCTTCGGCGGGCTTGCGATCACGGTGCTCGTGATCCAGATCGTCACCGGCATCTTCCTGGTGATGAACTACAAGCCGGACGCGAACCTCGCTTTCGCCTCCGTCGAGTACATCATGCGCGACGTGCCGGGCGGCTGGTTCATCCGCTACATGCACTCGACCGGCGCCTCGGCGTTCTTCGTCGTGGTCTACCTGCACATGTTCCGCGGGCTGATGTACGGCAGCTACCGCAAGCCGCGCGAGCTCGTGTGGATCTTCGGCTGCCTGATCTTCCTGATGCTGATGGCCGAGGCGTTCTTCGGCTACCTGCTGCCGTGGGGGCAGATGAGCTACTGGGGCGCGCAGGTCATCGTCAACCTGTTCGGCGCCATCCCGCTGATCGGGCCGGACCTCGCCGTCTTCATCCGCGGCGACTACGTGATCGGCGACGCCACGCTGAACCGCTTCTTCGCCTTCCATGTGATCGCGATCCCGCTGGTGCTGCTCGGACTCGTCGTCGCCCATATCCTGGCGCTGCACGACGTCGGCTCGAACAACCCGGACGGCGTCGAGATCAAGAAGCACAAGGACGCGGCCGGGCGGCCGCTCGACGGCATTCCCTTCCACCCGTATTACACAGTGCACGACATCTTCTGGTTGGCGATCTTCCTGATGCTGTTCTTCGCCGTCGTGTTCTTCGCCCCCGAGATGGGCGGCTACTTCCTCGAGTGGAACAACTTCATCCCGGCCGATCCGCTGACCACGCCGAACCACATTGCGCCGGTCTGGTACTTCACGCCGTTCTACTCGATCCTGCGCGCGACCACCGAGCAGTTCATGATCTGGCTCGCGGTCGGCACGATCGGCATGGCGGCGCTGATGATCCTGTCGATTCGCCATGCGATGGCGCGTGGCGCCATCGCGGTTGCCACCATCGTCCTGCTGCTCGGCTACTTCACGCTCGACCCGAAGTTCTGGGGCGTCGTGCTGATGGGCGTGTCCGTGATGATCTTCTTCGGCCTGCCGTGGTTCGACCAGTCGCCCGCGCGTTCGATGCGGTATCGCCCGGGCTGGCACTTCTGGCTGCTGATCGCCTGGGTTGTCGCCTTCCTGTGGCTGGGCTATCTCGGCACGCAGTCGCCGACGCCGGCCGGCACGCTGGTTTCCCAGGTGCTGACGCTCGTCTATTTCGGGTTCTTCGCGTTGATGCCGTGGTGGAGCCGGATGGGCACGTTCAAGCCCGTTCCCGACCGCATCACGTTCACCGCGCACTGAGGAGAACCGGGATGACAACGACTCTTGCCCGCTTCGCCGCCGCCCTCGGCGCGCTCCTCTTCGCCGGCTCGGCGCTGGCAGCCGGCGCCGAACTGCAGCTCGACAAGTGGCCCGCCGAGCGCGCCCGGAACCTGGCGGCGCTGCAGAACGGCGCGCGCCTGTTCTCCAACTACTGCATCGGCTGCCACAGCGCGAGCCTGGTGCGCTGGAACAGCCTGCAGCAGATCGGCCTCGACGACCGGCAGATCAAGGACTTTCTGATCCCCGGCAACCAGAAGGTCGGCGACACGATCAAGATCGCGGCCGCGCCCGCGCACCAGAAGGCGTGGTTCGGCAAGACGCCGCCGGACCTGTCGGTGATCACCCGCGCGCGCACGTCGTTCGACTTCGCCGGCACGGACTACCTGTACACGCTGCTGCGCGGCTACTACCGCGATGCGAGCTCGCCCACGGGCTGGAACAA
Source organism: uncultured Burkholderiaceae bacterium (assembly GCA_964353935.1). Lineage (GTDB taxonomy): Bacteria > Pseudomonadota > Gammaproteobacteria > Burkholderiales > Burkholderiaceae_F > JAOUJD01. The sequence continues at coordinate 3,071 of CAYGXL010000018.1, read as the reverse complement.
CGTGGCATACCCGAACATCGGCATGCCGCACATCTTCTGGGAGTCCCAGGGCCTGCGCGAGGCGACGATCGAGGAGATCCACGCGCACAGGGACCCGAAGACGGGCCACACCGGTTTCCTGAAGACCGTCACGACCTTCGACGAGATCGGCATCGCGACGAAGAGCGCGCCGGAGCCGCTGGCGGCCGGCCGCGAAGGGGCAACGCACACGTTCAGGCCGCTCGATCCGGCCAAGGCGCGCCAGTTCGACGCCGACGCGGCGGACCTCGTGGCGTTCCTTGCGTTCATCACCGACCCGTCCGCCGGGACGCGCGTGAGCATCGGCGTGTGGGTCATGATTTTCCTGGGCCTCTTCACGATCGTGGCGTGGCGCCTGAACGCGGTGTACTGGAAGAACATAAAGTAACGAGCACTCGATGTGTACGCGACCCTGCGGGTCGCACGTGCACATCGAGTGACTAGATTGACCTGCGGGCTTGGGGCGGCCCGGCGCCCGCAGGTAGTACAAAGGCAACGGGCGGCGCTTTCGCGCCGCGCGTCCGCCGCCTCCGGCGATGTGCCGGGTCGACAAGGAAAACAAAGATGATGGTGCTCTACTCCGGAACCACCTGCCCGTTCTCGCAGCGTTGCCGCTTCGTGCTGTTCGAGAAGGGAATGGACTTCGAGATCCGCGACGTCGATCTGTTCAACAAGCCCGAGGACGTCAACGTGATGAACCCGTACGGGCAGGTGCCGATCCTCGTCGAGCGCGACCTGATCCTGTACGAGTCGAACATCATCAACGAGTACATCGACGAGCGCTTCCCGCACCCGCAGCTGATGCCGGCCGATCCGGTGATGCGCGCGCGGACGCGGCTGTTCCTGTTCAATTTCGAGCGTGAGCTGTTCGTCCACGTGCAGGTGCTCGAGAACAGCAACAACCAGAAGGCGATCGAGAAGGGCCGGGCGACGATCCGCGACCGGCTGACCCAGCTGGCGCCGATCATGCTCAAGAACAAGTACATGCTGGGCGACGACTTCTCGATGCTCGACGTGGCGCTGGCGCCGCTGCTGTGGCGCCTCGACCACTACGGCATCGACCTGCCGAAGACGGCGGCGCCGATCATGAAGTACGCGGAGCGGATCTTCTCGCGCCCCGCGTACATCGAGGCGCTGACCCCGTCCGAGAAGGTGATGCGCCGCTGAGGCGCGACTGGCTGCCTGCAATGGCCGAGGTATCCACCAAGCCCTACCTGATCCGCGCCATCCACGAATGGTGCTCGGACTCGGGCTACACGCCGTACATCGCGGTCGTGGCGGACGACAAGGTGAACGTTCCGCGCGAGTTCGTGAAGAACGGCGAGATCGTGCTCAACATCTCGCCGCTCGCCACCAGCCGGCTGAGCCTGGGCAACGAGTTCATCGAGTTCCAGGCGCGCTTCGGCGGCGTGGCGCGCGAAGTCTCGGTCCCGATCGAGAAGGTGATCGCGATCTACGCGCGCGAGAACGGGCAGGGCATGGCGTTCGACCTGCCCGGTGCCGCGACCCCGGCCGGGGTTCCCGCCGCGGCTGTCAGGCCCGAAGCGTCGGCGCCTGCGCCGGTTGTGCTGGTTCCGATCGACAGGCTGGTGGCGCCGACCGTCCCCACCGACGACCCCAGCGAGCCGCCGACTCCGCCGCGCCCGGGCGATCGTCCCAAGCTCACCCGGGTCAAGTAACCTTTCGTCCGGACTCGCGCCCATGGCGGTCGCGGGTCGATCTCCACGCCGGCATAGCTCAGTTGGTAGAGCATCTGATTTGTAATCAGAGGGTCGGGGGTTCGAGTCCCTCTGCCGGCACCACTTCCTCGCAGGTGTAATCCGGTCACATAGGTGACGGTTTATGCCGAAGACATGGGTAACACTTTTGCCTGGAACGGGTTGTCGGCCGGTTCCAGGCGACATGTCTCATCGTCGAAGAATCCCAGATCGTAGTGCATGAAGCTGACGAGCCAGATGCGCTCGTCGACCTGCTTGACGCCGACGTTCTGGCCGGCGAAGACTGAGCTGAGGTTGATCTTGCGCCGGTCGAAGCAGACGCGCCCGCAGTGGGTCACGGTGATGGTGTGGTCGTGCAACGGGTAGGCGAGCTCGCTCAGTCCTCGATACGGCCGCGGGGACGCGACGTAGAGTTCGGCGGGGTAGCGCATCGCGAGCGCCTGGTGCGGTCGTTCGCGGTTGAAGCAGTCGATGAACGCATCGAAGCGTTCCTGCTGCTGCAGCAGGTTCTGCGCGGCCGGCTTGGTGGCTTCCTTCTTCAGGGTCAGGTGCATCCGCTCATGGCGGCCGTTTTGCTGCGGGCACCCGGGCTTGATGCGCTCGATCGCGATGCCCAGGCGCAGCCACCAGACCGCGAGCTTGCTCAAACCGAACAGGGCGTGTGCGCTGGCGAAGGGCACGCCGTTGTCGGTGCGGATCGCCTTGGGCAAGCCGAACTCATGGAAGACCCGCTGGAAGACCGTGAACGCGTAGGCTTCCTGCGTGGTGCCGAGCGACTCACAACAGAGCAGATAGCGGCTGGCGAAGTCGGTGACGGTCAGGGGATAGCAGTACGACCGGTCGGCCAGCATGAACTCGCCCTTGTAATCGGCGCACCACAGGTCGTTAGGTCGGCGGGGCTGCGACAGCCCGGTGCCCTGCGCCTTGTAGCGGCGTTTACGACCGTGCTTGACCAGGCCATGGCGATCGAGCACCGCGTGCACGGTGCTGATCGCCGGCGTCTGCACGTCGTCGTGCTGCCGACGCAGCTTCTCGCGGATCTTGGGTGCGCCCCAGCTCGGGTGCTCGCGCTTGAGCTGCACGATGAGCGTCTCGATGGGCATCGGCAGCTTGTTCGCCTGTCGATACGGCCGGCGACTGCGGTCCGTCAGGCCCTCGAGCCCAAGGTCCTTGTAGCGCTGGAAGATCTTGTAGCCGGTCTTGCGTGAGATATCGAACTCACGGCACAGCTCGGCCATCTTCTCGCCCTCGAGCAGTCGGGCAACGAACCGCAGGCGCTCGTCCATCTTGTGACACTCCTGCCATGGCACTTTGCCCTCCGTTCAGGCAAAGGCC
>CAYGXL010000017.1:0-30173 GCA_964353935.1 uncultured Burkholderiaceae bacterium | reverse complement strand
GCGAGTCGCTCAGGCCTTGTCGGCCGGTTGGTGCGACAGCACCGTCGCGCCGTGCCGCCGGCGCTTCAGGCGCCGCTCGAACGCGTCGAGGTAGCTGTAGATCACGGGCACGACGACCAGCGTCAGCAGCGTCGAGGTGATGACGCCGCCGATGATCGCGCGACCCATCGGCGCCTGCTGCTCGGCGCCTTCGCCCAGGCCGATGGCGAGCGGCAGCATGCCGAAGATCATGGCACCCGTGGTCATCAGGATCGGCCGCAGGCGCGTCTGGCCGGCGGCGAGCAGCGCCTCGTCGCGGGCCAGCCCGTCGCGCTGGCCCTTGTTCGCGAAATCCACCAGAAGGATCGCGTTCTTCGTCACGAGGCCCATCAGGAACACGATGCCGATCATCGAGAAGATGTTCAGCGTCGTGCCGGTCAGCAGCAGCGCCAGCATCACGCCGACCACCGACAGCGGCAGCGACGCCATGATCGCAACCGGCTGGATGAAGCTGCCGAACTGCGACGCCAGCACGATGTAGATGAAGATCACCGCGAGCGCGAGCGCGCCGAAGATCGCCGAGTTGATCTCCTGCTGCTCCTTGATCTGCCCGCCGACGTCGAACCGCAGCCCCGGCGGCAGCTCGTAGCCCTTGACCAGCGCCTGCACTTCCTTGCCCGCGTCGCCCGCCGGGCGGCCCTGCACGTTCGCGAACATCGCGACCCGGCGCTGCAGGTCCTGGCGGCGGATGTTCTCGGGATTGAACGTGCGCTCGATCGTTGCCACGGCGCGCAGCGGGACGATCTCCGGCGTGCCGTCGGGCAGCAGCCGGCTGGTCGAGATGTTCAGGTTGGCGATGTCGTCCACCACCGTGCGGCTGGCGCGCGGCAGCTGCGTGATCACCTCGTAGTTCTGGCCGTCGGGCGCGAGCCAGTAGCCGGAGTTCTCTCCGCCCACCATCGCGCGCAACGTGCTGCCGAGCTGCATGTGCGTGATGCCGTACTCGGCCGCGAGTTCTGGCTTCAGCCGGATCGACAGCGCCGGCGTGCCTTCCTTCACCGTGATCTCGATGTCGGTCACGCCCGGGATCTTCGCGACCTTCTCCTTCACGTCGAGCATCACGCGGTTCATCTCGGCGTCGTTGTTGCCGAGCAGCGCGACGTAGATCGGGCCGCCCCATCCCACGCGCAGGTCGACGCCCGGGATGCCGGCCACCCGCTTGCGGATCGCCGCCTCGACCTGCTTCTGCGTGCGCGACCGTTCGGCGCGCGGCACCAGCTTCAGGTTGATGCGCGCGGTGTTCTTGCCGCCATCGGTCGCGATGCCGGTGTTGATCGTCTGGATCTCCCTGAATTCGCGCAGCACCTCCTCGACGCGCTTCACGCGCTCGTCGGTGTATTCGAGGCTCGAGCCGACCGGCGTCGTGAGCCGCACGCTGGTGAACCCTTCGTCGCTCTCCGGCATCATCTCCGTGCCGACCAGGCCGGCAATCGGGATGCTGGCGAGGAAGCTCGCCGTGGCGATCGCCAGTGTCGTCTTGCGGTGCGCCAGTGCCCAGCGCAGCAGCGCGTCGTAGACCGCGTGCAGCTTGTCGACGAGGTGGTCGAAGCGCGTCAGCACCGGGCCGATCACGCGCACGTTCTTCGCGCCCTCGGGTGGATCCCGCCAGACGGCCGACAGCATCGGATCGAGCGTGAAGCTGACGAACAGCGACACGAGCACGGCGACGACCACGGTCATGCCGAACGGGTAGAAGAACTTGCCGATGATCCCGCCCATGAAGGCGATCGGCACGAAAACGGCGACGATCGAGAACGTGGTCGCGAGGACCGCGAGGCCGATCTCCTCGGTGCCCTCGCGGGCCGCCGTGTAGTGGTCCTTGCCCATGCGGATGTGCCGCACGATGTTCTCGCGCACGACGATGGCGTCGTCGATCAGCAGGCCGATGCACAGCGACAGCGCCATCAACGTCATGTAATTCAGCGTGAAGCCGAGCGCGTAGATCGCGATGAAGGTCGCGATCACGGCGATCGGCAGCGTCAGGCCCGTGATGACCGTGCTGCGCCACGACCCGAGGAACAGGAACACGATCAGCACCGTCAGCAGCGCGCCCTCGACGATCGTGCGCTTGACGTTGTCGACCGACTGCTGCACGAAGTCGGACATCGCCCACAGCAGCTTCAGCTCGGCGCCGGCCGGCAGCTGCTTGCCGATGTCGGCCGCGGCGGCCTTCAGCGCCCGGCCGACCTCGACGATGTTCGCGTCCTGCGTCTTGAAGATGTAGACGCCGACCGCCGGCTGGCCGTTCACGCGGGTCAGCGACTGGCGCTCGCGCTCGGCGTCGCGCACCTCCGCCACCTGCGACAGCAGGATCGGCGTGCCGTTGCGCCGCGCGACGATGATGTTGTCGAACTGCCGGGGCTCCGACAGGCGGCCGTCGACCCGCACGATCGCCTCCGCGGTCGCGTTCGAAATCGTCCCGACCGGCACCGCCACGTTGGCGTTGCGCAGCGCCTGCACGACCGTGTCGACGGTCAGCCCGAAGGCGGTCAGTTTCGCCGGGTCGACGCGCACCTGGATCTGCCGCGTCACCGTTCCCCCTAGCGCGACGCGGCCGACGCCGTTCACGCGCTCGAAGCCCTTCTGCACGATCTGCTCGGCGGCGAGCGTCAGTTCGCGCTGCGTCTTGTTGGTGCCGACCAGCGTGTAGGTCGCGACGGGCTGGTCGTTCTCGCTGCCGCCGCGCTCCACGATCGGATCCTTCGCGTCGCGCGGGAACCCGGCGCGGATCTGCGCGAGCTTGTCGCGGATCTCCTGTGTCACGCGGGTCGTGTCGACGTCGAGCCGGAACTCGACCCACGTGTACGAGATGCCTTCGTACGAGGCGGAGAGGATCCGCTTGACGCCCGCCACGGTGTTGACGGCATTCTCGACCGGCTTCGTGAGGTCGTTCTCGACCTGCTCGGGCGACGCGCCCGGATAGACCACCCGGATCGACACGGTCGGCGGGTTGATGTCCGGCATCGGCTCGACGCCGAGCTTGTTGTAGGCGAACAGCCCCAGCACGGTCAGCGCGACCATGACCATGGTCGCGAACACCGGGTGATTGATCGAGACGCGCGTCATCCACATGGCGCGAGTCCTAGTTGGAGCGCGGCGGGATCACCGGCGCGTCCTGGCCGGCGACGCGCGCCTCGCCGATTCCGCCGATGACTTTCGCGGCGAGGCCGTCCTTCAGGTTGTCGAACTTGGTCGCGATCACCGTGTCGTTGGCCGTCAGCCCTCCGGTCACCTCGACCATCTGGGCCCGCTCGTCGCGCCGCCCCACCTCGACCAGGCGACGGACCAGCTTGCCGTCGACGACCGTCCACACGAACGTCGTTCCGTTGTCGACGCGCAGCGCGGAGATCGGCAGCGCGGGCACCTCGGCCTCGGCCGACGTGACGAGCGCGACGCGGGCGAACATGCCGGTGCGCAGCAGCGAATCCTCGTTCGGCAGCGACACGTAGATGTTGATCGAGCGCGTGCCAGGCTCGGTGCTGGGGTTGATGCGCTCCACGCGCCCCGCGAACTTGCGGCCGGCGATGCCCTCGATCTCCACCTGCGCCGGCATGCCGGTCTTCAGCTGGGTCACGTCCGATACCGGCACCTGCGCCTGCACCTCGAGCTGCGACAGGTCGACGATCGAAAGCAGCGGCGTGTCGAAGGCGACCTTCTCACCCGACTGCACGTTGCGCTTCGCGACCGTGCCCGCGATCGGCGCGCGCACGACGGCGTCGCCCATCAGGATCTGCGTTTGCTCGAGCTGCGCGCGCGCTGCGGCAACAGCGGCGAGCTGCGCCTGGTAGGCGCTGTCGGCGGTGTCGAACGCGTTCTGCGAGATGAAGTTCTGCTTGACGAGCTGGGCGTTGGCCTGGCGCGTGCGCTCGGTGGTCGCCAGCTGCGCCTTCGCGGACTCGTAGGTTGCCGTGCGCTCGGCGAGCTGCGCGCGCAGCTGCGCGGTGTCGAACTCGGCAACCGTCTGCCCGACGGCGACCCGATCGCCCTCGCGCACCAGCACGCGCCTGACTTCGGCGGACAGCTTGGCGCGCACCGTCGCCTGCGACATTGCCTGCACCGAGCCCGGCAGCGCCAGTTCGACGGCGAGCCGCTTCGGCTGCAGCTTCACGACATCGGCCGCGGCGAATTCCAGCGGCGGCTGGTCCTTCTTCTTGCTCGCGGCGGCCTGCTCGGAGCGCTTGTTGATCGCCAGCGCCGCCGCGCCCCCGATCGTGGCGACGGCGAACACACCCACGATGGCCAGCCACCACTTTGCCTTCTTCGTCATCTTCTTGTCCCCCGGAACCGGCGCCGGATATGGCGGGCTCGCGCGCGCTCGTGGCACGGGCGCCCAGTGAATCGACAGGGCGCGATTATCCGTCCCGGGTGACGGAATGCCCCGGGATTGCGACGAAGTGCGGGGCGGGGCGACGAAGTGCACGCGCCCGGGACGAATGGCGTCGCCCCGGCGCGGGCGCTTCGGAGGCTCCAAGGGCCTGTTAACGCCTGGATCGCACAGGCGCGAGCCAGGCGTTAACAGGCCCTAGTCCTCCAGTTTGAGGTCCTGGATCTTGCGGGTGATCGTGTTCCTGCCGACCCCGAGGCGCGTGGCCGCGTCGATGCGGCGCCCGTGGGTGTGCTTGAGCGCGGCGCGGATCACGGCCGCCTCGAAGTCCCGCGTCAGCGCGTCCATGACGTCGGGCACGCCGGCCTGCAGGCGCCGCTCGACCTCGCCGGTCAGTTGTGCGATCCAGTTCGCGCCGCCCGCGAGCACCGGCCCGGCCGCCGGCGCCGATGCGCCTCCCGCCGCAGCCGCCCGGACGCCGCTGGCCGACGCGTCACCCGCCGTCAGCCAGTTGCCCTCCCGCGCGTCGAGCGGCAGGTCCTCGACCTTCACGACCTGAGCCGGCGCCAGCACCGTGAGCCAGTGGCACAGGTTCTCGAGCTGCCGCACGTTGCCCGGAAACGGCATCTGGCTGATGTACTGCAGCGCCTCCTCCGACAGCTTCTTCGGCTCGACGCCGAGTTCACGCGCGCTCTTCGCCAGGAAGTGCTTCGCCAGCAGCGGGATGTCCTCGCGGCGCTCGCGCAGCGAGGGCAGGCGCAGCCGGATCACGTTGAGCCGGTGGTACAGGTCCTCGCGGAACAGGCCCTGTCGCACGCGCTCCTCGAGGTTCTGGTGGGTGGCGGCGATCACCCGCACGTCGGCCTTGATCGGCTGGTGGCCGCCGACGCGGTAGTAGAAGCCGTCGGACAGCACGCGCAGCAGGCGCGTCTGCAGTTCCGCCGGCATGTCGCCGATCTCGTCGAGGAACAGCGTGCCACCCTCGGCCTGCTCGAAGCGACCGCGCCGCATCGCCTGCGCGCCGGTGAACGCGCCGCGCTCGTGACCGAACAGCTCCGACTCGAGCAGGTCGCGCGGGATCGCCGCCATGTTGAGCGCGATGAACGGCTTGTCCGCGCGCTGGCTGTGCTTGTGCAGGGCGCGCGCGACCACTTCCTTGCCGCTGCCCGACTCGCCGGTGAGCAGCACGGTGACGGTCGACTGGCTGAGCCGTCCGATCGCGCGGAACACCTCCTGCATCGACGGCGCCTGCCCGAGGATCTCGGGCACTTCGGTCGGCGCTTCGTCGGCGCGCGATTCGCGCTCGCTTTCGTCGACCGCGCGGCGGATCAGCTCGACCGCCTTGTCGACGTCGAACGGCTTCGGCAGGTACTCGAAGGCACCGCCCTGGAACGCCGACACCGCGCTCTCGAGGTCGGAGAACGCGGTCATGATGATGACCGGCAGCGCCGGATGCTTGCGCTTCACCGCGCGCAGCAGCTCGATCCCGTTCATGCCGGGCATGCGGATGTCGGACACCAGCACCTGCGGACTGTCGTGCTCGAGTTCCTTGAGCACGTCCTGCGCGACACCGAACGCCTTGCAGGGAAGGTTCTCGCGCGCCAGGGCCTTTTCGAGCACCCAGCGGATCGAGCGGTCGTCGTCCACGATCCAGATCGGTCTCATCGCTTCGATCGTCCTTCGGGAATCATGTGTCGTGGGCTCGCTGCAGCGGGATCAGGATGCGGAAATCGGTGCGGCCCGGGCGGCTGTCGACCTCGATGAGTCCGTGGTGCTGCTGCACGAACGTCTGCGCCAGCGTGAGCCCGAGCCCGGTGCCGGTGTCGCGCCCGGAGACGAGCGGGAAGAAGACCCGGTCCTTCAGGTCGTCAGGGATGCCGGGCCCGTTGTCGATGATGTGAAGGTCGAGCGCCAGCCGGTGGCGGGTGCGCGCAATCGTCGCCTGCCGCGCGACGCGCGTGCGCAGGGTGATCTGCGCGTCGCCCGCGGCGATGCGGTCCTCGAGCGCTTCGGCGGCGTTGCGCACGACGTTCAGCACCGCCTGGATCAGCTGCTCCTTGTCGCCGCGGAACTCGGGCGCGCTCGCGTCGTAATCGCGCTCGATGGCGAGGCCGCGCGGAAACTCGGCCAGCATCACCATGCGGACGCGCTCGAGCACTTCGTGGATGTTGACGTCGGCGACGACGCGCGGCGAGCGGTGCGGCGCCAGCAGCCGGTCCACCAGCGCCTGCAGCCGATCGGCCTCCGCGATGATCACCCGCGTGTACTCGCGCTGGTCCGGGGTCAGTTCGGACTCGAGGAGCTGGGCGGCGCCGCGCACGCCCCCCAGCGGGTTCTTGATCTCGTGCGCGAGGTTGCGCATCAGCTGGCGGTTGGCTTCGGTCAGGCCGAGCTGGCGCTCCTCGCGGTCGACCTTCAGCTGCTGTTCGATCTCGGACACCTCGAGCACGACCGGGGTCGCCTCGGCGAGCTGGGCGGTCGCCGTCACCCGCACCTGCAGCGGCTCGCGACCGATGCGCCGCAGTTCCATGATCTGCTTGCGCTGCCCGAACGCGTTGCCCTCCGCGTCCGACACCAGCTGGCGGATGCCCGCTTCGTCGCCGAGGACGCGCCCGACGGGCTGTCCGACCAGCGTCTTGCGGGACGTGTCGAACAGAAGCTCCGCCGCCTGGTTCACGTGAACGATGCGCGCCCTGGCGTCGAGCAGCAGCACGGCGGTCGACAGCAGGTCCAGTCCTTCGTAGCGCGCGGGACTGCCCGCCGCCGGGACGGCGAAGTCGACGGCGTTCATCGGCGGAGTCCTCCGCCGTGATCGATCGAGACTGCTCGAGCTCGCGCCGGACGGCGCGAGGGATGCGCGGCGCTACTGGGTGCGCAGCAGCGCGATTTCGCGCCGCAGGGCGTTGACGTTGCCTTCGGCGCGCGCGAGGTCGTCGCGCAGGCGCTGGACCCGTTCGGCGTAGAGCGCGAAGTTGCGTTCATCGCCGCGCCGCTCCGGCTCGCCGTTCCCGTACTCGGCCTTCAGCCGCGCGAGCTTGTCTTCTTCCGCCTTCAGCTCGTCTTCCAGGATGCGCTTGCGGTCGTTGTCCCGCGAACGCTGGGTGTCGCGATCCACGCGCGGGAAACTGGCAGGCGACGCCGTCACCCGGTTCTCGCCAGACCCCGGCGCACGCTGCTGCGGCACGCGCGACGCCGGCACGCTCAGCACCGGCCCGACGTCCATGCGCTTGCAGCCCTTGCCGCTGCCGACGTTCTGGAAGACCTTGTTGCCGTCCGCGTCCACGCACAGGAAGATGTCCGACGACGCGGCCGGCGTCGGCAACGACGCCGCTGCGAAGGCGGTCGACACGAGCATCAGCGCAAGACGGTTCACGGACGGTTTCCCCGGACATTGGGACGCGGCCAGTGTATCCGAGGCAGGCGTGCGCTAAGGCCGCGAGTGCCGCGTGTTGCCGGTCCACTTCCCTCATTTCCGTGACTGTCGGTGCCATCCGTGGGGTTGCCAGCGCCGCAGCCGGCCGAATGAAAAGGGGGCGGTCGCCCGCCCCTCTTCTCGAGCCGAGCGGCAGCTCTCCGTTACAAGCTGTAGTACATGTCGAACTCGACCGGATGCGTCGTCATGCGGAAGCGCGTGACCTCTTCCATCTTCAGCGCGATGTAGGCGTCGATCATGTCGCTGGCAAACACGCCCCCGCGCGTCAGGAACTCGCGGTCCTTGTCGAGGTTCTCGAGCGCCTCATCCAGCGAAGCGCATGGATGCGGAATCTTCGCCGCCTCTTCCGGCTCGAGGTCGTACAGGTTCTTGTCCATCGGCTCGCCCGGGTGGATCTTGTTCTGCACGCCGTCGAGGCCTGCCATCAGCATGGCAGCGAAGCCAAGGTACGGATTGCAGGTCGGATCCGGGAAACGCACTTCGACGCGGCGCCCCTTCGGGTTGCTGACATACGGGATGCGGCACGAGGCAGAACGGTTGCGCGCCGAGTAGGCGAGGTTGATCGGCGCCTCGAAGCCAGGCACCAGGCGCTTGTAGGAATTCGTGCCCGGATTAGTGAACGCGTTGAGCGCCTTCGCGTGCTTGATGATGCCGCCGATGTAGTAGAGGGCGAAGTCCGACAGACCCGCGTAGCCATTGCCGGCAAACAGGTTGGTGCCGTCCTTCCACACCGACTGGTGCACGTGCATGCCGGAGCCGTTGTCGCCGAAGATCGGCTTCGGCATGAAGGTCGCCGTCTTGCCGTAGCTCGCCGCGACGTTCCAGATCGTGTACTTCATGATCTGCAGCCAGTCGGCGCGCTTCACGAGGGTCGAGAACTTGGTGCCGATCTCGCACTGGCCCGGCGCCGCCACCTCGTGGTGGTGCACTTCGACCTCGACGCCCTGCTGCTCGAGCAGCAGGCACATCTCGGAGCGGATGTCCTGCAGCGAATCGGTCGGCGGCACCGGGAAGTAGCCGCCCTTGACCGGCGGACGGTGCGCCAGGTTGCCGGCCTCGTAGTCAATGCCGGTGGACCAGGGCGCTTCCTCCGACTTGATTCGGACGGAGCTGCCGGACATGTCGATGTTCCACGTCACCGAGTCGAAGATGAAGAACTCGGGTTCGGGGCCGAAGTAGGCGGTGTCGCCCAGGCCGGTCGACTTCAGGTACGCCTCGGCACGCTTCGCGAGCGAGCGCGGATCGCGGTCGTAGCCCTTGCCGGTCGACGGCTCGACCACGTCGCACGTGACGATCAGCGTGTTCTCTTCGCGGAACGGGTCCATGTGCGCGGACACGGGATCCGGCATCAGCAGCATGTCGGACGCCTCGATGCCCTTCCAGCCGGCGATCGAGGAACCGTCGAAGGCGTGGCCGTGCTCGAACTTGTCTTCGTCGAACATCTTGGCCGGAACAGAGACGTGCTGCTCCTTGCCCTTGGTATCCGTGAAACGGAGGTCAACGAAGAGAACTTCGTTGTCCGTAATCATCTTCAGTACGTCTTTGGCCGTGGCCATCGATGTGTTCTCCTCAATCGCACTCGGTTAACAGTCCCCCGGACAACCGCTGTTGCCCGCCCCGGGTTCTGCGGCATCGCAACGCAGGAAGTGTGCCAAATCCCGGTACGCCCCGCTTGCCGCTGCACTAGCCTTGTGCGTCAAGCGTTTACACTCGGGTCGCTCAACGGGGAAAGAGACCGGCAACAGCCGCCACCGCCCTCTATTGAGGCATTATGCACCGCCAAAGCGCGTAAAGACGCACCGATCAGGTGCGATCAGCCGGCAGGAAGAGGGACTGCAGATCCGTCAGGAACCGCCGACCGAGCTCGGTCGGCTGGATTCGGGTTTGATCGCGCTCGACCAGGCCGCGCTCCTCGGCCCGCTGCAACGGACCCTCGATGGCCGACGGCGGCAGTCCGGTCCGCTCGGCAAACAGCCCGGCGGGCACTCCCTCTGAAAGCCGGAGGGCGTTCAGCATGAACTCGAACGGAAGGTCCGAGCGGCCGACTTCGACGTGTTCGGCGAGGAACTCGCCGCGCGCGGCCCGCTCGAGATACGAGGCCGGCTGGCGGAAGCGGACCTGCCGGACGATGCGGTGGGGAAACGAGATCTTGCTGTGGGCGCCGGCCCCGACGCCGAGGTAGTCCCCGAAGCGCCAGTAGTTCAGGTTGTGACGGCACTCGCGGCCGGGCCGGGCATACGCCGACACTTCGTAGCGACCGTAACCCGCCCGCGCCGTGCGCGCCTCGATCCACTCCTGCATCGCGGCGACGGTGTCGTCGTCCGGCACCGCCGGCGGGTACTTCGCGTAGACGGTGTTGGGCTCGAGCGTGAGCTGGTACAGCGACAGGTGCGGCGGCGCGAACCGTAACGCCGCCTCGACGTCGGCCTGCGCCTCCTCGAACGACTGCGACGGCAGGCCGAACATCAGGTCGAGGTTGAAGTTGTCGAAGACGCGGCGGGCGAGTTCGGCAGCGGCCTCGGCCTGCGCGCGGTCGTGGATGCGCCCCAGCGCCTTCAGCTTGGCCGGGTCGAACGATTGCACGCCGATCGACAGCCGGTTCACGCCGGCCGCGCGGTAGGCCGCGAATCGCTCGGCCTCGAACGTGCCCGGGTTGGCCTCCATCGTGATCTCGCAATCGGCTTCCAGCGGCAACCGCGCACGGACATCGGACAGCAGGCACTCGACACCTGCCGCCGACATCAGGCTCGGCGTTCCGCCGCCGATGAACACGCTGACGACAGGACGTCCCCAGACGAGTGGCAGCGCGGCCTCGATGTCGGCCACGAGCGCGTCGAGGTACGCCGCTTCGGGGATGCCGCTGGCGTCGGGCTCGTGCGAGTTGAAGTCGCAGTACGGGCACTTGCGCACGCACCACGGGAAATGGACGTACAGCGACAGCGGCGGCAACGCAGGCAGCGACAACGTGCCCGGACGCATCAACGTCGCGACGTCCGGCAAACGCACGCCGCCGGCAGGCTTGATCTCGATCGAGGAGGACACGTGCGGCGGGGGTCGCAGTCAGGCCCAGGCCGCGGCGATCCTGCGCGCGAGCTCGGCCATCGCCTGGCCCCGGTGGCTGATGCGGTTCTTCTCTACGGGATCGAGCTCGGCCGCGGTCTTGCCGATCTCCGGCAGCAGGAACAGCGGGTCGTATCCGAAGCCTCCGCGGCCGCGCGGCTGCAGGATGATCTCGCCGTGCCAGCGCGCGTCGGCAATCAGCGGCTCCGGGTCGTCGGCCGCGCGCACGGCGGCCAGCACGCACGTGTAGTGCGCGCGCCGGTCGCGCTCGCTCGCCAGCCGTCGCAGCAGCTCTTCGTTGTTGCGCGCGTCATCGGATGGTTCGCCGGCGAAGCGCGCCGACAGCACGCCCGGCGCGCCGTGCAGCGCGGCCGCGCAGACGCCCGAATCGTCGGCGAGCGCGGGCAGCCCGGTCGCGGACGCTGCGTGGCGCGCCTTCGCGAGCGCGTTCTCCAGGAACGTCAGGTGCGGCTCCTCCGCCGGCGCCACGTTGAGTTCCGTCTGCGGGATCACTTCCCAACCGAGGGGCGCGAGCAGCTGGCGGAACTCGCGGAGCTTGCCGGGGTTGCCGGTGGCGATGACGATGCGGCGATTCATCCAGGGAAGCAGAACTCAGGGTCGAGTGTTCACAGCGATTCCAGCGCGCTGGCGAAGGAGCCGGCGCGGTCCACCTTCGATTCTGGCAAACACCTCGGCGACGAACCTTGCCAGGCAAGCGACCACGAACGCCAACCACGCAACCTGAAGCGGCAGCAACGGGCCCTCAACCCACTTGAACACCTGCTGGTCACGCAGGTGCGCGACCAGCAAAGTGGCGCCGGCCGAGGAAACGAGATTGTGCGCCCCATGAACGAGTACGCAGAGCCACACGCTGCGGTAGCGCAGATACAGAAGCCCGAGCGCACAACCGGTCAGGCCCGAAAGCAGCCAGGAGTCGTGGCCCGCAGCGAAGAGCGCCGTGGTCACGGCCAGAGCCAGCCAGCCGGGAACGCTGCGCATCAGATGGCCAAGGATGAGGCCCCTGTAGAGAAATTCCTCGAAGATCGGCACGAGGAGTCCGACCAGCATCAGGCGACCGGCGAGGCCCGTTACGGGAAAGTCCCGGGTCCAGATCGACACGAGCTTCGCCAGGTTTCCGGCCTCCGAGTCCCGCGGAAACATCGTCGCGGTGACCAGCAGCGAGAACGCGAGCGTGCCCAGGACGAACCAGGCGCCCGCGACCAAGCCCTCTCGCCCCGGCGGCGTCGACGACAGCGCCCCGGGTCGGACCTTCAGCGCGGCGAAGATCGACGCAAGAATCAGCGCTTGCACCGCGAAGGCGACGAGGCGCGGTTCGGTCGATGCGGGCAGCAGGTGCGCCACGCGATTCAGCACCGGCGCAGGAAGAATCGAAGTCACAAACACCGCGATGGCCGCGCCGATCATGCGCGCAGGCGCGCTCACGAGCTGGCCGCTCCAGCGATCGAGCAAGGCGCTGATGAACATTTTGCGAGGCAGCAGGCGAACGGCCCTGCTGCCACGACCGTCGCTCAGCCGACGTGCGGTTCGCCGTACGGGATCCCGGTGCTGTAGTGCGCACTGAAACCGTTGTAGGTGTCACTCATCCAGGCGGCTGCACCTTCGATGCAGCTGGCCCAGTTGTCCAGCGACCCGCTGATCGACACGCCCGTCAGCCCCACCGACATCGTCAGATCCCCGCACGCCGCCCCGCCCACCGCCGCCGATTCCTCGAACGAAATCTGCCTCATGTCACCCTCCAGAAGTTGACGCGCTCACCGCGCCGGTTGCCGGCACACGCCGGATCTCGGGATGACTCGAAGCTACGCGGCGGCGTGCGCCGCGCCTATCCGACGAATGCAGGAGGCTCGTTCAAAGTTGCAGGGCCGCCTTCTGCGCCGCGACCAGGGAAGTGATGCCCTGTCGCGCGAGTTCGAGCAGCGTATCCATCTGCTCGCGCGTGAACGGCTTGCCTTCGGCCGTGCCCTGCACCTCGACGAAGCCGCCGCCGCCAGTCATCACGACGTTCATGTCCGTCTCGCACTTCGAGTCCTCGGCATAGTCCAGGTCGAGCAGCGGAACGCCCTGGAACACGCCGACCGAGACGGCGGCGACGAAATCGACCACCGGCTGCGTCTCGATCATCCCGCGCTCGCGCAGCCACCGAATCGCATCGTAGGTGGCGACGAAAGCGCCGGTGATCGCAGCCGTGCGCGTTCCGCCGTCGGCCTGGATGACGTCGCAGTCGATCTGCAGCGTTCGCTCGCCGAGCGCGGCGAGGTCGATCACCGAACGCAGGCTGCGCCCGATGAGCCGCTGGATCTCCTGCGTACGGCCGCTCTGCTTGCCGCGTGCGGCCTCGCGATCGGAGCGGGTGTTGGTCGAGCGCGGCAGCATGCCGTACTCGGCGGTCACCCAGCCCTGCCCCTTGCCCTTGAGGAACGGCGGGACCTTTTCCTCGACGCTCGCCGTGCAGATGACCTTGGTGTCGCCGAACTCGACGAGCACCGCGCCTTCGGCGTGCCGGGTGTAGTTGCGCGTCAGCCGGACGGGACGCAGTTGGTCGTGGCGCCGCCCGCTGGGGCGCTGCATGTCTGTTGGCATTCGCTGGATTCCGGAGAACGAGGCGGACCGCCTCGGGGTGCCGGCAAGACTAGCGCAGCCGAAGCTACTTGTTGACGAGCCTCGCCGCGCGGGAGATGGCCCGCTGGATCTCGGCGACGGCGTCGTCGATCTCCTCCTCGGACAGTTCCGCTTCGTCGTCGGCCTCGCCCACTCGCGGCATGTGGATGGTCGACGCGATCGTCCCTTCCGGGATGAGCAGCGTCGACACCGGCGCCTCGCTCGGAGGCACCATTTCCATCGACTCGGTGCCGGCCCAGGTCATGGCGACCGCCGTGCAGTTGTCCGAGTCCGGGCCGCCGAGTTCGAGCGCGAGTTCCATCAGTTCAGGCACGGCCCGCATCACCGTCTTGCCGGTGAAGCCCTCGGCGACCTGGCGGTCGTTCAGCGAACCCCACAGGCCATCGGAGCACAGCAGCACCGTGTCGCCGTTGCGCAGCGCGAACGGACGGCTGATCTCGACGGTTGGCGCCACGTAGGCGCCGATGCAATTGAAGATCCGGTTGCGCTCGGGATGATCCTTGGCGTCCTCGGGGCGGATCAGACCGGCCTGCACCAGGTGGTGGACACGCGAGTGATCGAGGGTGCGCTCCGCGATCCGACCGCCGCGGATCAGGTACAGGCGCGAATCACCGACGTGCGCCCAGATAGCCATGCCCTGCTGCACGATGCAGGCGACCAGCGTGGTGCGTGGCGCCTCAGGCAGCGAATGTTCGGCGCGATAGCGATGCAGTTCGCGGTGCGCCGCGAGCACCGCTTCCTCGAGGTAGCGCACCGGATCGGTCAGCAGCGGCTTGGCGTCGCGCTGGTAGATCGCGGCCATCGTCTGCAGGGTCAGTTGCGAGGCGACCTCGCCCCGGGCATGCCCGCCCATGCCATCGGCCACGAGCATCAGCAGCGAATCGCGGGTGTACAGGTACCCCATCCGGTCCTGGTTGACCTTGCGACCGCCCTTCTTGCTTTCCTGGTAGACCGAGAACCGCATCCGCTGCGCTCGTTGCCTTTCAACCCTGTAGTCCGCGAGCCTACGCCACGCATCGAGCCCGGATCAACCGTCGCGGGGCAGGAGGCCGTTGCGGGCGCTGCGCGCTAGAACCAGGTGATGTTGTGGTCCTTCAGGAAGCGCGTCATGCGCGCCTGGAGATTGCGGACGCGCGCGCCGGTGCGTTCCATCAGCGTGAACTCGGGCCGTTCCGGCACCGTCTGCAGCAGTTCCTTCTGCACCGCGTAGACCGTCTGCGGGCGTTCGAGCGAATTGAGCCGCAGGCAGCGCTCGATCATCGAGATCAGTTCGTTCGAGTACAGGCCGCGGAACGCGCGCAGCGCCGTCGGCATCTTGTCCTCCTTCAGCCGCGCGTCCGACTCCTGCGGCGGCATGCCGGACATGCACGCGTAGATGCACGCGCCGATCGAATACACGTCGGTCCACGGGCCGAGTTCCGCGTCGCGCTTGTAGAGCTCCGGCGCGGCGAACCCGGGCGTGTACATCGGGTAAGTCTTGCTGATGTCCCGCTGCAGCGTCTGGCGCGCGGCGCCGAAGTCGAGCAGGATCGGCGTGCCGTCCATGCGCAGGTAGACGTTCGCCGGCTTGACGTCGAGGTGCAGCAGCCGGTTCGAGTGCACCTCGCGCAGGCCGTTCATCACCTGCGCGAACACGCGACGGATGAAGCGCTCGGACAGGACGTCCTTCTGTTCCTTGCTGCGGTTGCGCAGCACGTGCTCCTGCAGCGAGCGGCCCGACTCGTACTTCATCACCATGTATACGGTCTCGTTCGCGCGGAAGAAATTCAGGACGCGGACGATGTTGGGGTGATAGATCGAAGCGAGCGCGCGGCCCTCCTCGAAGAAGCACTTCAGGCCGATGCGGTAGGTGTTGAGGTTCTCGGGCGCGATGTACGGAAGCAGTTCGCCCGGCCTGCGCTGCGCGAGCGACGCGGGCAGGTACTCCTTGATCGCGACGGAGTTGCCCTGGTCGTCCGTGGCCAGATAGACGATCGAGAATCCGCCGCTGGATATCTTCTTTACAATGCGGTAGCCGCCTACCTCGAGGCCTTCTGGCAGTGGTGCGTTGGTCTGGGCGGGCATGAACGCTCGTTCGGAGAGACCCGGCGATTCTAGCCGTCCGGCCAGCAGGACTCGACGCTCCAAACACGCGATAAGACGTGCAATCCCCTCGATAACACCGGCTCCAGCCGGCTCCCGACCCGATGAAACCTGTTGCGAGCATGACCGGCTTCGCCAGCGCCGCGCGTCCCACCGCACTGGGGCAGCTGACGATCGACCTGCGTTCCGTCAACTCCCGCTTCCTCGACCTCTCGATGCGGATCCCGGACGACTGGCGCGTGTTCGAGCCGATGCTGCGCGAGGGCATCGCCGGGCGCCTCAGCCGCGGGAAGGTGGAGTGCCGGATCAACATCGTCCGCGGCGTGGGCGCGGCCGAGCCGACGCTGAATGCCGCGGCGCTTGCCCAGTTGACCGGCCTCGCCGGGCAGGTCGAACAGGCGCTGCCCGGGGCGACGCGGCTCTCTACGGCCGACGTGCTCGGCTGGCCGGGTGTCGTCGAGACGCCCGGCAGCGATCCGGAAGCGCTCCGCGCGGCGACCGCCGACGCGCTGGGCGAAGCGCTCGACGGCATGACCGCTTCGCGCCGGCGTGAAGGCGAGGCGCTGCGCGAGGCGCTGCTCGCCCACTGCGCCCAGGTCGAGTCCATCGCGAACCAGCTGAAGGCGCGCGCGCCCGACCTGCTGGCCGCGGTCGAGCGAAAACTGGTCGAACGCCTCGAGCAGGCGCTCGGGGAGACGATGACGAAGGCGACGACGCTGAGCCGCGACGAAGTGGCCGACCGTATCCGGCAGGAGGTCACGCTCTACGGACTCAAGATGGACGTCGAGGAGGAGATCAAGCGCCTGACCACGCACGTGAACGAAGTGCGGCGGGTCCTGGGCGCGGGCGGTCCGGTGGGACGCCGGCTCGATTTCCTGATGCAGGAACTGAACCGCGAGGCGAACACGGTCGGCTCGAAGGCCGCGGCCATCGAGATGACAAACGCCTCGGTGGAACTGAAAATGCTCATCGAGCAGATGCGCGAACAGATCCAGAACCTGGAGTGACCGTGACCGACGCCCTTGCCCCGCTCACCGGCGACCACGCGGGCTCGCTGTTCCTCGTCGTCGCGCCCTCCGGCGCCGGCAAGTCCACGCTGGTCAACGCACTGCTTGCGCGCGATCCCAAGATCCAGCTGTCGGTCTCGCACACCACCCGGCATCCGCGTCCGGGCGACCAGGACGGCCGGGAGTACCACTTCGTGACGATCGAAGACTTCATGCAGCGCCGCGCCGATGGCGAGTTCCTGGAGAGCGCCGAGGTGCACGGAAACTACTACGCGACGTCGCGCAAGTGGATCGAGGAACGCGTGCGCGCCGGCACCGACGTGCTGCTGGAGATCGACTGGCAGGGCGCGCGCCAGGTGAAGGCGCAGTTCCCGCATGCGGTCGGAGTCTTCATCCTGCCGCCGTCGTTCGAGGCGCTCGAGGCGCGCCTGCGCAAGCGTGGGCAGGACACGCCGCCCGTGATCGCCCGCCGGCTGCTCGCCGCGGGCAGCGAGATGGCGCACGCCCCCGAGTTCGACTACGCGGTCATCAACGAGGTCTTCGAGACCGCCTTGGGCCAGCTGGCGGCCATCGTGACGGCGACCCGGCTGCGCTACGGCAGCCAGGCGGCCCGTCACCATGAACTGTTCGCCCAGCTGGGCATCGTTGGCTAGGCTGCGCGGCTCGTGTACGCGACGGCTTCGCCGTCGCACGTGCACTCGCCGCGATCAGTCAGAAGGCCGGGCTTCGGGCGGCCGAGCGCCCGGCCTTGGTTCAACAGCACGGGGAGCCGCCCTCTGAGTGCCGCGGGGTGGCACTCCGGTAAACTGCAGCGCAACCCGAAAAGGATTCCCGCCATGGCCCGCATCACCGTCGAAGACTGCCTCAAACACATTCCCAACCGCTTCCAGCTGTGCCTGGCCGCCGCTTACCGCGCGCGCCAGCTGGCGCAGGGCCACACGCCGAAGATCGACACCAAGGACAAGCCGCCGGTGGCCGCGCTGCGCGAGATCGCGCAAGCCAAGGTCGGCATCGAGATGCTGCGCAAGGTGCCGACGTAATCGAGTAGTTTGCGGCCGCCGCCCCGTCAAGTTAGCCTAGCGACGGGGCACACGCATGCGGTCCGCCGATCCTCCTTCCTCCTCGAATCCGGCTCTTCCTCCGCAGCCGCAGCCCGGTTTCGCACGCCGCGCGGCCGAGGCCCTGAAGAAGGCTGTCTGGCGCTCGGACGCCGCGCCCGAGCCCCACAACGGCGTCGCCACGGTCGCCACGCTGACGGAGCGCGTCAAGAAGTACCTGCCGTCGCCCGACGTGCAGAAGGTCAAGGACGCGTTCCGCTTCTCCGACGAGGCGCACCTGGGCCAGTTCCGCCGCAGCGGCGCGCCGTACATCACCCACCCGCTCGCGGTCGCCGAGATCCTCACCGACTGGCGCCTCGACGGCGCCGCGATCCAGGCGGCGCTGCTGCACGACGTGCTGGAGGACTCGGGCGTCGCGAAGGACAAACTCGTCGAGAAGTTCGGCGCGGTCGTGGCCGAACTGGTCGACGGCGTGTCGAAGCTCGACAAGCTGCAGTTCTCCTCGACCGAGCAGGCGCAGGCCGAGAACTTCCGCAAGATGCTGCTCGCGATGGCGCGCGACGTCCGCGTCATCCTGATCAAGCTGGCCGACCGCCTGCACAACATGCGCACGCTCGACGCGGTCGACGCCGAACGGCGGCGTCGCATCGCGCGCGAGACGCTCGAGATCTACGCGCCGATCGCGCACCGGCTCGGGCTCAACGCGCTGTTCCGCGAACTCGAGGAACTGAGCTTCCAGCACCTGCACCCGATGCGGTACCGGGTGCTGCACAGGGCCGTCCTCTCCGCGCGCGGCAACCGCCGCGAACTGCTCGGCAAGATCCTGCAGTCGGTGCGCAAGGCGCTCGCCGAGTCGAAGATCCGCGCCGAGGTCTACGGCCGCGAGAAGACGCTGTACGGCATCTACCGCAAGATGGCCGAGAAGAGCCTGTCGTTCTCGCAGGTGCTCGACATCTACGGCTTTCGCATCGTCGTCGACACCCGACCCGAGTGCTACCTCACGCTCGGCGCGCTGCACGGGCTCTTCAAGCCGGTGCCGGGGAAGTTCAAGGACTACATCGCGATCCCGAAGGTCAACGGCTACCAGTCGCTGCACACGACGCTGATCGGCCCGTACGGCACGCCGGTGGAGTTCCAGATCCGGACCAAGGACATGCACCACGTCGCCGAGAGCGGCGTGGCGGCTCACTGGCTGTACAAGGACGACGACTCCGACCTCTCCGAACTGCAGTCGCGGACGCACCAGTGGCTGCAGTCGCTGCTCGAGATCCAGCGCCAGACCGGCGACTCGAGCGAGTTCCTCGAGCACATCAAGGTCGACCTCTTCCCGGACAAGGTGTACGTCTTCACCCCGAAGGGCAGGATCGTGTCGCTGCCGCGCGGCGCCACGGTGGTCGACTTCGCCTACAGCATCCACACCGACGTCGGCAACAAGTGCGTGGCCGCGCGCATCAACAGCGAGATCCAGCCGCTGCGCACTCCGCTGCGCAACGGCGACATGGTCGAGATCGTCACCGGGCCGGTCGCGCGGCCCAACCCGGCGTGGCTGTCGTTCGTGCGCACCGGCAAGGCGCGCTCGGAGATCCGCCACTTCCTGCGCACGATGAAGTTCGACGAGTCGGTCGAGCTCGGCGAACGCCTGCTCGCGCAGGCCGCGCGCCAGTTCAACCTGTCGCTCGCCGAAGTCACCGAAACGCAATGGGAAACGGTCCTCGGGCAGGCCGAACTGGAATCGCGCAACGACCTGCTCGCCGACATCGGCCTCGGCCGCCGGCTGGCCGCCGTCGTCGCGCGTCAGCTCGCGCTAGGCGCCGTGCCGGAGAACCCGGACGAGGACTCCCCGACGCCGCGCACCGCGACGGCCTCGCCGCACTCCCCGGTGCTGATCCGCGGCACGGAGGGCATGGCGGTGCAACTCGCGAGCTGCTGCCATCCGATCCCCGGCGACGCCATCGTCGGGCACATCCGCAAGGGCCAGGGACTGGCCGTGCACCAGTCCGAGTGCGTGCACGCGCGGCGCGCCCGCCGGGCGGACCCCGAGCGCTGGATCGAGCTGCAGTGGGCCAACGACTCGACGGCGAACTTCACGGTCGGCCTCGACGTCGGCGTGCTGAACGAGCGCGGCGTGCTGGGCCGCATCGCCGTGGCGATCGCCGAGGGCGACTCCAACATCCTGAACGTTCACGTCGAGGACGAGGAGGCGCAGGTCGCGCTGATCCACTTCAAGATCCAGGTACGCGATCGCACGCACCTTGCCCGCGTGATCCGCTCGCTGCGGCGAGTGAAGCACGTCGTCCAGATCGCGCGGCCGCGTGGCGTCACGCGCGGCCATCAGGACGCTTCGTAGCGGACGTCGAGGATTTCCAGCGTCTCGACGCCGACCGGCGTCCTCAGCGTCACGCTGTCGCCCTCGCGCGCCTTGATCAGCGCGCGCGCGATCGGCGAGATCCAGCTCACCTGCCCGCGCGCAGGATCCACTTCGTCGATGCCGACGATGCGGATGCGGTTCTCGCGGCCATCGCCGGTCGCATACCGGACGGTCGCGCCGAAAAAGACCTGGTCCGTCGCCTCGCGCGCCGCCGGATCGACGACTTCGGCGTTGTCGAGGCGCTTGGTCAGGAAGCGGATGCGCCGGTCGATCTCGCGCAGGCGCTTCTTCCCGTAGATGTAGTCGCCGTTCTCGGAGCGGTCGCCGTTCGATGCCGCCCACGAGACGGTGCGCACGACCTCCGGGCGCTCGACGTCGATCAGGTGCAGCAGCTCGTCCTTGAGCCGCTTGTGGCCCGCGGGAGTGATGTAGTTGCGCGTGCCGGTCGGAAGCTCGGGCGTTTCGAGTTCCTCGTCGTCGCCGTCGCTCTCCTTGACGAATGCCTTGTTCATGTCGCTTCTCCGAGCGGCGATGCTACCTCGCCCGGCCAGCGGACGGGCCCGGCGACTGTCGCCCCCGCGTGACGCGCAAGGATGAACACGGCATGCCGGTCGCATCGGCAGGTTGCCGTTGCCCGCGCTACGCTTCGGCCCTTCGTCCCGGCATCCCGGATCCATGCCCGCCCTCGCCTTCGACGTTGCTGAAGATCGCGCCGGCTCCGCGTGGCTCGCACGCGAAGGCCGGGCTCTCCGGAGCGAACTGCTCGTCGCGCTCTTCGGCCGCTTCAACCACGATCTGCGCACACCGCTCAACACGGTCATGGGCTGGACGCACCTGCTGCAACAGGGCATGGTCGACAGCTCGCGCAGCAAGCACGTGGCGGACGTCCTCGCGCGCAACACGCACGAGCAGGTCGTGATGCTCGACGAGTTCGTCGACGACGGCCGGACGGTGCTCGGCGTGATGAAGCTCGATCCCGTCGGACTGCGGATCGACGATCTGGTGGCGCGCGCCGTCGAGCGCGCTTCGCCGGTTGCCACGTTGCACGGCGCGTCCTTCGACGTGCGGCCGGACCGCGGCATCGGCGGAATCGAAGGCGACGAGCGGCGCCTGCAGCGGCTCGTGTACCGGCTGCTGGTTGCCGTGACTTGCCGCGCGCGGGAAGGGTCGGTGATCGAGTTGTCGTCGTGCCTGGACGACGGCTCGGCGGTGCTGCGGATCGAGAGCCCAGCCGCCGACGGCGACTGGCCGGACGCGGCGCTGCTCGACCTGCGGATCAGCTCCTTCGTGGCCGCCCTGCACGACGCCGAGCTCGCGATCGACGGCGCGCCGGGGCGCGCGGTCGTCGGGTTGCGGTTACCGGTGCGGCCGTGATGCGCGTGGTGCGAAGCGCGCTTCGCGCCTCCGAACTGCGCGGCGATCGAGAGCGCCGTACCGTCGCCGAAGGGACTCGCAGCGCGGTCGACGATGCCGGATAGAGACGGAACAAGCCGGTGTTTTGACCTGTTTTCCCCTGCCTCGACACCTTCAACAAGCCTGGTTCTTCGTTCACACTGCATGCGTTGGACTACCCAGGACGGACTAGCGGCGTTCTCGCTCCATGGCCAAGAAGAAAGTGTCAACGCCTGAACCTTCTCATCGCTCGCGACAGCGAGGTCGTTCGGTCTTCGCCGTCAGTGGCATCGTGCTGGCCGTCTTCCTTGCGATGGCAGCGCCCGATACACGCGCAGCCGGCTTCGGTGAAGTCCAGGTCGCGAGCCAGCTGGGCGAGCGCCTGTACGCCCGTGTCCCGCTGGTCGGGGAAGGCGCCGCCGACGTCGCGAACGAGTGTGTCCGGCTGATTCCCGACTCCGTGCTGCAGGACGCGCCCGCGCTTGCCAACGCCCGCGTCGGGATCGACCGCAAGTCCAGTCCTTCCGCCGTGGTCGTCACCACGCCGGCACCGGTCGCGGAGCCGGCGGTCCGCTTCGTCCTGGAGATGGGATGCGGCAATCGCCTGCGGCGCGAATTCGTCCTGCTGATCGATCCGCCCGACCTGCCCTCCGTGCAGACCGCCACGGCGCAGGGCACCGTGGCGCCGCCTGCGGCACGCGCTGTCCCGGGCGAGGACCCGCGCTGGGGCAGCGGCGCCCCTGGCACCACCGCGCGGGTTCAGGCGGCATCGTCGCCTGTGTCTGACGCGCCGCCGTTGACGGAGCCTGCAAGCGCAGCCGCGGCGATACCGCGCAAGGCCGCGCCCAAGCCGCGTCCGAAGCCGGTCGCACAGCCGCAGGTCGCCGCAAAGGCAAAGCCCGCGTCCGCCCCGCCCCCTCCGGTGCGCCCGCCAGAGACCCCCAAACCATCGACGAAGGATCGCCTCGTGCTCGCCGACGCCGATCCGGCCGCCGCGAGCCAGCCGGCGGCCGAACAGGCGGCGAAGGACGCCGCGCGTGATGCGCGCGAGGAGGCGCTGACGCGCCAGGTCGAGGCGCTCACGAAGGAAGTCGCGCGCATGCGCGAAGACATGGACAAGGTCTCCGCGCGGAACCGGGAACTGATCAGCGGAGCGGAGTCGCGAACCGGCTGGTTCGCCGCCGCCGGCCTCGGCATCGTGCTGGCCGGTATCGGCCTCGGCATGTTGGGCCGGCGCGGCGTGAAGAAGCCGTCATGGGGCGAGAGCCTCGGTTCCAAAGTCGGCGACGCCGACACGTCGTCGTTCGCGCCGCCGCCCGGTTCGCTGCCAGCGGTGCGCGAGGAAGCTCCGGCGCCGAAGGCGCCCGCGACGCCGACGCCGAGCTACCGGATCGCCGCGTCCGATACCCTCACGGACCTCGACGTAATGAAGATCGACGTCCAGGAGAACACCGGCCAAGGCGCGATCATGAACACGACCACCGCGGCATGGACGACGATGTTCCCTTCGGACATCGTGGCAGGCACCACGCTCGGTCCATCTGAGAAGGTGACCAAGCTGCAGTCGCTCGATTTCTCGCTCGACGACTTCGACACGGCATCGACGAAGGGCCGCTCGGCGTCCCTGGCGTTCTCGCCAGCAAGGGCCTTGACGCCCGAGCAGTCCGAAGCAGCGCGCGCGTCGCTGTTCGAAGAGATCGAAAGGGCTCACAAGGAAGCCCACAAGGCGTCGAAGAAGAAGAACTGATCCGCGCCGGCAATCCCTACAGCACGCGGATCCTCTTGTACCCGACGTCGATCTGCCCGCGCTCCTGCAGGCGCCCGAGCAGCATGCGCAGCGTCTGGCGCGACACGCCGACCATCGTCGCGAGTTCGGTCTGCGACACGCTGATGTCGACCGGACCCTGGACCTGCGCGTCGCGGCGACGGATCGCCGCGAGATCCTGCAGCCGGGTCCACAACCAGTCTTCCGCCGGCACCGCACGCGCTTCGCTTGCATAGCGAAAGACGGTCGCATAGCGCTCGAACAGCAGCGCCGCGAACTGCGGGTAGTAGCGCGGTTCGTCGGTGACGATGCGCTGGAAGTCAGCCACGGGAAGCAGCAGCGTCCTGGCTTTCGTCGTGGCGACGATGCTGGCGGGCGCCGACCGGCCCGAGAGCGCTCCGTGTTCGCCAAACCACATCCCGCGCTCGCCGACGTGGATCAGCGCCTGCTCCGACTCGGCAATTCCGCGGACGACGTGCACCCGGCCGTCGAGCAAAGCGAACAGGCCGCGCGGAGGCGCACCCTCGTGGATGATGAAGGCGCCCTTGCCGTAGCACCGGGTGATCGTTCGCTCGAAGATGATCGACTGGAGCGTGGCGGGCAGCGAGCCGAACCAGCGCCCACGACGCAGGAACTCCACGTCCGGCGAAACCGCCGGCGCGTGCTCGCTCGACGTGGGGCCGCCTGGATTCCCTGGGTTCGGGGCTCGTTGACGGAACCGTCTTTCCAAACGTCTGCCAGGAACACCCTCGCGGCCGATTGCGCCAACCTCCGATTCCGCGGCGCCTGGCAGTCGCGGAACGGCAAAACTGCCTTCCCGCGTCTTCAACATGGCTCCCCGCCGAAGTCCCGTGTTGTTCATCCTCGAGGTCGAACGATGAAACCTCGCGCCGGCGCCGGATCGGCGCGGAAGCTCGACTCCTGCTCGGTCACGGCCAGCACCGCGCACACGTCTTCCAGCGACGGTGCGATGCCCTGTGTCGCGAACGCGGCGTAGATGTCCGCGGCCCACCCCGTGCGGTCCCCGGTGTGTCATCAACGCTTAACACGCCGGACATAGCGTTTCCGATTTGATCAGGCGTTGACGAGAACGCGGCCCTGTCGCTATGACAGGGCCGCAATGGCTCGAAGAGAGTGGGGTGGCTGACGGGACTCGAACCCGCGACAACCGGAATCACAATCCGGGACTCTACCAACTGAGCTACAGCCACCACTGAAGAAACTGGCCTGCCCGACAGGACTCGAACCTGTGACCCCCAGCTTAGAAGGCTGGTGCTCTATCCAGCTGAGCTACGGGCAGATGTCGAAAGCACTGCGGGCGCGCCCCCTGGTGAGGCGCTGGTCGGGGTGGAGAGATTCGAACTCCCGACATCCTGCTCCCAAAGCAGGCGCGCTACCAGACTGCGCTACACCCCGTGGGGCGAGGATGATAGCACCGGGCTCTCCCCGTCCGTGCTCAGTCCGCACTACGAAGCGCCGCCCGGCGACCGCGCTCCACGTCGACCAGCGCGAGCACCAGCAGCCCGGCGACGAAGTACAAGCCCGTGATCATCATGGCCAGTCGGTGATCGTTGTCCGTGACCCACGTGACGAGGCCGTAGGTCACCGGACCAAGGATGGCCGACAGCCAGACAGCGGCGTTCCACAGCCCGTAGAACTCCGCCAGCCGGTGCGACGGGGCGAACACGCCAACCAGCGCGCGGCCGGCCGACTGGCTGGATCCCATGCACAGGCCGGCGATGTTGGCCGCGATCCAGAAGCCGGTCGAGTCCGTTGTCGTCGACGCAATCGCGATCATCGCAATCCAGCCTGCAATCGTCAGGGCAAGCGCCTTTCGATGGCCGAGAGCGTCCTGCACATAGCCGAAGGCGAACGCGCCGAGCGCGGCGGTGACGTTGACCACCAGCACGAGCGTCATCGTCTGTGCCATGTCGAACTTCATCACCTGCTGAGCGTAGATGGCGGCCAGCGCGATCACCACCGAAAGCCCGGCCTGGTACATCACACCACACAGCATCAGCCACCCGAAGTCGCGGAAGTCGTGGATGTGGCGCAGCGTGTGCCACAGGCGCCGGGTCGACGCTCGAACGCGGTCGCCGGCGCTGGTGTCGGACAGCGGCCGCGCCCGTTCCTTCAGGAGCGCGAATGTGACAAGCGACGCCGCCGCGAAGAAGCCGGCCGTGATCAGCATCGTGACCGGGACATAGTGCGTTGCCGGGGCGCCGCGCGCCTGGGCCGCGAGCACGTAGGCCAGACACAGGCCGAGCGCCGCGAGGCCGCCGAGGTAGCCGATGCTCCAGCCCCAGCCCGACACCTTGCCGAGCGCCTCGGGGCGCGACAGCTCGGGCAGGAAAGCGCTGTTGAGGGCGACGCCGGCGGCGTAGCAGAAGTTGGATACAACGAGCAGGGCGGCCGCCAGCCACAGGTCGCCCGGCCCGACCATCGCCAGCGCGGCGGTGCCGACGACGCAGCCGGCCGTCACGATGGCGAGCAGGAACTTCTTGCGCGCGTGCACGTCGGCATAGGCGCCGAGCAGCGGCATCAGCAGCAGGCCGATGGCATACGAGGCCGATAGCACGACCGTCCATGCAAGGGTCGCCCATGGCACGTTGCCGGCGACGACGCCGACGAAGTACGCGTTGAACACGGCCGTGAGCACCACGGTCGTGTAGCCGGAGTTCGCGAAGTCGTACATCGCCCACGCGAACACCTCGCGGCGCGGGACACCGGGGTTGAGCGACCGTGGGTCGAAGATAGTCATCGATGCTCGGGAACGGTGGCCGATTGTGCACCGGCACGCGTGCAGCCACCGTCCCCCTTGCCTCGGGCCATCCGGCCGCCGGCCACCGGGTCTGCGCGATGCGCTTACCCGGCAAGGCGATCTACTTCAGCCCCATGCAACTGGCGTAGTAGGTAACGGTCGCCGGCCAGTCGGAGAAGACCCCGAGGACCTTGACGTCACGAGCGAGCACGTCGAGCGCCTTGTACATGTCGCTGTCCTTCCTGATGGCCACTCCCTGGGGGTCGAAGTCGTAGTAAAAGCCCGCCTTCGACGCGCCGGCGCGCAGGTCGGAACGTTCGAACGTCCACGTGATGATGTCGAAGCCCATGCCCTTCAGGTCCATGGCCAGTTGCGAGGGCACGATGTTCCCGCCGGCGTTGACCGCGAGCAGCGCCGGCATCGGCGGGGCGATGATGCGCACGCCACGCTTCTTCAGCATCTTGAAGTACTCGGGCCGGCTCATCTGGCTGTACGGCGGCTGGATCACGATGTCGTTCGTATCCGCGTTGTAATCGAGCAGATAGACCGCCTGCTTGCCGTACTCGGTGAAGTCGATCCACACGAGCACGTCCTCGACGTTGAACGACTGCGGCCAGACGCCGCGCGGCTTGACGCCCGCGGAGCGAAGCTCGTCGGCGAACTTCAGCGCGTAGTTCTTCTGGCTGCCGAAGACCTGGTTGATCTCGGCCTCCGTCCCGCCCTTGAGTTCCGGCGTGTGCTTGACGCCGAGCTTCTGGTTCAGCTCGATGCTGTCGCGGAAGGTCATGAGCGTGCCGCGCCCCGTGTAGAGGTCGGTCCTCCACGACGCCGTTCCACCGAGGTACTCGGAAACCGTCCGCGCGGCCGGATTGAACGCGTCCATCTTGCCGCGCAGCGAGCGGAACTCCGGCAGCGTGATCTCCGACGTGCGGCACTCGGCGCTGGCCGGCGTGACGACCTTGCCGTTGGCGTCGATCACGGCGGCCGAGAACGGCTTGATGCATGTGTTCTTGAGAGACTCCGTCGCGAGGATGTTGGTCGTCGTGTGCAGGTCGTTCTGCGCGTGACGGCACACGAACGCGCCGTCGCGGGTGAAGGTGACATCGCACTCGACGATGCCCGCGCCCTGGCGCGCGGCCGCGACGTACGACTCCTTCGTGTGCTCGGGGAACTGCAGCGCCGCGCCGCGGTGCCCGATCGAGAAGTCGGTCCGGCGGAAGGGACCGTTCCTGCACTCCAGCAGCCGGTGCTTCAGCCAGCTCTCGTCCATGCCGTCGACGAGATACAGCGGACGCGGGCCCACCTGGATCGACGCGTCGCTCCAGCCGCGGCGTCCATGGCCATCATCATCATCGGCGTGCGCAGCCAGCGGGGCGAGCGCCGCAAGAACGGCGGCGGCCAGCACGCTTCGAACGGTCTTCGACCTTGTAATCATTGATTGCTCCTCCGGAAATTGCAGGGACGGTTCGCCTCGGCGTGAATGCCGAGGTCCGTTTCGGAGAATCGACGCGCTACGTGGCCGGCTAATGACTGCAGGATGTCCGCAGCGTTGCAGGGCTCGACGAGCGCACGGGCGGACAACTGCGGTTTCGAGTCGAGTTCCGCCACCGGACGACGCGCATGTTCGATGCGCGTGCTTCGCTCAGGGACAGAGTTGCAGAACGTCCGCGCGCAGGCATCAAATGCGCGCGGCGCGGGCCATTGACAGCCAGCGCTTCATCCGCGCGCACCGCGCGGCGTCTTCAGGCTCGCCTAGCGGCGAGCCCTGCGATCACTCGGCTGCGACGAGCGAGTCGTCGGCAACGTCTTCGTGCCGGATGTCTTCAACGGCCTTCTCCTCCGCGCGCTCGTCGGAGTAGTCGATGCGTTCAGCGTAATAGCGGTCGATCCGCCAGTCGCGCATCAGTTCGATGGCCAGTTCGAACGAGTCCCAGTCGAGCAGGTACAGGTGGCTCAGCGCCAGGGTCTCTTCCTTCTTCAGTGTCGCAGGCAAGCGCGCGAGAACTTCGGCGCCAGGCGTGCCGGCGTGGTCATTGAGATAGCGACGGATGTCTTCGATGGCTTTCACGATGGCTCCCCTCCGTTTGGGCCGGCAGTTTCCCATGGGGACGCCCGAGTTTGATGACAGCTTCGCTGCGTGGCTTGCCGGAAAGACGCGCACTCCCGCAAAAACAAGGCCTTGCACGCCTTGAAGCCCGTTTCGAATTCCGCATTCCGGACGCCGCCGGAAATCGCATCGGCATGGTGCACCCGCGGATCCGTGCGGCCGAAGTCAGGGCGCAGAGATCAGCTGCAGCGAAACGCGCAGCGCTCGCTCGTAGATCTCGTCGACCGACACGCGGCCAACCGTCACGTCCTGCGTCGCGCTCGGCTGTGCTCGGGGCACGAGACGCGATGCTGGCACCAGGACGCCGGGGCCCTTGCCCGCGGGCAGCGCCATGCCGATGAACCGACCCGCGGCGTCGAAGACCGGGCCGCCGCGGGGTCCTGCTGATGCGCGGCCGGTTCTTCAAGGCGAGCGATGCTAGGTTCGCAAGGTGACAGCAGGGTTACCCGGAGTCGTCCCCAGAGGAAACGGCTCGAGCGTCAGGGGTGACCCGCGCGGCCGATCGCGCTCAGTTGATGGTGCAGCGAGAGCGCGTCGAGCTTGTGATCCGGGAGCGCGAGGAACAGTTCGATGCGGCGCTTCAGCAGCAGGGCCGCGTCGTGGAACGCGCGCTCGACCTGCTTGGCCGAGCCCTGCACCACCGCCGGGTCGTCGACGCCCCAGTACGCGCTCACAGGATGGCCCGGCCATACGGGGCACACTTCCCCCGCCGCGATGTCGCAGACGGTGAACACGAAATCCATCCTCGGCGCGTCGGGCTGCCCGAACACGTTCCAGGGCTTGCTGACGAGTCCATGCGTCGACACCCTCATCGCCGTCAGCGTCTTCAAGGCCGCGGGATGCACCTCATCGCCAAGGAAGCTGCCGGCGGAGTATGCAAGGAACCGCGGGCGCCCGAGCTCGCGGAGCAACGCCTCGGCCATGATCGACCGCGCCGAGTTGCGGGTGGAGATGAAAAGCACGTTGAATGGCATGTCTGCCATGGAGTCCTCGGTTCGGAACTGCAGTGTCGGCGGAGCCGGGCGGCCTGGAGTCGCCCATGCCAACCCGTATCAATGGACCCCGCGCGTGACACCGGTGTGACCGGTCCGCGGATCGCCTTTCGGCGCTGCGAAATCCTGAGCAAAGTCAAGGAGCGATCAAGCCCGGTACCGCGTCGTGTCAGGGGCCGCTATACCGAACCAAGGGGAAAGGGAACGTAGAACAGCCAATGTCCTTGCCCCATCCCCTTCAACGTGGAGTGTGTATGCGGCGGGAAGCGATGCAGGCGGGCGGAAACAAGGGCGAGCGGGCGGCGAGTCAACTGGCGCGCGAGTTCGGCTTGCCGGAAGACGGCGTGATCGCCATTTACAAGGCCGAATTGGAGCGCATGCGCGACCGGGCGGCCGTCAATCAGTTCATCGAACTGCTTGCAGTCAAGCACGTGAAGCTGCACCTCCTGTCGCGGCCACGAAGCACCCCGATCGTCGTACACGTCGACGCGAGAGCTGCCGGACCGCTGGGTGGGTCGGCGGCTTGAGCAGGCTCAAGCTGCGGCTGCATGTCATCGGCCTGTCATGGGCCGGCGATCGCGCGCCGGTATCCTCGGTGAAGGAAACGCTGTCTCCGCCTCATGCCGCGCCATTCTTCCGCCCCGAACACCGACCCATCATCGGTGGTTCCCATCCCGGGGCCCGGCTCACTCAAGTTCAGGATCCGCGGGCTGCGCGGCTCGTCGACCCTCTCGCGCGCGCTCGAGGACCACTTCGGCGGGCGCTCGGTGCGCGCGAGCAGCGCAAGCGGGACGGTGCGGATCCTCGACGGCGGCGACCGGGGCGCGGCGGGATGGACGCGTGATCTCGCCGCATTCTGCGCGTCGAACGAGCTCGTCGCGTCCGCGCGTTCGCGGTCGCTCGTGGTCGAGGCCGTGCGCGGTGTCCCCGGGCGACCGGCCGGGGCGCGCAGGCCGCGCAGCGAAGCGCCACACGTCGCCGCCCCGGCGCCTCGGCAAGGCACCATCTTCAGGAGCGCCGACCACGCGATTTCCCTCGATGAACTGCTGAAGCGCATCGACAGCGGCGAGCACGGGCTTGCGAGCAGCGCGGCGACCGCGCGGCTTGCACGTGACGGACGCAACGAGATCGCGGACGTCCCGAGG
>CAYGXL010000016.1:24089-30974 GCA_964353935.1 uncultured Burkholderiaceae bacterium | reverse complement strand
ACTGCGGCTCCTGGCCATAGTGGCGCTGCAGTTCGCGGCCGACCAGCAGGTTGAATTTCTGGTCGGTGCCGCCGAGTTCGATGTCGGACTTCAGCGCGACCGAGTCGTAGCCCTGCATCAGCGGGTACAGCAGCTCGTGCATCGCGATGGGAACGCCGTCGCGGAACCGATTCGCGAAGTCGTCGCGCTCGAGCAGTCGCGCGAGCGTGTACTTCGCCGCGAGCTTGATCATGCCCGCGGCACCGAGCGGCTCGGACCACTCTGAGTTGTAGCGAATCTCGGTCTTCTCGCGGTCGAGCACCAGCGCGGCCTGCTCGAAGTACGTCCGCGCGTTGGTTTCGATCTCTTCGCGGGACAGCGGGGGGCGCATCGAGTTGCGCCCGGAGGGATCCCCGATCATCGACGTGAAGTCACCGATCAGGAAGATGACCGTATGGCCGAGGTCCTGCAGCTGCCGCAGCTTGTTCAGGACCACCGTGTGCCCGAGGTGAATGTCGGGGGCC
The DNA here is from genome assembly GCA_964353935.1 of uncultured Burkholderiaceae bacterium. GTDB lineage: Bacteria > Pseudomonadota > Gammaproteobacteria > Burkholderiales > Burkholderiaceae_F > JAOUJD01. The sequence continues at coordinate 30,471 of CAYGXL010000016.1, read as the reverse complement.
GTGGGGTCCAGGCCCAGCTTGCAGCGGAGCGGAGCGCCGGTGGCGGCGGAACGCGCCAGCTTCTGGGCGAACTCGGCCTCGATCAGCAGTTCGTCGCAGCCGCGCTTGACGAGGGCCAGCGCGCGCTCGATGTCGGGCGAAATCGTGTAATTCCCTACCGCGGCAGTCATGTATTCCCCGATTCAAAGCGTCGAAGCCGGGTCCCGAGCCAGATATACTCGCGGCTCCATGAAAAAGCGCACCCCCGGGTGCGCTTTCCTCCCACGGTCCTTCCGGTTCTTCCAATTCTTCCGATGCCGATTGCGATTCTAGCCAATCGATTGCGCTCTCTTGCGGCCGACGCACGCCTCGGGTTCCGGGTGCTTGCGCGTCGGTGGCACCGCATCGATCGCGTCACGCGCGCGCGCATCGAATTCGGCGCGATCGCTTCGCTGCTGCCCCTGTCGGCGGCCATCGCCGCCATCGCGGCGGCTCCCACGGCGCTCGGCCTCGACGGACTGCAGCCTCGCCCCATCGTCGAGGTGGTGGCCACGCCGTCGATCGTCGCGCAGGTCGAGGAACTTCTCCAGGGCCAGGCGAGCTTTGTCCGCGAAGCCCGCGTCGAGCGGGGCGACACGCTGGCCACTTTGCTCGAGCGCCTCGAAGTGCGGGACAGCGCCGCGCTGGCCTTCCTGCGCAGCGCACCGGCGGCGCGGCCGCTCGTACGACTCACCCCCGGGCGATTCCTGCAGGCCAATGCGACCGCCGACGGCGAGTTGAACTGGCTGAAGGTCTACCTTGGTGGCGATGCCGACGCGATGCCGGGCGCTACCCGGATCCTGACCGTGCAGCGCGCCGGTGACGGCTTCCAGGTTTCGGAGGCCGACGTCGCGCTCGAGCGGCGCGTGGAACTGCGATCCGGCGAGGTCCGCGTGTCGCTGTTCGGAGCCACCGACGAGGCCGGCGTGCCGGACTCGGTGGCGCAGCAGATGGTCGACGCCCTCGAAAGTGAAGTCGACTTCCACCGCGACCTGCGACGAGGCGACTCCTTCCGGGTGATCTACGAAGCGCTTTATGCGTCGGGCGAATACGTTCGTCCCGGCCGCTTGCTGGCGGTCGAGTTCGTCAATGCGGGCACGCGCGTCGATGCCTACTGGCACGACGACGGCAGCACGAGCGGCAGCTTCTTCGCGCTGGACGGACGCAGCACGAAGCGCGGCTTCCTGCGTTCGCCGCTCGAGTACACACGGGTCAGTTCGGGCTTCAGCTCGAGCCGCACGCATCCGGTGTTCGGATACGACGCCGCCCACCGCGGGGTCGACTACTCGGCGCCGATGGGCACGAAGATCCGCTCGGTGGCCGCCGGCACGGTGAAATTCGCAGGCTGGATGAACGGCTACGGCAACGTGGTCGAGATCCAGCACGACGCCAAGCACTCCACCCTGTACGCGCACCTCCAGCAAGTCGGCCCGGCCATGCGGGAGGGTGCGCGGGTCGGCCAGGGCGACCTCGTCGGCACCGTCGGAATGACGGGCTGGACCACCGGGCCGCACCTGCACTTCGAACTCAAGAAGAACGGCGCCCAGGTCAATCCATTGACGGCAGCGCTGCCGGGCGCCGATCCTCTGCCGACCGCGCAACTGGCGGCGTTCCGCAAAGCCGCGACGCCGCTGCGCGAGCAACTCGCCCTGCTCGAGCGCGTCACCGTGGCCCAGTCCGCGGCGCGCTGATCCCGCATGTCGCGGCCGAGCGGCCCTGTGAACGGCGCTCGGGAACTCTTCATCGGCCTGATGACCGGCACCAGCCTCGACGGCGTGGATGCCGTGCTCGCCGATTGCGCGCCACGCGTGCCCGTCTCCGTCGCGCACGTCCACGTCCCGCTGCCGCCGGCCTTGCGTGCCGAGTTGCTCGCACTGAACTCGAGCGGCACCGACGAGATCCACCGCGCTCAGATGGCTGCCCAGGATCTCGCGCGACTTTATGCGGCATCGGTCGCGTCGCTGCTCGAAGCCGGCAAGCTGAAGGCCAGTGAAGTCCGTGCGATCGGAGCCCATGGCCAGACGGTGCGCCATCGTCCCGACCTCGGCTACACCGTGCAGATCAACGCTCCCGCACTGCTCGCGGAGCTGACCGGGATCGACGTGGTGGCGGACTTCCGCAGCCGGGACGTCGCCGCCGGAGGCCAGGGTGCCCCGCTCGTTCCGGCGTTTCATCGCATCGTGTTCGGCAACGACCGGCCGCGGGCGGTCGTGAACATCGGCGGCATCAGCAATGTCACTGCGCTCGAGGGTGAGCGGGTCATGGGGTTCGACGCCGGTCCGGGCAACGTCCTGATCGACGCCTGGATGGCGGCGCGTTTCGATGCCGCCTTCGACGCCGGAGGCGCGCTGGCGGCGACGGCACTTCCGGACGACGAGTTCGTCGACACGCTGATGAGCGAGCCTTACTTCTCCGCGGACCCGCCGAAGAGCACGGGCCGGGACCTGTTCACGCTCGACTGGGTGCGTCGCATCGCGCACGCACGGCAGCTCGACGCCAGGGTCGTGCTCGCCTCGCTGACGGAACTCACCGCGCGCGCGATCGGCGATGCGATCGAGCGCTGGGTACCTGCGGCCGAGGATGTCGTCGTCTGCGGCGGCGGCGCGCGCAACGCGACCTTGATGCAATCGCTACAGCGGCGGCTCGGCGAGTCGCGTCCCGTGCGGACGGCCGACGAGTTGGACGTTGCCGGCGACCAGGTCGAGGCGCTCGCCTTCGCCTGGCTCGCCCGATGCCACCTGCACCGCGAGGCCGGCAACCTGCCGGCGGCCACCGGGGCGCGGGGGCCCCGGGTGCTTGGCGCCCTCTACCCGGCGGCTTGACCGGCAGTGCACGCCGGGCGAAAAAAGGGGCGCTCGAGGCGCCCCTTCTTCACTGCATCTGCTTCAGACCGAGAACGACGACCCGCAGCCGCACGTCGTGGTCGCGTTCGGGTTCCTGATCACGAACTGGGCGCCCTCGAGGTCTTCCTTGTAGTCGATCTCGGCGCCCGTCAGGTACTGGTAGCTCATCGAGTCGATGAGCAGCGTGACGCCGTCCTTGACCATCGTGGCGTCGTCTTCGTTGATGACCTCATCGAAGGTGAAACCGTACTGGAAGCCCGAACAACCGCCGCCCTGCACGAAGACGCGCAGCTTGAGTTCCGGGTTGCCTTCCTCGTCGATCAGCGACTTCACTTTCGCCGCGGCGGCATCGGTGAAGTTCAGGGGTGCCGGCATCTCGACAGCAGCGTTCATGTCCGTTTCTCCAGGAAATTGCTTGGACCGATTATAGGTAAAGGGGGCGCCCGTGGCGGACCGCTTTCAAGACTCGGAGGTGGTGCCGCCCGCCGCCAGTTTCAATGCCGGCCGGCCCTCGCTGCCCGCGGCGGCATAGATCAGCCGGCCTTCGACCACGGCGCCCTGATGGATTTCCAGGCCGTGATAGTGGACATCGCCTGTGATCCTCGCCTTCGGCTGAAGTTCCAGCAACTGGGAGACATGAACCGGACCCGTCACCGCGCCGGAGACGACGAGGTGCGCCGCGTGCACCTCCCCTTCGACCCTGCCGTGCTCGCTGATAACCACCATGCAGGCGTCGCCGGAGGAACAGCGCACGTCACCCTTCACGGAGCCGTCTATGCGCAGCCCGCCGCTGTAGGTCAGGGTGCCTTCCACGACAGTGCCCGCTCCGATGAGCGTACCGATGGTCTTCTGGGTCGTGGGCGTCTTGTTTCCGAACATCGCACCTCCTACATCGTGAATGTCTGCTGCGCGCGCGTCTCGCCGTCGCTTCGGATGCGCACGAGAACAGATCGAACCGTCGCGCCGGCGGGCACCGGGAAGTTACCCTCCAACCGCTGATAGTGCCGGAACGACAGCGGCGCGGGGCCCGCGCCGGGCATCGCCGGATCGGGCAACTGCAGGACCGCGGGTCGACCGCCTTCCTGCAGGTTGATCGTCAGGGTCACCTCGCCGACAAAGTCGCGCTCGGGTCGCCCGCTCTGCTGCACCAACAAGCGATACCGCAAGGAGTTGGGCTCGGCGTCCGCCTGGACACGGAAACTGCGGATCACGACGCCCTTTGCATCGGCGGGCATCGGCAGGAGGCTCTCGAAGAACGCGAGGTCGCCCTTCAGGCGCGAGTTCTCGTCTTCGAGCATCTTCACCTGGACCCGCACCTGCTCCTGTGCCGAGTGCTCGACCTTCAACCGGCTCTCCCAGTTGACCGCCAACGCCGCTTCCCGGTCCCGGTCCGCGAGCGCCTGCGCCAGCTGAGACCTCAGGCGATCCACCTCCTCGCCTTGCCCCGCGCGTTCCGTCGTGCCGGAGCCGCGCACGATCTCGCTCGATGCGAGGCCCGCGGCAAACGCCAGCGAGAGCGCAATGAAGGCGAGCAGCGCGCGCAGCGCCAAGGGCAACTGCGTCCGGACGGCGACCCGAGGGCCGCTGACCGAGAGATTGCTCACCCAAAGCTTCCACTTCATCGGGACTCGTTTTCCGGCCGCGATGACCCATCGCGGTGGAGCAGACAAATGAAAAGGCCGCTCGTGCAAGCCTTGGAGAGCGGCCTCTTGTTCTGCGGCGAGTATAGGCGGGCGATGTTCGACCATCCACGCCCGAGCGGCCCACTGCATCCCCTGAAAGGGGGCACACCGGACGGACTAAGCCCTCGGCGTCTTCGGAGCAGCGCGACGAATCGCGCTGCCCGGAAACAACCGTTAGCGCTTCGAGAACTGCTTGCGGCGACGCGCCTTGCGGAAGCCGACTTTCTTGCGCTCGACTTCCCGCGCGTCGCGCGTCACCAGGCCCGCGTTCGACAGCACGGGCTTCAGCGTTGCGTCGTAGTCGATCAGGGCGCGCGTGATGCCGTGGCGCACGGCACCAGCCTGGCCGGACTCGCCGCCGCCGTGGACGTTCACCAGGACGTCGAAGGTGTCCTTGTGGTTCGTCAGTTCGAGTGGCTGGCGCGCGATCATGCGACCCGTCTCACGCTGGAAGTACGTGTCGATCGAGCGGCCGTTGATGAGGATCTCGCCCTTGCCACGCTTCATGAAGACGCGCGCGACCGAGCTCTTGCGGCGACCCGTTCCGTAGTTGTAATTGCCGATCATGTCGTCTCTCAGATCTCGAGCGATTTGGGTTGCTGCGCGGTGTGGGGATGCTGGCCCTCCGCGTAGATCTTCAGTTTCTTGATCATCGCGTAGCCGAGCGGTCCCTTCGGCAGCATGCCCTTGACCGCCATCTGCAGCGCGCGCCCCGGGAACCGATCCTGCATCTTGCCGAAGGTGGTCTCGTACACGCCGCCGGGATAGCCGCTGTGGCGGTAGTAGATCTTGTTCTCGTCCTTGCTGCCGGTCACGCGCAGCTTGGACGCATTGACGACGACGATGAAGTCGCCGGTGTCGACGTGTGGCGTGTACTCGGGCTTGTGCTTGCCGCGCAGACGCAGCGCGATCTGGCTCGCAAGGCGCCCCAGCACCTTGTCGCTGGCGTCGACGAGCAGCCAGTCGCGCTTGACTTCGTGGTGCTTGGCAGAAAAGGTCTTCATGGCATTCATCCAGGCAAAGGCGCCTCAGCGCCGTGTCGCCAACCGATCTGCGGTGCTTCTTGCACCGCCGCATCAATGACGGACAGAACTCCGCGCCGGGCCGGATTGGCCTTCGTGCAAAGCCGAACGACGCGAGTCGGTCCGATCGGCAGCAAGCACGCGGAAAGCCCTAAAGTTTATTCGCTCAAGGGGTTGCGACGCAAGCCGCAAAAAAATTGGCCCGGTCCTGAAGGGCCGGGCCGAATCCACCTAAAGGAGGGTGGAGGAGACATCGGTTGGGCACCGAGGTGCCCGTCGAGAAGCAGTATGAGAGCGGGAATGCTGCGTTGCAAGGTCGAAAAGCGGGCCGTTTTACAATGACCTCTGCGCGGCCTGTTGGCTTTTCTTTTGCGTTCAGATACTTACCGTCGGGAAGGCCGTCCCCGGGGTCTCTAGAGTGACCCCTCGGCATGTCACATTTCGGACCCACCGCGGCGCCTTTGGAGGAAGTGACAGTGGAATGCAGCGTCAGATGGACCGGCGAAGGAATGAGTTTCATCGCCCGCACCGGCAGCGGTCACCTCGTCGCAATGGACGGCGCACCTGAGGGCGGCGGGAACAATCTGGCTGCCCGTCCGATGGAGATGGTGCTGCTGGGCACCGGCGGCTGCACGGCCTACGACGTCGTGCTGATCCTCAAGCGCGGGCGGCACGACGTTCGCGGCTGCGAAGTCGAGGTCCAGGCGGAGCGGGCCGAGAGCGACCCGAAGGTCTTCACCCGGATTGCGATGAAGTTCATCGTCCGTGGCCGCAACCTGAGCCGCGAAACCGTGCTGCGGGCCGTTCAGTTGTCACA
>CAYGXL010000016.1:22387-23989 GCA_964353935.1 uncultured Burkholderiaceae bacterium | reverse complement strand
GTAGCGAGCGGTTCGCGTCATGACGCGTGCGGCCAGCCGCATCGCCATCCGGACGGGCAAGGGCAGTTCCGCTCCGCCGAGCGCCGTGGCCGTGTCGGCGTGCCGCACCTCGTCGTCCTTCATCTGGGCAACGATCGCGCGCGACGCCGCATCGCTCTCCGGAAGCCGCTCGAGATGTCCCTGCAGGTGCTGCTCGACCTGGCGCTCGGTTTCCGCCATGAATCCGAGGCTTGCGCGGTCGCCGATGCGCGCGGCAGCCAGGCCGATCGCGAATGCGCCTCCGTACCAGAGCGGGTTGAGCAGGCTGGTCCGGCCACCCAGTTCGCGGATGCGCTCTTCCGTCCACGCAAGGTGGTCCGCTTCCTCGCGGGCGGCCTGCTCGAACATCGCCCGCAGTTCGGGGCTGCGCGCAGCCAGGGCCTGGGCGTCGTACAGGGCCTGTGCGCACACCTCTCCGACGTGATTCACGCGCATCAGCGCGACGGCTTCCCGGGCTTCGTCATCGGTAAGAGGCCTGGGCTCGCTCACTCGACCAGCGGGCGACGGGCGTGATGCCGCCGGAGTCGCCGCCAACGTGCGCAACGCTCGATCGGCGGCGGCGATAAATTGGTCGACCGGACTACTGGGAGATTGAGCCATGTTGCGGAAAACTGACGCGAGCAAGAGGGTTGTGCGGGCGCAGAAGCGCCCGTCGGAATGTCGGAGCTATTCTCCCACCGTTCGCGGGGTAATCCCGCGTCGAAAACCAAAAGAGCCAGGAGAGACACCCCATGCGTAAAAGCTTGTTGGCCGTTGCGCTTGCGTTCGCGTTCCCGACCGCCTTCGCACAATCGAACGTGACCCTCTACGGCATCGTCGACGTCGGCGTGGAGTACCTCGACGTCGGCAGCTTGAACTCGACGCGCCTGGCAAGCGGTATTTCGCAGGGTTCGCGCTGGGGCTTACGCGGCACGGAGGTGCTCGGCGGCGGCTACAGCGCTATCTTCACGCTCGAGAGCCGGTTCAGCATCGACACCGGCACGGTGACCCACAACGATTCGATGTACTGGTGCCGTCCGGCCGGATCGACCGCGAACGCCGTGTGCCCAGGAGTCGGTCTCGCGACCCCCATTCCTTTCCCTCCTGGCACCCCGCCGGCGGTCATCGCGGGTACAACGGCGCAGGTGGTTGGCGCGATGAACGCAGTCAACAACGGGCTGCTCCAGCAGCTCACGACCGTGAACTCTGCCGGCGCGCTGTTCGACCGCCAAGCCTATGCGGGTCTGGTGACCCCGGTCGGCGCTGTCATCGGCGGCCGCCAGTACACGCCGGCCTACGAAATCATCAACAAGTACTCGGTGCTGGGTGACCAGACCGCGCTGCAGTTCGGTCAGGGATACAACACGCCGCAGATCCGGGCCAACAACGCGTTGCAGTACCGTGCCGAGCTGAAGGGCTTCACGCTCTCGCTGATGTACGGTTTCGGCGGGTCCGAGGGCCTCCGCACCGAGCGCACCACCGATCCGACGGATGGCGACGACTTCATGGGCGGCAACATCCAGTACAACACGTCGAACTGGGGCGTGGGCTTCGCCTACAACCGCACCAACGTCGTCCCGTACG
>CAYGXL010000016.1:0-22287 GCA_964353935.1 uncultured Burkholderiaceae bacterium | reverse complement strand
TACTTCTACAACTTCTCCCGCCGCACGGCGCTGTATGGCGTGGCAGCGTTCATGAAGAACAGCGACCAGTCGCGCATGAGCCTCTCGTCGGCCGGTTACACGACCGGCTGGACGACCGGCTTCGGCGAGGACGCGACGGCGTTTCAGTTAGGCGTGCGCCACACGTTCTAGGCTTCCGCATCGTGAGAAACGGGGCGCTTCGGCGCCCCGTTTCTCTTTGTTGCCCCACAGCAACAGGCCCCCGCGCATTTGTGAGGCTTTTCAGCGCGATTCTTTGCCTTGTCACGGGCCGGATGGAACAATGCTCGTCAGCTTCCTCCGGGGAAGTGACTCAAAGCGCGGCGGCCGCCGCGTACAAGAATTCCCAACACTAGCTAGGAGAGCTTCGAATGAAAAAAAGTCTCATCGCGCTGGCGCTGATGGGTGCCTTTTCGGGCGCCGCCTTCGCGCAATCGAACGTGACCCTGTACGGCATCGTGGACGTCAACATCCAGCGCAACGACCCTGACACGGGCACGTCGATCACCGGCATCAACAGCGGCCACCAGTCGGGCAGCCGCTTCGGCCTGCGTGGCTCCGAAGCGCTCGGTGGCGGCATGAGCGCCATCTTCACGCTGGAAGCTGGATACGCCATCGACTCAGGCACGAGTCTTCAAGGCAATCGTCTGTTCGGTCGCCAGGCTTGGGCTGGCTTGCAGTGGGATGCCGCGAAGGTCGCCGTGGTCGCCGGCCGCATTGCCACGTTTTCGTCGGGCACCGGCTCGTTCGACTACTTCGGCCAGATCGATCCGTTCGTGACCGGCTTTGGCGACTCGTCGCTGGGTTCGACGTTTACGTCGGCCGGCGCGCTGCGTGTGGACAACACCATCGCCGTCGTCGGCGGTCCGTGGGCCGGCTTCCGCGGGGGCGCTGCGTACTCGTTCAACGTGGCTGGTGCTGAGGCGGCGGGCAGCAGCAACAACAACACCGCGATCGCGCTCGGCGCGGCGTGGGGCGGTGGTCCGTTCGTGGTCGCCGTGACGTACGACATCGTCGGCCCGGCGCAAGCGGGTGTGCCGGCGGCAGGAATTCCGGCTAACGCCTCTGACCAGAAGCATCTGCAGATCGGCGGCACGTGGGACCTCAAGATTGTCAAGCTGCACGCCGCGTACGCCATGGAAGACAACGTCTACTTCACGTCGGGCATCGGTATCAATCCCGACGCGGGCGCGGACGCTGACTCGTTTATGTTGGGCGTAACGGTTCCGCTGTTCGGCGGCCAGCTGCTGGGTTCCTACCAGGATCGCAGCGGCGACCCGGTTTCGCTCCGGATCGGCAGCACGACGGCGCCGCTGGTCACGCGCGAGCGCGACGTGGACGTCTGGGCGATCGGCTACACGTACCCGCTGTCGCGCCGTACGAACCTGTACGGAAACTATTCGCAGAAGAATGGCGAGGTCTTCGAAACCAACGCAGCCAACGTTCGGACAAAGACGGACCTCGGCAACAATCAGCTGACGTTCGGTATCCGCCACCTGTTCTAATCAACAAGAACAGCCAGTCGTACTGTGAAAGGCCGCTCTTCGGAGCGGCCTTTTTTTTGGTTCTTCTCGCTGATCAGCGGGGTAACGGAAGGGCGGCGCCCAGCGCCGCAGTCGCGGCAGGAAGCAGCCGTTCCATCAAGCCGTCCTGCAGCAGTCCGACTCGCAGCCGGCGCGCGAGGAGGTCCTCCGCACGACGCGCCTGTTCCCGCTCGACGGCGAGGCGCAGGTACGCCTGCAACCCCGCCGCATCGCCGCGCGCGGCCGAGGTCTCCGCCGCCTGATGCGCGGTTTCGAGACTCGGATCAATCGCCAGGCGCAGGTTTTCGGTGGTGCACGGCCGCTCGTCGAGCAGCCCGCGCCGCGTCGCCTGCGCCAACGCGTCGAGCGCCATCCGGCGGTACGTCGTCCACTTGCCGCCAGTCACGGTCAGCAGGTTGCCGTGCTCGATGACGATCGCGTGCTCGCGGGAAATCGTCCTGGTGGCGCCGTGGGCGCCCGGCGAGAACAGCGGCCGCAGCCCGGCGAAGGCCGACAGGACATCGGCACGCGAGGGCGGCGTCGACAGGTACCCGCGCGCTGTTTCGAGAATGAACTCGATCTCGCTCTCCGACGGTTTCGGATCCCAGGCCGGGCCGTCGACAGGGACGTCGGTGGTGCCGACGATGAGCCGTCCGTGCCACGGAATGCCGAACAGCACGCGACCGTCGGGCGTCTTCGGGATCATCAAGCCGGATTCGCCGGGCATGAATCGGCGGTCGAGCACGATGTGCGAGCCACGGCTGACCGTGATGAGCGGGTGTGCGTTGCCGTCCGCGAGCCGACGGACCGCGTCGACCCAGACGCCAGCGGCGTTGAACACCGCCTTTGCCCGCAGTTCGAACCGTTCGCCGGATTCGTCGTCGACCGCGACGACGCGATGCACGCGGTCGCCGTCGACCGCGATCTGTTCGACGCGCACATAGTTCAGCACGGTGGCGCCGAGTCCGACCGCGGTGCGCATCAGCGCGATGGCGAGGCGGGCATCGTCGAACTGCCCGTCCCAGTACGCGACTCCGCCCTGGAGTCCGGCGGAACGGACACCGGGCAGGTGGCTGCGCGTCGCCGCGCTCGACAGCCATCGGGTCGCGCCGATCCCGCGCCGTCCGGCCAGGGCGTCGTACATGCCGAGGCCGATGCGCATGAACTCGCGCTCGAAGAGGCGATAGCAGGGGACGATGAACTCGAGCGGGTGCACGAGCTCGGGCGCGTTGGCGAGCAGCAGCGCACGCTCGGCCAGGGCCTCGCGGACGAGCTTAACGTTGCCCTGCGCGAGATAACGCACGCCGCCGTGCACGAGCTTCGTGCTGCGGCTCGACGTGCCGCTGGAGAAATCGCGAGCTTCGATCAGGGCGGTGCGATAGCCGCGCGCCGCGGCATCCACCGCGATGCCGAGTCCGGTGGCGCCACCGCCGATGACGAGGACGTCCCACGAACGCGCGTCCCGCAGCTGGCCGACGAGCTGCTCGCGCTCGATGATGCCGGGGCCGGTCATGATGCCCACCGGCGCGAGCGTTCCACCGCGCGACGCCACTCCTCGACCTTCGCGTCGCGCTGGTCGCTGTTCATCGCCGGTTCGAACCGGCGTTCCGCCTTCCAGAGCGCCGCGATCTCGTCCGTTCCGGCCCAGAACCCGGTCGCGAGTCCCGCGAGGTAGGCCGCGCCAAGTGCGGTTGTCTCGGTGACGACCGGCCGCACGACCGGCACGCCCATCACGTCGGCCTGGAACTGCATCAACAGGTCGTTGCGCGCGGCGCCGCCGTCGACCCGAAGCTCGGTCAACGGCTGGGCGGCGTCACGCTGCATGGCTTCGAGCACGTCGTGCGACTGGAAAGCGATCGACTCCAGCGCCGCGCGCGCCACGTGGGCCTTGGTCGTCCCGCGCGTGAGGCCGACGATCGTGCCGCGCGCATCGGGATCCCAGTGCGGCGCCCCCAGTCCCACGAAGGCGGGCACGAGCAGTACTCCGGCCGCATCCGGCACCTGGCGCGCGAGCGCCTCCACGTCGTCGGACCGGGCGAACAGGGCCAGTCCGTCGCGCAGCCATTGGACAACCGCGCCAGCAACGAACACGCTGCCTTCCAGCATGAACGCCGGGGCGCCACTGCCCAGAGTCCAGCCCGCGGTCGCCAGCAAGCGGTTGTCCGACGCCTGCGGCGACGCGCCGACATTCATCAGCATGAAGGCGCCGGTGCCGTAGGTGTTCTTCGCCATGCCGGGCGAGAAGCAGGCCTGGCCGAACGTCGCGGCCTGCTGGTCGCCGGCGTTGCCGGCGATCGAAATCTCGCCGCCGAACAAGGTCGTCACGCCAACGACTTCGCTCGACGCGGCAACCCTCGGCAGCACTTTCCGCGGGATTTCGAACAGTTCGAGCAGTTCATCGTCCCATTGCAGTGTCGCGAGGTTGAACAGCAAGGTGCGCGAGGCGTTGCTGACATCGGTGACATGTTCCGCGCCGCCGGTCAGGTTCCAGATCAGCCAGCTGTCGACTGTCCCGAACGCGAGTTCGCCGCGCTCCGCGCGTACGCGCGCGCCGGGCACGTGATCGAGCAGCCAGGCCAGCTTCGTTGCGGAGAAATACGGATCGAGAACGAGGCCGGTTTTCGCCCGGACCAGTTCCTCCACACCCGTCGAAAGCAGTTCGGCGCATCGCTCCGCGGTCCGCCGGTCCTGCCAGACGATCGCATTTGCGATCGGGGCCCCCGTTGTCCGGTCCCACAGCACGACGGTTTCGCGCTGGTTGGTCACTCCGATTGCGTTGATGTCGGACGCGTTCGCACCCGCCTGCCTGAGCGCGGACCGCGCGCACTCGAGCTGCGTCGACCAGATCTCTGCCGCGTCGTGCTCGACCCAGCCGGGCCGGGGAAAGATCTGCTGGAACTCCTTCTGGGCCGTGGCGATGGGGGAACCGCGACGGTCGAACACGATGGCGCGGGAACTGGTCGTGCCCTGGTCCAGCGCCAGCACATACTTCGACATGTTCTTTCTTGGGGACTGTTCCTATGCTGCGGCCAGCATAGACGAACGACTGCCCCGTTGGCAGACTTGCCCCGGTTCACAAAACAAAACTCTTGGGAGACATCATGAACATGCAGCGTCGCGCTCTCGCGGCTTTCGTGGCCGCTTGTGCCCTTGGCGCCATCGCGCCCGTCCACGCGCAGGCGTGGCCGACGAAACCGGTCCGCATCGTCGTGCCGTTCCCCCCGGGCGGCACGACAGACATCGTCGCGCGCTCGCTCGGTGCGGAGCTGCAGAAGATGTGGGGACAGCCGGTCGTCATCGACAACCGGGCCGGCGCCGGCGGCAACATCGGCGCGGACGCCGTCGCCAAGAGTCCGGCCGACGGCTACACGATCCTGATGGGCACCGTCGGCACGCATGCGATCAACGCCGCCCTGTTCGCGCACAACGGACAGAAGATGCCGTTCGATCCGGTAAAGGATTTCGTTCCCGTCACGCTCTGCGCAGCCGTGCCGAACGTCATGGTGATCAATCCCAAGCTGCCGGTGAATTCGGTGCCGGAGTTCACTGCGTACGCGAAGGCCCATCCCGGCAAGCTCAACATGGCCTCGAGCGGAAACGGCACGTCGATCCACCTGGCCGGCGAACTCTTCAAGACCGTCACGGGAATCTACATGGTTCACTTCCCGTATCGCGGATCCGCGCCGGCCATCACGGACCTGATCGCCGGCAACATGAACGTGATGTTCGACAACCTGCCCTCCGCGCTCCCGCACATCAGGAGCGGCCGCCTCAAGGCGCTCGCCGTGACGTCGAAGAATCCGTCGCCCGCACTGCCGGGCATTCCGACCATCGAGCAGGCGGCCAACCTGAAGGACTTCGATGCGAGTTCCTGGTTCGGCCTGTTCGCGCCCGCCGGCACACCGCGCGCCATCGTCGACAGGATCCAGGCCGATGTGGCCAAGGCACTGGCGGTGCCGGAAGTCCGCGAGCGTTTCGTGGCGCAGGGCGCCGAGCCGGGCGGAAACACGCCGGACCAGTTCGCCGCATTCGTGAAGGCCGAAAGCGACAAGTGGGCCCGCGTAGTGAAGTTCTCGAACGCGAAGGTCGACTGAGCAGGATGATCGGCGCTTCGCCAGCGAGGCGGGCGGCGCGATGAACGCTGCCAACTGCCGTCGCGCCGTCAAGGCTTCTCACCCAGGCGCGCGACCATCGCGACGATCGTCGCGATCTGGGCGGCGTTCCTGGTGGCGTAGTCGGTGCCGGTGTAGCCCCACCAGTCCCAGCAGCCGTGCGGGTTGTGCGGCAGCCACCACGCAACGAACGACGGCTCGACGGGACGCACCTGCGGGTAGAGCACGATGAGGCTGCGCGCCGCAGCCCACTCGTTGTACCCGGCGTGACGCGCAAACGTGTCGCCGACGAGCGCGACGCCCTGGCGACAGCCGTGCAACGCGACGTGGACGCGACAGCGCGTGCGACCGCACTCCTGCGGCACGAAGACGTAAGCGGTGGAGTCGAGCGACGTCGTCTTCCAGAAGCGCCGCAGCGCCGGCACGAACTCGTCCTGGTCGATCGCCAGCAGTCGTCCCGTGGCTCCGGCGGTCACCGGCGCGGCAGGCAACAGGTGCGCGAGCATGTGGGCGACCGCGGGCACTCCGCACCGGTTGAGGAAGGGGGACGCGGTGGTGCCGCAGTCCACCCCGAAGTCGCGAGTCGGGAGGCCATGCCCAAGGCCGGGCTGGACCTCGAACACCGTCCCCGACGCGTTGAACGACGAGAAGAACTGCGCTGTCGCCCGGACGACGGGCTCGGCGACCACGTCGTCGGCCGCCCCTGCCATCACCCATGCGCGCACTCCCGCCAGGCCCTCGACCGGGTCGACCAGCCGCAGCGCCGCGAGGCGTTCAGCCTCGCGGCGCGCGGCAGCGGGATCGGGCGCGCCGGTCATGCATTCGCCCTGAGCGCGGCGCCGGTCGATCCCGACGCAATAGAACGGCCCGCCGGCGAACACGCCCACGCCGCGCACCTGCCGGGAGTGGGCGACAGCGACCTGGCTGGCCATGTACGCGCCGGCGGACAGCCCCGAAATGGTCCACTCGTCGGTGAGCGCGTGCAGGCGCGGGAGGCGCTCGGCGGCCACCGCTGACAGCGATGCGCAGAACAGCCCGATAATCGTCGTTGTCCATCGCCCGATTGCCATGTTGCCCTCCAGCGAACGCCGGCCCCTGCTCCTTGCGCTGCTCGCAGCGACGATCATCGCACTCGTCGTCTCCGGCTGGCGCCCCTACGACCGGCTCACCTGGCTGATGGAAGTGCTGCCCGTGCTCGTCGCGCTCCCTCTGCTGATCGTCACGCGCGACCGGTATCCACTGACCACACTGCTGTACGTGCTGATCTTCCTGCATGGGCTGGTGCTCATCGGTGGCGGGGCCTACACGTACGCGCGGGTGCCGGCCGGCGCCTGGGTCCAGGAGTGGCTCGGCCTGGCCCGGAATCCCTACGACAAGCTGGGTCACTTCGTGCAGGGATTCGTGCCAGCGCTGATCGCGCGCGAGATCCTCCTGCGCGGCTCGTTTGTTCGCGGAGCGCGCATGACTGCCTTCCTGTGCGTCTGCGTGGCGCTCGCCATCAGCGCGGTCTACGAGCTGATCGAGTGGTGGGCCGCGCTTTCCCTCGGACAGGGCGCCGACGAGTTCCTCGGCACCCAGGGGGACCAGTGGGACACGCAGTCGGACATGTTCCTGGCCCTGATCGGGGCCACTGTCGCCCTTGCGACTTTGTCGCGCGTCCACGATCGCCAGTTGCGGGCGCTGGGCAGGCGCCCCGCGATTGGCCGCACTGCCGCCACAAAGTAGTTGCGTTCGATACAACGCAATCCGCCGTTCGGCGGATACGTTCGTCGGATCAGAATGCAGTTGTCACAAAACGAAGTGATACTGCGAGCTGGAGGCGATCAAATGCGCATGCGTGTGTCGGAGAGGCAGAACGAAGTCCGGATCGAACTGAGCCGCGTGGCCGGTCGACAGGGCAGCGTGCTCGCCGCGCTGACCGCCTGCCAGAAGTCGTGCACCTGCAGCGGCGGCCTCGGCGCCTCCAGTGCCGCCTTGTCCGTTCGAGCGCGCGGCGATGAACTGCAGGTGAGCCTGCGACCGGCGCAGGGCCAGCGGCTCGACGTCGGCGAAATCTATCGCTGCCTGCGCCGCAACCTGGTCGAACACGCGCGGCCGCTCGACAGCTCGCCCGCGGCCTGACCTTTCCGGTTAGTTGTTCATCCTTGCGCCCGCCTCACACACCGAGGCGGCTGCCGCCGTCTCCCGGCGCATCGCCGGCTCCGCTCACTCTGCCTTGAAACGCGGCGTCCGGGGACGCGGCGGCGCGCGACGTTCCTGCGGCCGGTCGCCGCGCGGAGGGCCGCGGCGATCGGCGAAGGCCGGCGCGGGCCGATCGCGACTGAACGCGGGCCGACTGCCGGCGAAGCGCGCGAGCCGCATCACCATCCGCAATGCCTCGTTGACTGTCTCGGAGTCGCGGAACACGCGGGCAACATCCGCGTCGAGCGTGATCACGGACGGACGGGCGGACGGGCGCCTGGCGTCGTCGCCTTCGGTGCGGGTGAAGCCGCCGGCGCGCGGGGCACGGGCCGGTCTCTCGGCTTTCGCGTACGGATCGGCGAACTTGCGTTCCTGCGCCGCGCGGGCGCGCGGTCCGGTACGCGTTCCGGTGGGCTCGTCCGACCGCGGGCGCTTCACGAATGGTTTCTTCATCACGGCTCCTGCTGCGCCGGTCCGGCGCAGGAAAAAAGAAAGGCCGCACGCGGCGGCCTTCCGGTTGCAGCCCGCAGTTTAGGCCGCTTTCTTCTCGTCCCGCAGTTCACGCCGCAGGATCTTGCCGACGTTGGTCTTCGGCAGGTCGGCGCGAAACTCGATGTACTTGGGTTTCTTGTAGCCGGTCAGCTGTTCCTTGCAGAACGCCATCAGTTCCTTCTCGGTGAGCGCCGGATCCTTCTTGACGACGAAGAGCTTCACGGCTTCGCCCGAGTTGTCGTCCGGCACGCCGACGACCGCGCACTCGAGCACGCCCGGATGCGAAGCGACCACGCCCTCGACCTCGTTCGGATACACGTTGAAGCCGGAGACCAGGATCATGTCCTTCTTGCGGTCGACGATCTTCGTGTAGCCGTCGGCGTCCATCACGCCGACGTCGCCGCTGCGGAAGAAGCCGTCGGCCGTCATGACCTTCGCGGTCTCGTCCGGGCGGTTCCAGTAGCCGGCCATCACCTGCGGGCCGCGGATGGCGATCTCGCCGACCCCTCCGACCGGCAGCTTTTCGCCGTTGTCGTCGAGGATCGCGATCTCGGTTGACGGTACCGGCAGCCCGATCGTGCCGGTGAACTTTTCGGTGTCGGTGCGGTTGGCGGTTGCGACCGGCGAGGTCTCCGACAGGCCGTAGCCCTCGGCGATCGGGCATCCCGTCACCTTGAGCCAGCGTTCCGCCACCGCCTGCTGGACCGCCATGCCGCCGCCGGCCGAGAGGATCAGCCGCGAGAAGTTCAGCTTCTTGAACTCCTCGTTGTTCAGAAGGCCGTTGAACAGCGTGTTGACCGCCGGGAAGACGTGGAACGTGTGCTTCGCCAGTTCCTTCACGAACCCCGGGATGTCGCGCGGGTTCGCGATCAGCACGCACTTGCCGCCGATGCGCATCGACATCATCGCGCACACCGTCAGCGCGAAGATGTGATACAGCGGCAGCGCCGTGATCGTCACGGGTTGCTCGCCCGGCTTCAGCTTCGACAGCGCCGGCTGGTACCACGCCTCCGACTGCAGCATGTTCGCAATGATGTTCCTGTGCGTCAGGGTCGCGCCCTTGGACACGCCGGTCGTGCCGCCGGTGTACTGCAGGAACGCGACGTCGTCGTGGCCGACCTTGACCGGCTTCAGGTTCATCTTCAGCCCGTCGGCCATCAGCTCGCTCCAGCGCACCGCGTTCGGCAGTGCGTACTCCGGAACCATCTTCTTGACGTTGCGAACGACGAAGTTGACCAGCAGGCCCTTGAGGAATCCGAGCGTGTCGCCCATGGCGCATACGACCGCGACCTTGGTCGGCACCTTGTCTGCGACCTGCTGGAACACATGCGCGAAGTTCTCGAGGATGACGATCGCGTCGGCGCCGGAGTCCTTGAGCTGGTGCTCGAGTTCGCGCGGCGTGTAGAGCGGATTCACGTTGACCACCGTGCAGCCCGCACGCAGGATCCCGGCGAGCGCGACCGGGTACTGCATGACATTCGGCATCATGATCGCGACGCGCTTGCCCTTGCCGAAACCCCGGCTCTGGAGCCAGGCCGCCAGCGCGGCCGAGTACTGGTCGAGCTGGTTGTATGTCATCTCCACGCCCATGAAGCTGTACGCGGGCAGCGAGCCGTGCTTGCGGAAGGCCTCTTCGATCAGTTCGACCAGCGACTTGTACTGGTTGCAGTCGATGTCGGCAGGCACGCCCTTCGGATAGTTCCTGAGCCAGAACCGATCCATCCTGTATCTCCTTGGCAGTCTTGTCGTTGTGAATCTGTCTTGCAGCGATGCGCCGCTGCGCAGCCGATGATGATAGCCCGCCGCCCTTTCGAGACGATCACCGGGTAACCACGAGGCCGCGGAGTTCCGCCTCCCGCTCGCCCTGCGGCAGCCGGGACAGTCGCCGCACCTCCGCGTAGAAGCGCGGGAAGTCGCCGCCCTCGCGCACCAGCAGCGCGTCGAAGGCCGGGACCAGCATGTTGTAGGCGCCGACCGAGGCCAGGTGCGCGTTGGTCAGCTCCTGCGCGAAGTAGCGGTCGTACCCGGCGAAGCCGCCCCACGAAACCTTCAACAGCGTGTACTCGGCCTTCAGCTCCCCGAACAGGCGCCGCTTGGCGGCGCGCTTCGCATCCTCCGGCTCGGCGCTCGCGTACAGCGCCTCGAGCCGGTCCCGGTACTTCAGCAGCAGGTCCACGAAGTCCTGCCGGCGATTCGCGAACTCCGCGTACGACTGCCGCAGCGCCGGGTCGTTGCTGACGGCGAGCCAGCGCCGCACGCCCTCGCGCTCGACTGCGGTGGCAAAGGATTCGTTGAACGTGGTGTCGCCGCCGACGAACACGACCTGGTGCGCCAGTTCGTGGAACACCATCGAAGCGACCTGGCCTTCGGAGCCGCCGATGAAGGTGTTCAGCAGCGGATCGGGCAGCCAGCCGAGCGTCGAATAGGCGGGAACACCGGTCATGTTGACCTCGTAGCCGTCGGCCCGCAGCGCCTCGGCCTCGCGCTCGGCCGCGGCGCGGTCGAAGTACCCGCGATACCCGGCGCAGCCGACCACCGGATAACACCACTGCTTCAGTTCCAGCGATAGCTCGCGCGTCGCGAACACGTTCCACACCACGTACGGCCGGTGCAGGTCGGCGTACTCACGGTAGCTGCTGTTGTCGGGCAGCCCGAGCTCGCTGGATGCGAAGACCCGGATCTCCTGCGCGCGAAGCAGCCGCTTCCGAAGTGCCTCGGGCGTCTCAGGGTCGGCGACCACCTCCTGGATCGGACGCGCGGACCGCATCATTGCCAGGTGTCCGCTGATCGACTGCGCGTAGTAGCCGAGAGTCGAGCACCCGCCCACGGCGGCGGCGGCGAGAACGGCCGCGGCGGCGATGAAGAGGCGCCGTGGTCGAAAATGCGCGGCAACGAATCGAATGGCGGACAGCATCGGCGCCATTGTGCCGAAGCCGCGGCTGCGCCGTCGCGTGCGGCGCTACGGCACGACCGGTCGATTCTCCCGGACGACCCGGCGCAGCTTGCCGCTGACCGGATCCCGTCGCGGCGCCTGGCCACCGACCTCGAGCGCGACATCGGCGAAACCCATCGCCTTGAAGTACGCGTGCAGTGCACGGCGCACCGCGGCGGCAGACCCACCCTCGTCCTCGGCCAGCCGGACTGTCAATGCGCCGCTGCCGGTTTGCACGACCTGGAAGTCGTGCACGTGCGCCTCGTCCTCGAGCACGGTCGCGAGAGCCAGCGGCACGACCGTTCCGAGCCCGCCGTGCGCGAGCGGCATCACCAGGGTGTCGTCGCAGCGTCCTTCGACGGAAATCGACGGGAAAGCCGATCCGCAGGCGCAGGGCCGGTCGTGCAGCGTCACGGCGTCGCCGAGGTCGTAACGAATCAACGGCTGCACGCGGTTGGCCAGGTTGGTCAGCAGTACCGAGTGCGATCGGGTCCCCGGCGCGATGGCCCGCCGCTCCGCGTCCACCGGTTCGAGGATCACCCAGTCGCTGTTGACGTGCAGGTTCAGGTGCTCGCACTCCCACGCGATCGGCAGGAACTCCGAAGCCCCGTAGGAACTGCGGATCGGGCAGCCGAAGACGGACCGCAGCCGGGCGCGCGTCGCGGGCGCCAGGCCTTCGCCGCCGGTCCAGATCTCGCGCAGGCGCAGCCGCAGCCGCCCGCTCGCCTGCTCCTCGGCGAGCATCTCGGCGGCGGTCGGGTACGTGGCGACGATGGCCGGCTGGTAACCGTTGAGTTCGGCCACCAGCGAGCGCACCGGCTGCATCAGCGAGCAGGAGCGCACGAACGGCGCCAGCCACGGCACGGACCGCCGCATCCGCTCCACCGACGACACGCCGGCGAAGTGCCCGCCGGTCGCCGCGACCATCGCATAACGCTCGCCCGGCCGCCACGAACGCGCCAGGCCGACGCCCCGGAAGCGCTGGGCTTCCAGTGCGTCATAGACCGCCAGCGCGCCGGGGTCCTGCACGAACCACCCGGGGTGGCCCGTGGTGCCGGAGCTCGTCCAGACCGCGTATCGGCCCTGGAACAGCGATCCGTGCCGCTCGGGCCGGGATACGAACCGGTCGATCGCGAACAGGGTCACTTCGGGGCGCGTGCTGACACGGTCGAACTCCCGCATCAGCGTGCGCTTGTCGACGACCGGATACGCCGACAGCGGGGCGTCGTCGGCGAGCGGGAGACCCGCATGCAACGCGCGATAGAACGGCGAGGCGGTCCGGGCGTGCCTGAGCAGGGAAACCAGCCGTTGCTGGCGGCACGCGGCGAGCTGCGCCGGCGTCATCCGCCAGGCTTCCCAGACCTCCAGGCCCGCCTGGACCCAACGGGCGGCGTCGAGGCCGGCCACGAACGGGAAGTCGAGGGAAGACGACATCGGCGGAATCCGGAGTGCGATGCGGGCTGCATCAATCAACCCGCTTTCATTCTCGTCGCCGTGCCCTGCCCCGCCATCCCCCGACCGAGGTACGGAGTGGCCTCAGATCAAGTCGAGGTCGATTCGACTTCCACCAGGCAGTCGTAGAAAGTGGGACCGCGGCCGATGTCCGTCAGCGCCTGGCTGGTCACCTCGTTCGCGTTGCGGCCGTCGCGCGTGAGCTTCTTCCACCAGATCGACAGCGCGACCACACAGCCCGGACGCGCCCGCTCCGTGACGCGCGCCTGCAACTCGAAGTGGCCCCGGTCGTTGAACACGCGGACCCGCGCGCCGTCCGTGATCCCGCGCCCCGCCGCGTCGACCGGATGGATCTCCAGCGCGGGCTCGCCCTCGGCGTCGCGCAGCGACGCGACGTTTACGAACGTGGAGTTCAGGAAGTTGCGGGCGGGTGGCGAGATGATGGCGAGCGGGAAGCGGCGCGCCCGTTCCGGGTTGCTCGACGCGCTCTCGTACGGTGGCACGTAGCCGGGAACCGGGTCGGCGCCGACCGCCGCGAGGCGAGGGGACACGAGTTCGCACTTGCCGGACGGCGTCGGGAAGTTGCCCTGCGCGAAGGGCGCGTAGTCCGCGGGCAGGTCGAGCCGTTCCCAGCCCTTCTGCCTGAGGCGAGCCCAGTCGTAGTGCGCCGTCGTCCCGCGCTTCGCGAAAGCCTTCGCCGCGAGTTCGTCGTCGGTCTCCGAGAAGCAGGGTTCGTCGAAGCCCATGCGCGCGGCAAGCCGCCGGAAGATCTCGCTGTTCGGCAGTGCCTCGCCGAGCGGATCGATCGCCGGATTGTTGGCGAGCACGTAGTAGTGCCCGTACGACTTGTGCACGTCGACGTGCTCGAGCTGCGTCGTCGCCGGCAGCACGTAGTCGGCGTAGTCGGCCGTGTCGGTCTGGAACTGCTCGAGCACGACCGTGAACAGCTCCTCTCGCGCGAAGCCGCGCGCGACCTCGGACGACTGCGGCGCGACCGCCACCGGGTTGCTGTCGTAGACGATCAGCGCCTCGATCGGGGGGTCGGCTTCGAGCAGGTCCCGCCCGATGGTCGACATGTTGACCGTTCGCGGACGCCGCCCCGCGAGCAGGTCCGGCCGGTACAGCGCCGCCTCGTCGACCGCATATGCGCCGCTGGTCGACAACAGCAGTCCGCCGGCGGGATGGCGCCAATGCCCGGCCAGCGCGGGCAGGCTCGCCACGGCGCGGACCGCGTTGCCGCCGCCGCGCGTGCGCTGCATGCCGTAGTTGAGCCGGATCGCCGCCGGGTTCAGCGTCCAGTAGTCGTGCGCGAACCCGGTGATCTCGTCGGCGGTGATCCCGCACAGCGCCGCAACGCGGTCCGGGTCGAACGCGCGCGCGCGCTCGGCGAGTGCATCGAAGCCGAGCGTGTGCCGCTCGATGTAATCGCGGTCCAGCCATCCCTCGCGGGCCAGCACGTGGATCGCGCCGAGCGCGAAGGCGCCGTCGGTGCCCGGCATCAGTGCGATGTGCTGGTGGCACTTCTCCGCCGTGAGCGAGCGGTACGGGTCGATCGCGATCAGCTTCGCGCCCCGGCGCTTGGCCTCCTGCGCGCGGCTCCACAGGTGCAGGTTCGACGCGATCGCGTTGGCGCCCCAGAAGACGATCAGCTTCGCGTCCTGGAACTGCTCGACGTCGGTGCCGAGCCGCGCGCCGAGCGTGGCCGCGAGCGCCTCGCCGCCGGCGGTCGCGCAGATCGTGCGGTCGAGGAAGCTCGCGCCGAGCTTGTTGAAGAAGCGGCTCGCCATCGCCTCGCCCTGCACGAGGCCCATCGTGCCGGCGTAGCTGTACGGGACGATGCGCTGCGGGTCGCACGCGGCGATTGCCTGCAGGCGGCGCGCGATGTCGGCGAGCGCTTCGTCCCAGCTGACGCGTTCGAAGCGGCCCTCGCCCTTGCGCCCGACTCGCCTGAGCGGATGCAGGAGGCGATCCGGGTGATACACGCGCTCGAGGTAGCGGCTGACCTTCGTGCACAGCACGCCGCCCGTGGCGGGGTGCGTCGGATCACCGGCGATCTTCACCGCGACGCGCCGGCCCTGCTCCTCTCGCACGGTCACGAGCATCGCGCACGTGTCCGGGCAGTCGTGCGGGCACGCCGCGCGGACGATGGTTTCGCCTGGCGCGGGGTCGCGCATCACTTCGCGCCGGGAAGCGGCTGCTCGATCATCTGCGCGAAGAACGCCTCGCACGCGGCGACCTGCGCGTAGCTGATGTACTCGTCAGGCTTGTGCGCCTGCTCGATGCTGCCGGGCCCCAGCACGACGGTCGGGATGCCGGCCTTCATGAAGACGCTCGCCTCGGTGGCGAAGCTCACCGCGCCGGTGCCGAGGTGCGTCGTGCGGGCGACCTGCTGCGCCCATCGGACCAGCGCCGCGTCGGGCGCGATGCCGAACGCCGGCAGGTCGAGGCCGCGCTCGAACGCGATGCCGGCGTCGGCTGCGACACGGCGCATCTGCGGCACCAGTTCGCGTTCCGCGTACTCGACGATCTCGCCCTCCATGGTGTCGTGCGACATCGACGGCAGGTTGCGCATCTCGAAGTGGAACTCGCAATCGCGCGGCACGACGTTGGTCGCGATGCCACCCTTGATCAGTCCGGTCTGCAGCGTGCTGTGCGGAACGGCGAAGCGATCGTCGCGCCGCTCGTCGCGCGCCAGCCGGTCGGCCACGCCGCGGATGTACGCGATCAGCCGTGCGGCGAACTCGATCGCGTTCACGCCCTGCGGCGTGAGCGCCGAGTGCGCTTCGCGTCCGCGGACCTTGCAGCACAGGTCCCGCTTGCCTTTGTGCGCCACGATCGCCTGCATGTCGGTCGGCTCGCCGATGATGCAGCCCGCCGGGCGAATGCCTCGCTCGGCGAGATCGGCGACCAGGCCGTTCACGCCGAGGAAGGTCGTCTCCTCGTCGTAGGTCAGCGACAGGTGGACCGGCAGCCGCTGCTGCGCGGCGAGGAAACGCGGCGCCCACGCGAGCGCGATCGCGATGAAGCCCTTCATGTCCGCGGTGCCGCGTCCGTGGATGCGGCCGTCGCGGTGCGTGGCCTGGAACGGATCGCTCGACCAGTCCTGGCCGTCGACCGGCACGGTGTCGGTGTGGCCCGACAGCACCAGCCCGCCCGTCTTCACGCGGTCCGGCTCGGCCGACAGCGTGGCGAACAGGTTCGCTTTCTTCCCGCTCGCGTCGTAGACCAGTTGCGAGCGGACGCCGAGCCGCTCGAGTTCGTCGCGCGCGTATTCGATCAGCCCGAGGTTCGAATCGCGACTGACCGTGGGGAACGCGATCAGCCGATCGATCATGGCGAGCGCGTCGGCCGACGGCGAAGTGGAAACGGCGGAATCAACTGGCTTGTTCATGGAAACACCCGCCGGGAGAGAGGGTCTTGCGGACCCGGCGCCCGAAGCGCCGGAGAGCGGCCATTCTAGGGCTTGCCAACGCCTGGCTCGCGCATGTGCGATCCGGGCGTTGGCAGGCCCGGGTGCGCCACCGGTGCCGGTTCAGTACGATGTCGCTCCCGAGTCCGCTACGCAGAACCCTCATGCAACTGATCGACCGCCTGGTTCAGTTCCGCGCCGAAATCCAGCAGATCCGGCGTGACCTTCACGCCCATCCTGAACTGCGTTTCGAGGAAGAGCGCACTTCCGACATCGTCGCCAGCCGGCTCGCGGCTTGGGGCATCGAGGTCACCCGCGGCCTCGGCGGCACGGGCGTGGTCGGGACGCTGAAGAACGGCTCATCGCCTCGCTCGATCGGACTGCGCGCCGACATGGATGCGCTGCCGATCACGGAGGCCAACCAGTTCCCGCACCGGTCGAGGCACGAGGGCAGGATGCACGCGTGCGGCCACGACGGTCACACGGCGATGCTGCTCGGCGCGGCGAAGTACCTTGCGGAAACGCGCCCGTTCGACGGCACGGTGCACCTGATCTTCCAGCCCGGCGAGGAAGGCGGCGCCGGCGCGCAGAGGATGATCGACGACGGGCTGTTCGACCGCTTCCCGTGCGACGCGGTGTTCGGCATGCACAACTGGCCGAACCTGAAGGTCGGCGAATTCGGCCTGACCGCGGGCCCCATGATGGCGTCGTCCAACGAGTTCGCGATCTCGGTCCGCGGGCGCGGCGCGCACGCGGCGATGCCGCACCTCGGCATCGACCCGGTGTTCGTGGCCGTGCAGATCGTCAACGGCCTGCAGGCCATCATCACGCGCGTCAAGAAACCGATCGAGTCTGCCGTCCTGTCGGTCACGATGATCCAGGCCGGCGAGGCGACCAACGTGATTCCCGAGACCGCGCGCATCGCCGGAACGGTGCGAACGTTCAGCGATGCCGTGACCGCGCAGGTCGAGGAGCAGATGAAGCGCATCGTCGCGATGACCGCGGCGGCGCACGGCGCGGAGGCCGACGTCGAGTTCCGCTGGAACTATCCGCCGACGGTGAACCACGCCGCGGAGACCGAGTTCGCGGCCACCGTGATGGACGACATCGTCGGAGCTGCGAACGTCGTGCGGGGCATCGAGCCGACGATGGGCTCGGAGGACTTCGCGTTCATGCTGAAGGCGCGTCCGGGCTCTTATGTCTTCATCGGCAACGGCGAGGGTTCGCATCGCAGCGCCGGCCACGGACTCGGACCGTGCATGCTGCACAACCCGTCATACGACTTCAACGACGAGCTGATCCCGCTCGGCGCGACGTACTGGGTGAGGCTCGTCGAGAAATTCCTCGCCCGCTGACGCGCCAGCTAGAGCCGATAGCGCCGGCGCACGGCGGCCTGCTGGAACACGGCGGCCGACGCGGCGGTGAAGGCGGCGACCGCGACCAGGATCAGCGTGAGCCGGAGGTAGGGCTGGCCCATCGCGGCACGCGTCGAGGCGAACAGCGCCAGCGTGCGCAGCCACTCGAAGGCGCCGGCCAGCAACGCGAGCTGCAGCACGCGCGCCGCCCAGGGGCGCGGCACGGCCAGCAGGACGAGCGCGCCGACGGACAGCGCGGACAGCACCCACTGGCCGGCACGGTAGAAGTGCGCCGCGAGCAGAATGGCGGCGAGCGATGGAAAGACCAACAGGGCAATCGGCATGGCTATCGGCGGCCTGGATCGATGCGGCACGCTAGAAGGCGCGGCGCTCTTCTTCCTTGACGCACGTCAGGCCGCGCGGCGCCCTACCTCGGCAGAGGTAACCCGGTGAGCGAGTCCGCGCTGCCGCTCGCGGGCGTCCGCGTCGTCGAGTTCGTCCACATGGTGATGGGGCCGACGTGCGGACTCGTGCTCGCCGACCTCGGCGCCGAGGTCATCAAGGTCGAGCCGACCGACGGCGACAACACGCGGCGGCTCACCGGATCGGGCGCGGGCTTCTTCGCGGCGTTCAACCGCAACAAGAAGAGCGTCGCCATCGACGTGAAGGACCCTGCCGGGCACGCCGCGGTGCTGAAGCTCGTGGCGACCGCCGACGTCGTGACCGAGAACTTTCGTCCCGGAGCGATGGACAAGCTGGGGCTCGGATACGACGACCTGAGGCGCGTGAAGCCCGACCTGATCTACGTGGCACACAAGGGCTTCCTCGCAGGGCCGTACCAGGATCGCACCGCGCTCGACGAAGTCGTGCAGATGATGGCCGGCCTCGCGTACATGACCGGGCCGCCCGGGAGACCTCTGCGCGCCGGCGCATCGGTCAACGACATCATGGGCGGCATGTTCGGTGCGATCGGCGCGATAGCGGCGCTGTTCGAGCGCAGTCGCACCGGCGCGGGACGCCGCATCGACAGCGGGCTGTTCGAGAACTGCGTGCTGCTGATGGCGCAGCACATGATGCAGTACGCCGTCACCGGCCGCCCGGCCGCACCGATGCCGGCGCGCGTCGCGGCCTGGGGCATCTACGATGTCTTCGCGCTCAGCGACGGCACGCAGCTGTTCCTCGGGGTCGTCAGCGACTCGCAGTGGCGTTCGTTCTGCAACGCGCTGGACCGGACCGACTGGGCTCGCGACGAGCGGCTCGCCACCAACCCGCTGCGCGTCGCGGCGCGGCCGTGGCTGATGCCCCTCGTCACCGAGGAACTGCAGCGGCGCACGGCCGACGAACTGATCGATCTCGCGACGGCGGCTGGCCTGCCCTGGGCCCCGATCACCCGTCCGGAAGACCTCTTCCACGATCCGCATCTGCTGGGCTCAGGCGGCCTCGTGCCGATGCGCCTGCCCGACGGCAGGGACACGCTGGCCCCGCTGCTGCCGCTGTCGTGGAACGGCGACCGCCTGCCCATGCGCCTCGATCCACCTCGGATCGGGGAACACACCGTCGAAGTGCTCGCGAGTGCCGGCCTCGCCCAACGTGAAATCGACGAACTGGTCGCCCGCGGCGTGGCAATTCGAGCGTTGGATCACGCGTTTCCGCGCAGCTAGTCCGTTTGCCTGAAGCGCCGCCGCGCGGCGGCGTCTACGTTGGGTCCGTCCTCTTCTCGACCGGCCCGATGGATCCCCTGTCCCTGCGCGTCGCCCTGCTGGCCCTGACCGCCATCCTCGCGAGCGGCTGCGCCACGGTGACCGGCCGCGCGACGCAGCCGGTCAGCATCCAGGCCGTCGACAGCCAGGGCCGGATGATCGAGGGAATGAGCTGTCGCGTTTCCAGCGGCGGCCGCGAGTACATCGGCGACACGCCGATGTTCGACCTGCAGGTGCGCCGCTCCTCGGCGCCGCTGGTCGTCGAGTGCCGCGGCGACGGTCGCCCGATGGCGCGTGCCGTCCTGTTGCCGCGTGCCGACAACATGGTCGCCGCACAGCTGCTGCTGCCGGGCGGCTCGTCGATGATGGTCATCGACCACGTCAGCGGTTTCATGTACTCCTACCCACGCTGGGTCCGCGTGCAGGCCGGCGCGGACATGGTGTTCGACCGCCGTGACGAGAAGGGCCGCGATCCCGTTCCGGGGCTGGTGACGCGCCAGTTCGACGACCTCGTCCGCTTCGCCGGCGGCGGCGCGTCGGTTCGCATCGATTAGGCAGGCGGCCTTCGGCGCGCCGCTCGACGGCGCGCCACGTTGGTGGCGGAGCAGAGCGCGGCGATCGAAAGCGAGAGGCCGGTTGCCGGTCACCGCCGCGCAGCGTGCCGACCCGTCGGGGTCGAAAGCGGCGGTCAGTCAGTTCGCCTAGACTTGCCCCTCCTTCGCCGCCTGCGCGGCCTGCTCGACTCCCCCATGGCGTCCCCATCGAATCGCGCGATCCGCATCCGCGGAGCGCGCCAGAACAACCTGCGCAACCTCGACCTCGACATCCCGCTCGGCGAGCTGGTGGTGGTCACCGGCGTATCGGGCTCGGGCAAGAGTTCGCTCGTGTTCGACACGCTGTACGCCGAGGGCCAGCGCCGCTACGTCGAGACGTTCTCGCCGTACGCGCGGCAGTTCCTGGATCGCATGGACCGGCCCGCCGTGGACCGCATCGAAGGCGTGCCGCCGGCGATCGCGATCGACCAGACCAATCCGGTGCGCACGTCGCGCAGCACGGTCGGCACGATGACCGAACTGAACGACCACCTGAAGCTGCTGTTCGCGCGCGCGGCGCGCCTGTACTGCCGCAACTGTTCGCGACCCGTGCGACGCGACACGCCGGCATCCATCCTGGCCAGCCTGGAAGAGCACGCGCGAGGCGCCGACTGCCGCCTCACCTTGACCTTCCCGGTGAAGATCCCGAAGAACTTCGCCGAGCAAGAGGTGCGCGCGCAGCTCGAAGCACAGGGCTACGCGCGCGTCCACGCCGAACGCAAGGGCGCCGACGGCAAGATCCTCGACGTCGTCGCCGACCGCTTCCGCTGGGAGGGCACCGAGCGCTCGCGCATCGTCGACGCCCTCGAGCGCGCGTTGCGTGTCGGCGGCGGCCGCGTCGACGTCCACGCCGAGAAATCGGGGTCTGACCCCGAATTGTGGAGGTACAGCACCGACCTGCACTGCGCGCCGTGCGACATCCACTACGAGACGCCGCATCCGAGCACGTTCTCGTTCAATTCGCCTCTGGGTGCCTGCGACACCTGCCGCGGCTTCGGCCGCGTGATCGGCGTCGATTACGGGCTGGTGATTCCGGACGAACGCAAGACGCTCGGTGGCGGTGCGATCAAGCCCTTCCAGTCGAAGTCGTTCATCGAGAGCCAGCGCGACCTCGAGAAGAGCGCCGCGAAGGACGGCATACCGCTGGACGTGCCGTTCCACGACCTGGCGCCCGCGCAGCAGCGCTGGGTGATCGAGGGCGGCGCCGGCTGGAAGAGCTGGAACAAGAGCTGGCCGGGCGTCTGGTACGGCGCGAAGCGGTTCTTCGAGTGGCTCGAGAGCAAGGCGTACAAGATGCACATCCGCGTGCTGCTTTCGCGCTATCGCTCGTACACGCCGTGCCCCACCTGCGGCGGAGCACGGCTGAAACCGGACGCGCTGCTGTGGCGCGTCGGCGAAGTCGCCGAGGCGCGGCACGCCCTCGAAGGCGACCACTATCGCCGCCATCGGCCGGCCGGCGCGAACTGGACCGAAGCGCAGCTCGACGCGCTCCCCGGCCTGTCGCTGCACGACCTGATGCTGCTGCCGATCGAGCGCGTGAAACGTTTCTTCGACGAAGTCACGCTGCCGCCGCCGCTCGACGAAGCGACCGAGATGCTGCTCGACGAGTTGCGCGCGCGGCTCGCCTTCCTGGTCGACGTCGGCCTGGGATACCTGACGCTGGACCGACAGAGCCGCACGCTGTCGGGCGGCGAAGTGCAGCGGATCAACCTGACGACCGCGCTCGGCACGTCGCTCGTCAACACCCTGTTCGTCCTCGACGAGCCGTCGATCGGCCTGCACCCGCGCGACATGCATCGCGTGGTGCAGGTGATGCACCGGCTGCGCAACGCCGGCAACTCGCTGGTGGTGGTCGAGCACGATCCGCAGGTGATGCTGGCGGCGGATCGCGTGATCGACATGGGCCCGGGGCCCGGCGAACGCGGCGGCCGCATCGTGTTCAACGGCACGCCGGACGAGCTGCGCGGCGCCGAAACCCTGACCGGGCGCTATCTCGGAGGTCGCCTCACGGTCGACCCCGCCCGGCCGCTGCCCGTGCCGCCGAACGCGCCGAAGCTGGTGCTGCAGGGCGCGCGCGAGCACAACCTGAAGTCGATCGACGTCGAGATCCCGCTGAAGCGGCTGGTGTGCGTCACGGGCGTATCCGGCAGCGGCAAGTCGACGCTGATCCAGGACGTGCTTTATCCCGCTCTCGCGAAGGCGAAGGGCAAGGCCACCGAGACCCCCGGCACTTTCGACCGCCTCTTCGGCGAGGACTGGCTCGACGGCGCCGTGTTCGTGGACCAGTCGCCGATCGGCAAGACCACGCGCAGCAATCCGGCGAGCTACGTTGGCGCGTTCGACAGCATCCGCGCGATCTTCGCGAAAGCGAGGATGTCGAAGGAGCGCAATTACACCGCCGGCACCTTCTCGTTCAACTCGGGCGACGGCCGTTGCCCGACATGCGGCGGCAACGGCTTCGAGCGCGTCGAGATGCAGTTCCTGTCCGACGTCTACCTGCGCTGCCCCGACTGCGACGGC
>CAYGXL010000015.1:12595-31423 GCA_964353935.1 uncultured Burkholderiaceae bacterium | reverse complement strand
TGTAAGGCATGCCGCCAGCGTTCAATCTGAGCCAGGATCAAACTCTTCAGTTCGATTCTGTGTGCTTGATTCCTCTCGCTGGAATCGAGGACATCTCGATGTTGCCATCGGGATGATTTCCTCTTCTTCCTTGCGTGAGCACTTATGGTTTGAGCATGCCGGCGCGCTTCGTCGTGAGACTCCACGTGCCGGTTGCGCCCTCATTAAGCGCCCACACTTATCGGCTGTTTCGTTTTTAAAGAGCGTTGCTGGCTTCCGCGTGGGCACCCTTATTGCGGCGCAACTATTCGTAAGCAGCGAAGAGCGAGATTATGGGGCCCGGCAAAAGGCGTGTCAAGCCAACCCACCGGGGCGAAACATGGAGCGCTCTCTCGACTTTCCGTTGACGCCTTTTGCTTCAACGACTTGCGGCGCTTTTCGCCGAGGCCTCGCGAGAGGCTGGACTGCTGTCCAGAACTTTCCTTTCTTCCGAATCCGATCCAGCCCGGGTCGCGATTGCTCGCGGTCTGCAGTGAACGAATTTGTCGCAGCGCAATTCCGCGTCACGACTCGCTGCACGACGCTCGCTCTCGAGAAAGCTCTCGTCGCCGATGCCTCGCAAGCGCTCGTCATCGATGCTTGAAGCGGGGGCCGCGCTTCTCGACGAAGGCAGTCATTCCTTCCTTCTGATCCTCCGTCGCGAACAGCGAGTGGAAGAGCCGTCGCTCGAACAGCAGACCCTCTGACAGCGGGACCTCGTAAGCGCGATTCACCGCTTCCTTGGCCATCATGACCGCAGGCAGCGAGAACCCCGCGATGGCATTCGCCGTCGCGAGCGCTTCGTCGAGCACCTTGTCGGCAGCAACGACGCGCGATACCAGCCCGGCGCTTTCAGCCTCGCGCGCATCCATCATCCGCGCGCTCAGGACGAGGTCCATGGCCTTTGCCTTACCGACGGCGCGCGGCAGGCGCTGAGTGCCGCCTGCGCCCGGGATGATTCCGAGCTTGATCTCGGGCTGTCCGAAGCGCGCCGTCTCCGCGGCGATCACGATGTCGCACATCATGACGAGTTCACAGCCGCCTCCGAGCGCGTAACCGCTCACGGCTGCGATGACGGGCTTGCGAATGCGCCTGATCGTCTCCCAGTTGCGCGAGATGTACTCCGACTTGAACACGTCCATGTAGGACCACGTGCTCATCGCGCCGATGTCGGCACCCGCGGCGAACGCCTTCTCGCTCCCGGTGATGACCACGGCGCCGATTGCATCATCGCCATCGAAGGCGAGGAGCGCCTCGCCCAGTTCATCCATCAGCTTGTCGTTCAGCGCGTTGAGCGCCTTCGGACGGTTCAGGGTGATCAATCCCGCACGCTCGCGGATCTCGACCAGGATGTTCTCGTAGCTCATTGCGCCTCCTCGCGTGTGTTCGTTCCGTTTCCCCTCGATCTTAACGAGGGCGGACCGCGGGCGACGCAGGCTCAGGCGGTGCCCGAGCGCTCCAGGTATTCGAGGATGTTGCCGGCGGTCAGCGACCGCGAATAGAAGAACCCCTGCGCGAAGTCGCACCCGATGTCCCGCATGTACTGGACCTGCTCGAGCGACTCGATCCCTTCGGCGACGACCTTCAGCTTGAAGTGCTTCGCCACGGCGATCATCGCGTGCACGATCGCGCAACTGTCGGCGTCGTCTGGGATGCCCTCGATGAACGACTGGTCGATCTTCAGCGCGGTGATGGGCATTCGCTTCAGGTACCCCATCATCGAGTACCCGGTCCCGAAGTCGTCCAGCACCAGGCCCACGCCCAGCGCCGCGAGCTCCGCGAGGACGTCGTTGTCGATGTCGCTTTCCTTCACGAGCGTGCGCTCAGTGATCTCGAGCACGATCAGGTGCGGATCGATCTCGTGCTTCGCAAGCGCCGAGCGGACCAGCGTGGGCAGCGCCGTCGACCCCATCTCGCGGCCCGCGACGTTGACCGACACCGGCACGTCGAAGTCCGGGCGCACGCGGCGCCAGCGGTTGATCTGGGAGCAGACCTCGTTCAGCACCCAGCGCGTGATCCGCTCGGAAAGGCCGCTGATCTCCGCCACGCCGATGAAGCGGTCGGGCGCCAGGATGCCGTGCACCGGATGGTTCCAGCGGATCAGGGCCTCGAGACCGACGACGCGACCGCTGGTCATTTCCAGCTGGGGCTGGTACTCGCAGAGGAACTGGTTGCAGTCGCCCTGCAGCGCCTTGACCAGTTCGATGCCCAGTTGCACCTCGCGCGCCGCGCGCTCGTAACGAATCGGGTTGAAGAAGCTGAACTGGTTGCGGCCGTCGCGCTTCGCCTGGTACATCGCGGCGTCGGCGTTCTTCAGCAGCGTGCTCATGTCCCGCCCGTGCTCCGGGAACAGCGAGACCCCGATCGAGGCGGACACCTGCGTGTCGATGTTCGGAACGAGGTCCGTCCGGTGCAGCGCCTCGGCGACGCGCGCCGCGAGCAGCGCGACTTCCTGCCGGTGCACGAACTCGCTCACCAGCACGACGAACTCGTCGCCTCCCAGCCGCGCGACGACGCCGGTGTCGCCCACCGTCTCGCGCAACAGTTCCCCCGCGGACTTGATCAGCGCATCGCCGACGAGGTGGCCGAGCGTGTCGTTCACGTCCTTGAAACGATCGAGGTCGATGAGCATCACCGCCATCCGCCGCTTGCGGTTGGCCGCCGTCATGATCATGTCGCGCATCGTCTCGCGCAGCAGGTTCCGGTTGGGCAGCCCGGTAAGCCCGTCGTACCACGCGAGGTGCTCGATGCGTGTTTCCGCTTCCTGCCGCTGCGCCGCCTCGACCGCGAGCGCCAGCATCAACGCGGTGGCGTTCGCGAAACTCACGTCGTCCTCGTCCCAGAAACGGATCTCCTGGTGGCGGAGGGACAGGACACCGACGATCTCCCCTTCGACCAGGACCGGCGCGTCGAGCATCGAACGCACGTGGAACCAGTCGGGATCGCCGGCGAACATGGTCGTCAGCCTCGAAGTGCGCGTGTCATTGACGATCACCGTCTGGCGACCGTTCAGCGGCGCGAAATAGGCGGGGAAGCGCGTCGAGGAGAATTCGCGCCCGACCCACTCGCGCTGGAACCGCTCGCTCTTGCGGTCGAACAGCGACTCGCAGCGCAGGAGGTCCGGGTCATGGCTCAGGCGCCAGAAGCTGGCCGAGCTGACATCGAGCACTTCAGCCGCCGTGCGCAGGATGGTCGACAGCGCCTGCGTGAAGTCCGACTTCGGCTGGATCGCGAGTTCCAGCAGGCGTTCGCGAAAGCGCAGCCGCCGGGCCTGCGCCCGTTCTGCCGGACCGAGATCCCGCGCGGTCAGCACCAGTCCGCGCAGATTCGGATCGTCGAGCCGGTTGGCGAGCACGCACGAGATGCTGCGGCCGTTGCCCGTCAGCCCGGCGCGCGTGCGCAGCTGGAGATGCGTCGACTGTCCACGGCCGGCCGGTTCGTGCAGCAGTCGGTCCACCGCGCGGCGAAACTCGATGCGCGACGGCTGGTCGAGGATGAACTCGAACGGCGAGCCCATGACGTCCTTCTCCTGCTCGCCGGTGATCGCTTCGAGTGCGGCGCTGGCGTAGGTCACGCGGCGATCCGGGTTCAGCACCACCGTGAGCTCGGTCTGGTGCTCGGCCAGGGCGCGGGCGCGCGCCGTGGCCGCCCGCACACCGCGCGCGGCGGCCCGCGTCACGTGCGTTTCGGTGATCACGATGGTCGCGAACTCGTCCTGTTCGAAACGGAAGAGGCGCATCGTGATCGACGCGACGAGCAGGCGGCCGCTGCGAAGCGGCAGCTTGGCCTCCACACGAGCGCGGTCGCGGGCCGCTGCGCGCACCCACAACCGGGTCCAGCGGCGCGCGAAGGCCGCGTGCGTCGAATAGGCGAGCAGTTCAGCGAGGCTGCGACCGACAGGCGGCTCGCCGGTCGCAAGCGAAGTCGCCTCCTGGTTCAACGCGAGAACCTGTCCGCTCGCGTTGACGCAGAGAATCGGAACCGCGGCGTTCTCGAACGCCGCCTGGCGCAACGACCGCTCGACAGCGGCCTGACGCAGAGGAATTACTGTGGATGCCAAACGCACCTCGGTGATGGGGGCTCGCTGCAGGAAACTCGGCCCCACGTTCGCCACCGATTCTGCCACGCGACCCGGCTGCGCGTAGCACTCCTGCAGCGAGCAAGAGGACGAGGTCCGCGCAGCCTCGCGCCGGAAGTCCAGTCAGGCGACCGCCGTGCCCGCTCCCCCGCCGAGTTGAACGGCGACGCGCTCGGCCGTCGCGTGCCCGGCCTTCACACAGTCCCCGATCGACACGCCCCCTCGATAGTTCGCGCAGAAGTACAGGCCCGGGATCGATCGCTCGGCCTCCTCGACCTTGGCGATGCGCTGCAGGTGCCCCATCGTGTACTGGGGAATCGCGCGGGGCCAGCGGGTGATTTCGCTCCACATGGGATCCGCACCCGCACCCAGCAGGCGCGCGAGCTCCTCCTGAACGGCACCACGGACCTCGGCATCGCCGGCCGCAGCGAGTTCGGGGTTGCGACGCCCGCCGACGAACGTGGTCAGCACCGCCACTTCGGACGGCGCTCGATTCTCGAACATGGTGCTCGAGAAGAGCGTGCCGAGCACGGCGGGCCGCTCCTTCGCGGGTGCGAGGAAGCCGAAACCGTCGAGTGGATGCAGGATCTCCCGCCGCCGATACGCGCTGACTACGACAGTGACCGGCGGATACGGAATCTCCCGCAGCGCCTGCGCGGCGATCGGAGCCATCGCCTGAACGATCCCGGCGGCGGCGTAGGCTGGCGTCGCGACCACGACCGCCCTGGCCCGCCGCTCGAATCCCATGCCGAAGCGCTCGCCGGTGACGGTGAACTCGCCATCGGGACATCGCTCCACGCGCGTCACCTTGACCTCGCATTCGACGTGGCCGACGGCCCGCGCCAGCGAGTCCGTCAGCGTCTGCATGCCGTCCCGGAACGAGAAGCTCGATGCCGCGTTCTTTGCCTTGTCCGCGTTCTTGCTGCGCTGGCGCGCGCCCAGGATCGCCCCCTTGATCAGGCTCCCGTACTGCTGCTCGAGCGCGTGCAGGCGCGGGAAAGCGGCGGGCACCGACAGGGTTTCCGGATCACCTGCGTAGATGCCGGCCACGAACGGCTCGATCGCGTAGTCGAGGAATTCCGGCCCCAGCCGCCGACGCACGAACTGCGCGATCGACTCCTCGACATCCGGGGCCGCCCTGCCGATGAACGGTTCAGCGAACAGCCGCAGCTTCGCTGCGAACGAAAAGAGCGGCGTCCGCAGGAAGGCGCCCGGCGACATCGGCAGCGCAACGAGCCGACCGTCGCGCAGGACGTAGCGCTTCGACGATGCCTTGCTGCCGTCGATGCGGTCCGCGCGGATCCCGAGGTCGTCGAGCATGGCGTTGATGAGGGGAGTCGTGTCCAGGCCGCTGTTCGGCCCCCGCTCGAACAGAGCACTCGAACGTCGCCCCGAACCGATGACGCCGCCCGGCCGGGCGGCGATCTCGAACACGGCAACGCGGAGTCCCGCGCGCTTTGCACGGAACGCCGTCACGAGGCCCGATAACCCGGCGCCGATCACGAGGACGTCTGTTGCCATAGCGGATTCCACCAATGCCAAGGAGACCGAAGAATTGCACTCGCCCCGGACGCGGCCTTGTGCGTAAGCAAACTCATCGCTGCGGCGTGAGGCAAGGCTGACCGCCGTTGCGGTGAAGCAAACCGGCCCGTGAACAGTCCGGGCGCAAACGCGGCACCGACCCTGGCGCTGCGCGCGACTGCGGCCGGGAGTATCGTCGATGTCCCCTGCGCCCAACGACCCAAGCCATGTTCAAGGCCATCTACCTCAGCAAGGACAACGACCACTTCCACGCCGAGTTGCGCGAACTGGACGATGCGACGCTGGAAGCGAACACCGCGGGCACCGACGTCACCGTCGACATCGACTATTCGACCATCAACTACAAGGACGGCCTGGCGCTGACCAACAAGTCGCCCGTCGTGCGCAAGTGGCCGATGGTGCCTGGGATCGACTGCGCGGGGACCGTCGTCGCGAGTTCATCACCGCGCTGGACCGCCGGCGACAAGGTGGTGCTGAACGGCTGGGGCATCGGCGAGACCGCCTGGGGCGGACTCGCCCAGCGCGGCCGCTACCGCGGCGACTGGCTGATCCGCGTTCCGGCGCCGCTGTCGACGCGCGACGCGATGGCGATCGGCACAGCGGGCTACACCGCGATGCTCGCGTGCATGGCGATCCGGGACGCAGGCGTGGCTGAGGGCGACGTCCTGGTCACCGGCGCCAGCGGCGGCGTCGGCTCCTTTGCGATTGCGATCCTCGCCCGCCGCGGCTACCGCGTCTTCGCGAGCACCGGCAAGGTGGAAGAAGCGGCCTACCTACGGCAACTCGGCGCAGTCGAGATCCTCGACCGGGCGGAACTTTCCTCCGCCGGCAAGCCGCTCCAGAAGGAGCGCTGGGCCGCCGTGATCGACTCGGTCGGCAGTTTTACGCTCGCCAACGCATGCGCGCAGACGCGCTACGGAGGAGCGGTGGCCGCGTGCGGGCTGGCACAGGGGATGGACCTGCCGTTGACGGTCGCGCCGTTCATCCTGCGCGGCGTTCGCCTGCTCGGCATCGACTCGGTAATGTGCCCGGTCGACCGCAGGACGGCCGCATGGACGCACCTCGCCGAGGAACTCGACCGCCCGCATCTCGATGCGATCACGCACGAGATTCCGCTCGCCGGGGCGATCGAGGCGGGTCGGCAGATCCTGTCGGGCACGGTCCGCGGACGGCTCATCGTCGACGTCAACCGCTGATCCGGCGCGGCAGCCATTTGCCGTACGCTTGCACGATCCCGCAGACCGGCGGCCCCCGCGCTCGAGTGCCGGTGCGGATTGCGGCTGACGGCCGCCCCCGGTTTCGGCAGAATCCGCGCTTCGCAAGGAGTGCCGCCCACAGGAGAATGGAACACATGAGCTCTCGCTTGATCCGCAGCATCGCCCTGATCGCCGTCGCCGGCTTTGTCGCCTCCGCGGCGGTGCACGCCCAGGACCGCAAGAGTTGCGAACGGGACTACAAGCCGCAGGTCGGTCAGTCGGGCAAGGACGTCGTCTGGGTACCGACGCCCG
Organism: uncultured Burkholderiaceae bacterium; assembly: GCA_964353935.1. Classification (GTDB taxonomy): domain Bacteria; phylum Pseudomonadota; class Gammaproteobacteria; order Burkholderiales; family Burkholderiaceae_F; genus JAOUJD01. The sequence goes on along the minus strand of CAYGXL010000015.1, from coordinate 24,277 downwards.
ATGAACTGGTCCAGCGGATGCTGCGCATGGCGAAGGTCACGCCGCAGGACATCGTCTTTGACCTGGGCGCAGGCGACGGCAAGATCGCGATCGCCGCCGGCAAGGCCGGCGCAACCGCCGTCGGCATCGAATACAACCCGGACATGGCCAAACTGGCGCAGTGCTTCGTCCGGGCCGATGGGGTCGGCAACAAGGTGAAGATCATCGAGGGCGACATCTTCAAGGAAGACTTCAGCAAGGCCACGGTCGTCACGATGTACCTGCTGCCCGAGTTGAACCTGCGGCTGCGCCCGACGATCCTCAACATGAAGCCCGGAACGCGGGTGACGTCGCATCAGTTCACGATGGGCGACTGGGAGGCCGACGAGACAGCCGAGGTCGAGTACCGCACCGCTTACCTCTGGATCGTTCCGGCCAAGGTCGACGGCAACTGGACACTCCGCGACCAGGCTGGCGCCCAGTACGGCGTCAACCTGAAGCAGGTCTTCCAGAAGATCAGCGGCGAAGTCGTTGCGGGTGGCCCCAGGCAGCCTCTCGTCGGCGCGGCGCTGCGCGGCGAAGAGATCAAGTTCGCGTTCAACGACGACAAGGGCGTCACGCGGACACTGACCGGCACGGTGAGGGGCAACGAACTGACCGGCGTGCTGAAGGCCGCCGGCGGCGCGGAGACCAAGGTCACCGGCAGCCGCAAGTAGCCGTTCATCAAGCAGTCCGGCCCCGCCCGCGCGGGGCTTTTTGTTGGCCAGGAGCCGGAACATGAGCCCCGCCGAACCGAAGGATTCCCTCGAACCCGCACCGGCCGCGCCGCGCCCGGTGCTGTCCGTGTTCGACGCCGTGATGATCACGGTCGGCATTGTCATCGGAGCCGGCATCTTCAAGACGCCGTCGATGGTCGCGGGCGTCACCGGCGCGGTGGACTGGATGCTGATTGCATGGGCCCTGGGTGGCGTGCTGTCACTGGTCGGCGCGCTCTGCTACGCGGAGCTCGCGAGCAGTTTCCCCAGCGCGGGAGGCGACTACCACTTCCTGTCGCGCGCCTATGGCAAGGATCTCAGCTTCTTCTTCGCCTGGGCGCGCGTGGCGGTGATCACGACGGGCTCCATCGCGCTGCTCGCGTTCGTGTTCGGCGATTACATGAGCCGCGTGCTGTCGCTCGGCCCGAACTCGTCGGCGATCTATGCCGCGCTGACGGTGATCGTCCTGACCGCCATCAACCTGCTCGGTCTGCGCGAATCGGCGCGCACGCAGAACATCCTGACCATCCTCGAGGTCTCGGGCCTGGTGCTCGTCGCGGTCGCCGGCCTCATCGCGGTGGCGCCGGCCGCCGCGCCGGCGGTGCCTGCCGCTGCCGCTGCATCGCCGAACGCCATTCCGCCGATGTTCGGACTCGCGATGGTCTTCGTGCTGCTGACGTACGGCGGCTGGAACGAAGCCGCGTACATCTCCGCCGAGGTCAAGGGCGGCCCGCGCGGGATCGTCCGCACGCTCGTGCTGTCGATCCTCGTCATCACGGCCGTCTACGTCGCGTTCGTGCTCGCCGTGCTCAACGGGCTCGGCCTCGAGGGCATGAAGAACAGCAAGGCGGTCGGCGCGGATGTTATGCAGGCGGCCTTCGGCCCGTTCGGCGCTCAACTGATCGGGGTGATCGTGGGCGTCGCCACCCTGACATCGATCAACGCGACCATGATCGTCGGCGCGCGAACCAACTACGCGCTCGGGCGCGACTGGCCACTGCTGGCGTTCATCGGTCAGTGGCACGGCACACGGCACGTGCCCGTCGTCGCGTTCGTCGTCCAGGGGGCGATCGCGCTCGCGCTGGTCGCGTTCGGCGCCCTTCAGAAGGACGGGTTCTCCGCGATGGTCGAGTTCACCGCCCCGGTGTTCTGGTTCTTCTTCCTGCTGACCGGCGTCGGCCTGTTCATCCTGCGCTTCCGTGAGCCGCACGTCGCGCGGCCGTTCAAGGTCCCGCTCTACCCGATCCTGCCGCTCGTGTTCGTCATCACCTGCGGCTACCTGTTCTATTCGAGCGTGACGTACGCCCAGTCGCAGCAGGCCGTTCACATCACGTTCTGGGTGATGGGCTTCGGTCTCGCCGCGTGGGTCCTGATGCGCGTGCTCAAGGGACGCTAGGTCCGGCCAGTCGCCGCGTCGCCGCAAACGCGAAGCGCCTGTCGGCTAGGTAACTCAAGGGCCGATAATGAACCGGTGCTCTATGCTGCATCGGTTGACGGCCGAGAGTCGGACCGATGCAGTTGCTGCAATCCATGATGCTGATGCCGCTGGCCGACTGGCTGGCGATCGTCTGGTTCCTCGCCGTCTGGGTCGGCTATGCCGTGTTCGCCAAGCGGCGCGCCGAACGATCGGGCTCGCTGCTGGCCACGACCAACCGGTACCGCCGGCTGTGGATGATGCAGACCACCATCCGCGAGAACAGGGTCGTCGACGGCGTGGTCGTGCAGAACCTGTCGACCAGTCCGTCGTTCTTCGCATCGACCACGATCCTGATCATCGGCGGCCTGTTGGCGCTGCTCGGCACGAGCGACAAGGCGACCGAGTTCGTGCGCGAAATTCCCTTCGCCGCGCGCACGTCGGCGTTCGTGTTCGACGTGAAGCTGATCACCCTGCTGGCGGTCTTCGTCTATGCGTTCTTCCGCTTCACCTGGTCGATGCGCCAGTACACCTTTGGAGCACTGCTGATCGCCTCGATGCCCGACGCCAAGGTCTTCGAGCGCGGCGAGGCGCAGCGCGAGCCATACGCCGACCGTGCCGCCAGGGTCGTCGGGCTGGCGGCCGAGACCTTCAACGACGGCCTGCGCGCCTACTACATGGCATTCGCGGCCATGCTCTGGTTCCTCTCGCCCATCGCGTTCGCGATCGGCGCAGCCGGCGTGGTCTACCTGCTGTACCAGCGCGAGTTCCACTCCGAGATCCTCGGCACGCTGCGCAGCTGATCCGGCGGCCGGCATGTCGGTGCGCGCGAGCGCGCGGTCGGGAGGCGCTCGCTACACTCGCGCCACCTTCCAGGACTGCCATGCCGACTCACTACGCCATCCGCCCCGCCGACCCCGCCGCCCACCTGTTCCACGTCACCTGCCGCGTCGATAAGCCCGATCCCGCCGGCCAGCTGTTCATGCTCCCGGCGTGGATTCCCGGCAGCTACATGATTCGCGAGTTCGCGCGGAACATCGTCCGCATCACGGCCCTTGCGGGCGGACGCAAGCTCGATCTCGAGAAGCTCGACAAGCACACGTGGCGCGCCGCCCCCGCGCGCGGCCCGGTGGAACTGGCGTACGAGCTGTACGCGTGGGATCTGTCGGTACGGGCGGCGCACCTCGACGAGTCGCACGGATTCTTCAACGGCACGTCCGTGTTCCTGCTGCCCATCGGGCTGGAGCACGAAGCGTGCACCGTCGACATCCTGCCGCCGGCCGGTGACCCGTACGCCGGCTGGAAGGTGGCGACCGGACTGACGCCGGCGCGTGGCACCCGTCGGCTGGGCTTCGGCACGTACCAGGCGACGAACTACGACGAACTGATCGACTGCCCGGTCGAGATGGGGACGTTCGAACTGGGTCGCTTCGAGGTGCTCGGCGTGCCGCACGAGATCGCCGTCACGGGCCGCGTGCCGAGACTCGACATGGAGCGCCTCACCACCGACCTGGCGCGCGTGTGCGAGGCGCAGATTCGCCTGTTCGAGCCGCGCTCGAAGAAGGCACCGTTCAGCCGGTACACGTTCATGACGATGGCGGTCGGTGACGGCTACGGCGGACTGGAACACCGCAACTCGACCGCGCTGCTGTGCAAGCGCGACGACCTGCCGTTCAAGGGCATGAAGGACACCACCGAGGGCTACCGCACCTTCCTCGGCGTCGCGAGCCACGAGTATTTCCATTCGTGGAACGTCAAGCGCATCAAGCCCGCGGCCTTCGTGCCCTACGACCTGACGCAGGAGAACTACACGCGGCTGCTGTGGGCCTTCGAAGGCCTCACGTCGTACTACGACGACCTGATGCTCGTGCGCAGCGGCCTCCTGACGGAGAAGCAGTACCTGGAGACGCTGGCGAAGACGTTCACCACCGTGCTTCAGCGCACGGGCCGGCTGAAGCAGAGCATCGCCGACAGTTCCTTCGACGCCTGGATCAAGTACTACCGGCAGGACGAGAACGCGCCGAACAGCGTGGTCAGCTACTACCAGAAGGGATCGCTGGTCGGCCTCGCGCTCGACCTCACGCTGCGCGCGGAGACGAAGGGGCGCGTCTCGCTCGACGACGTGATGCGCGCGCTGTGGAAGCGGGCGCGCGACAGCGGCGCGGATTACGCGGGCGTGGAAGAAGGCGAGTTCGTCGAAGTCGCAGAGCGGCTGAGCGGCCTCGCGCTGGAGCGCCGGCTGCGGGAGTGGACCGAGGGCACGCGCGATCCGGACTTCGCGGCGCTGCTGGCGCCCGTGGGCATCCAGTTCGCGGCGCGGCCCGCGGTCGAGACGCCGCACTTCGCGCTGCTCGGAGTGAAGACGGCGACTTCAGGCGCCGACTGCAGGCTCGCGCACGTGTTCGACGGCTCGCCGGCCAGGCGCGCCGGCCTGTCAGCGAACGACGTCCTGGTCGCGCTCGGCGGACTGCGCGTCACGCCTTCCAACCTCGACGGACTGCTGACGCGCTACGCGGCTGGCGACGTCGTCGAGTGCCTCGCGTTCCGGCGCGACGAGCTGATGCGCTTCGAACTGAAGCTCGCCACGCAGCCGCCGCTGAAGTACACGCTGACCGCTGACGAGAAGCCGCTGAAGGCGGTGCAGCGGCTGAAGGCGGGCTGGCTTGGCCAGCGATAGCGGCGGACGGGCGACGCCTTAGCACCACTCGATCTTCCCGCGGCCGCCCGCTTCGAGAAAGGCGTTGGCGCGCGAGAAGTGGCCGCAGCCGAGGAAGGGAACCGGTGGACGCCGCGCCGACAGCGGCGACGGGTGATTCGCCTCCAGAACGAGGTGAGGTTCCCCGATCCCTGCCCGGCGCGCCTGCGCCAGCGCGCCCCACAGCATGAAGACCTTGGGCTGCGCATCGTCGGCAAGTCGCTGCAGCAGGTCGGTGGTCAGCGCCTCCCAGCCGCGGCCGGCATGTGCGCCGGGACAGCCGTCCTCGACCGTGAGCACGGCATTCAGCAGCAGCACTCCCTGGCGCGCCCAGCCTTCGAGCGAACCATGCGGCGGTGGCGCGCAGCCGAGATCGCGCTGCAGTTCCAGGAAGATGTTGCGCAGGCTCGGCGGCGGCTTGACGCCAGGCGGGACCGAAAAGGCGAGGCCGTGCGCCTGCCCGGCCCCGTGGTACGGGTCCTGGCCGAGGATCACGACGCGCACGCTGTCGAAGGGCGTCAGCGTGAGTGCGGCGAAGGGCTGCGGCGGATAGATCGACGCGCCCGCGTTGCGCCGCTCGTCGAGGAACCGGTCCACGCGCCTGCCGTCTGCGGAGGCGAGGAATGCCTCGACCGGATCGCGCCAGCCGGGCGCCAGCTTCTCCGTTTCGATCACGCGAACAGGCGCGCCAGCTCCGCACCGGGATCGGGCGCGCGCATGAAGGCTTCGCCGACGAGGAAGGCGTTCACGTTGGCCGCGCGCATCCGCGCCACGTCGGCGGGGGCCAGGATCCCGCTCTCGGTGACGACGATGCGATCAGCCGGCATCCGCGGCAGCAGGGACAGCGTGGTGTCGAGCGTCGTTTCGAACGTGCGCAGGTTCCGGTTGTTGATGCCGACCAGCGGCGTCGTCAGCCGCAGGGCACGCTCGAGTTCGGCGGCATCGTGCACTTCGACGAGCACCGCCATCCCGAGCGCCAACGCGAGCCCTTCGAACTCGCGCAGCCGCGCGTCGTCGAGGGCGGCGGCGATCAGCAGGATCGCGTCCGCGCCCATCGCGCGCGCCTCGACCACCTGGTACGCATCGACGACGAAGTCCTTGCGAAGCGCGGGCAGCCCGCTCGCGTCGCGTGCCTGGACGAGGTACTCGGACGCCCCCTGGAAATACTCGCGATCGGTCAGGACAGACAGGCACGCGGCGCCGTTCGCGGCATAGCTGCGCGCGATTGCGGCCGGGTCGAAGTCGGCGCGCAGGACGCCCTTCGACGGACTCGCCTTCTTCAACTCGGCGATGACGGCCGGCTGTCCGGCCGCCAGCTTGCGGCGCATCGCGCCGAGGAAGTCGCGCTGGCCGCCGCGTCGCTCTGCGTCGGCGCGCAGCGCGGAAAGCGGTCGGGCGGCGCGAGCCCGCTCGACTTCGGTGTGCTTCGTCGCGAGGATGCGTTCGAGGATGTCGCTCATGATCGGAAGGGGACTCAGGCTGCGATGCTCGCCGAAATCGGCCGAAATCGGGGTCTGACCCCGATTCTCAGGCGGCCAGTTTGCGAGTGACCTCGACGAACTCGGCCAGCTTCTTCTTCGCGGCCCCGCTCGCGAGCGCCGAGCGCGCGCGGGCGATGCCGTCGCCGATCGAGCCGGCGACGTTGGCCGCGTACAGCGCCACGCCGGCGTTGAACACGACGATTTCGCGCGGCGTGCCTTCCCGGTCGTCGAGAGCCTCCAGCATCATCGACTTCGACTCGAGCGCGTTGCCGACCCGGAGCCCGCGGTTGGAGACCATCGACAGGCCGAAGTCCTCGGGGTGGATCTCGTACTCGCGCACCTGGCCATCCTTCAGTTCGCCGACCAGCGTCGCCGCGCCGAGCGAAACCTCGTCCATGCCGTCCTTGCCATGCACGACCAGCACGTGGTTCGAGCCGAGCTGCTTCAGCACGCGCACCTGGATGCCGACGAGGTCCGGGTGGAACACGCCCATCACCTGGTTCGGCGCGCCCGCCGGGTTGGTCAGCGGACCCAGGATGTTGAAAATCGTGCGCACGCCGAGTTCCTTGCGCACGGGCGCCGCGTGCTTCATCGCGGCGTGGTGCGACGGCGCGAACATGAAGCCGAGGCCGGTCGCCTCGATGCACTGCGCGACCGCCTGTGGCGAAAGCGCGATGCTGGCGCCGAGCGCTTCGAGCACGTCGGCGCTGCCCGAGCCGGACGAAACACTGCGGCCGCCATGCTTGGCGACGCGCGCGCCCGCCGCCGCGGCCACGAACATGGCGGCCGTCGAGATGTTGAACGTGCCCGCGCCGTCGCCCCCCGTGCCGCACAGGTCGACGAGGTTGCTCCGGTCGGCGAGTTCAACCTTGGTGGAGAACTCGCGCATGATCTGCGCGGCCGCCGCGATCTCGCCTATGGTTTCCTTCTTGACGCGCAGGCCCATCAGCAGCCCCGCGATCTGCACCTGCGTGAGCTCGCCGCTCATCAGTCGTCGCCACAGCGACAGCATCTCGTCCTGGAAGATCTCGCGGTGCTCGATGCAGCGGACCAGGGCTTCGGAAGGTGTGATCGGCATGTTGGGGCTCAGCGCTTCTGGTTCAGGAAATTCTTCAGCATGTCGTGACCGTGCTCGGTCGCGATGGACTCCGGGTGGAACTGCACGCCCTCGACCTCCAGCGTCCGGTGGCGCAGGCCCATGATCTCGCCGTCGTCCGTCCACGCGGTGATCTCGAGGCACTCGGGCAGCGACGATCGCTCGACCGCGAGCGAGTGGTAGCGCGCGCCCGTGAACGGATTCGGCAAGCCGGCGAACACGCCGGCGCCGGTATGGTGGATGACGCCGGTCTTGCCGTGCATCAGCGTCTGCGCGCGCACCACGCGGCCCCCGAAGGCCTGGCCGATCGCCTGGTGGCCGAGGCACACACCGAGGATCGGCACCTTGCCGGAGAAGCGCTGCAGCACCGGGACCGACACGCCGGCCTCGGTCGGCGAGCACGGACCCGGCGAGATGCAGATGCGGTCCGGCGCGAGCGCCGCGATCTCGTCCAGTGTGATCTCGTCGTTGCGCGCCACGCGCACTTCTTCACCCAGCTCGCCGAAATACTGCACGAGGTTGTAGGTGAAGCTGTCGTAGTTGTCGATCATCAGCAGCATCGCGCCCTCCTACTCGGCATCGAAGCCGTCTTCAACCTGCTCGGCAGCCCGCAACACCGCGCGCGCCTTCACTTCCGTCTCCTTCCACTCGCTCTCGGGCACCGAGTCGGCGACGATGCCCGCCGCCGCCTGCGCGTAGAGCATGTTGTCCTTGATGATCGCGGTGCGGATCACGATTGCGAGGTCCATGTCGCCCGCAAAGCTCAGGTAGCCCGCCGCGCCGCCGTAGATGCCGCGCTTGACCGGCTCGAGCTCGTCGATGATCTCCATCGCCCGCACCTTCGGCGCGCCCGACAGCGTGCCGGCCGGGAAGGTCGCGCGCAGCACGTCGAGGTTCGACATGCCCGGCTTCAGCTCGCCTTCGACGTGGCTCACCAGGTGCTGGACGTGCGAGTACTTCTCGACCACGTACTGCTCGGTGACCTTGACCGTGCCGGTCTTCGCGATGCGCCCGATGTCGTTGCGGGCGAGGTCGATCAGCATCAGGTGCTCGGCGCGCTCCTTCGGGTCGGCGGCGAGTTCCGCCGCCAGCGCCTCGTCCTGCTCCGGCGTCGCGCCGCGCGTGCGCGTGCCGGCGATCGGACGGATCGCCACCATGCGCTTGCCCTGCCGGTCTTCGCTGCGCACGAGGATCTCCGGCGACGCGCCGACGACGTGGAAGCTGCCGAAGTTGTAGAAATACATGTAGGGCGAAGGATTCAGCGTGCGCAGCGCCCGGTAGAGGCTCAGCGGCGAGTCCGCGTACTGCTTGTGGATGCGCTGGCCGATCTGCACCTGCATCACGTCGCCGGCGGCGATGTATTCCTTGGCGCGCGCGACGGCGGAGAGGTACGCCTCCTTCGAGAACTCGCGGTACTCCTCGCGCCGCACGCTCGCGCGGGAGTGCGGCGGCTCGATCGGCCGGGCCAGTTTCGCCTTGAGTTCGCGCAGCCGCTGCCTGGCGCGCGCATACGCCTCCGGCTTGCGCGGGTCGGAGTGGACGATCAGGTAGATGCGGCCGGCGAGGTTGTCGATGACCGCCACTTCTTCCGACAGCAGCAGCAGGATGTCCGGCACGCCGAGATCGTCCGGCTTCGGATGCGCGAGCTTCTTCTCGATCACGCGCACGACGTCGTAGCCGAAGTACCCCGCGAGACCGCCGGCGAAGCGCGGCAGCCCCGGGCGCAGCGCGACCTTGAACTGCGAGGCGAAGCGCTCGACGGCCACCAGGGGATCGCCCTCGATCGTCTCGACCACGCGACCGTCTTCGACGACTTCCGTCACCGGTCCGCTATCGCGGATGAAGGAACGGATCGCCGTGCGCGCCGGCAGGCCGATGAACGAGTAGCGGCCGAAGCGCTCGCCGCCGACCACGGACTCGAGCAGGAAGGTGTTCGGCTCGTTGGCGAGTTTCAGGTACAGCGACAGCGGGGTTTCGAGGTCGGCGAAGCTCTCGGCGATCAGTGGAATGCGCGTGTAGCCCTGTGCGGCCAGCGCCTTGAATTCCAGTTCAGTCACGATTCACCACTTTGATCAGTGCGCCGCGCGAACGGCGGCGGGGATTCGACGAGGAGCGCCGTGCACGCACGGCCCGGCAGTCAACGACGCCAGCAGGCGCCAGCGATGACCCGCCACCATCGGGCGTTGCCCGGGCGGCCGCCGCGTGCCTTGTTCTCGTCAGCAGGACTCATCGCGAGTCGTGGTTTCAGTTGGGTGATGAAGCGTGCAGCGGTTCGATCAGGCGAGCCGCGTCGAGCAGCCCGGGGACTATAGCATCGGCATCCAGCTCGCTGACCGGGCGGCCTTCGTTGTATCCGGTCTCGACGACGATCACCCGGCAGCCCGCCGCGCGCGCCGACAGCACGTCGTTTTCCGAGTCGCCGACCATTGCCGTCTCGGTCGGCAGCAGCTTCAGCAGCGCGCAGGCGTGGAGCATCGGCGCCGGGTGCGGCTTCTTCTCGGTCGTGTCATCGCCCGAGACGATCGCATCGAAGTCGTCGAGGCCCACACGCTGCAGAAGTTCATGTGTGAACTCGCGCGGCTTGTTGGTCACGCAGGCCAGCACGAGGCCGCGCTCGCGCATCAGGGCGATGGCGTCGCGCACCCCCGGAAACACGACCGCCTGTCGCCCGTTCTCGCGCCGGTAGTGCGCATAGAAGGAGGCCTTGCCACGCTGGAATTCGGCGTCGTCCGCGCGGCCGTCCATCGATTCCGTCAGTGAACGGTGCACGAGCACATCGGCGCCCTTGCCGACATACGCCGCCACCTGCCCGGTCGGCAGCGGCGCGCGGCCGAAGTCCGCGAGCATCGCATTGACGGCGGCCGCGAGATCGGGAACGGTGTCGAGCAGCGTGCCGTCGAGATCGATCAGCACGCCCCGGGCGGAAACCCGCATCAGACGCCCCCGAGCGCCGAACGCAGCTGCTTCAGCACGCCGCGATAGCCGCCATCGGCGTCGCGCGCGCCGAAGATCGCGCTGCCGGCCACGAAGGTGTCGGCGCCCGCGCGTGCGATCTCGGCGATGTTGTCGGTCTTCACGCCGCCGTCGACCTCGACCAGGATCTCCCGGCCCGTGTCGCGGCGGTACGCATCGACCTTCGCGCGCACCATCGCGAGCTTGGCGAGCGCCTGCGGGATGAACTTCTGCCCGCCGAATCCCGGATTCACCGACATCAGCAGCACGACGTCGAGCTTGTCCATCACGTGATCCATCGCGTCGAGTGGCGTTGCGGGATTGAACACCAGGCCCGCCTTGCAGCCCGCCTCGCGGATCAGCGCAAGCGTCCGGTCGACGTGCTCCGAGGCCTCGGGATGGAACGTGATGACGTTGGCGCCCGCCTTGGCGAAGTCGGGAATGATGCGGTCGACGGGCTTGACCATCAGGTGCACGTCGATCGGCACGTCGACGTGCGGACGAATCGCCTCGCACACCAGCGGGCCGATCGTGAGGTTCGGCACGTAGTGGTTGTCCATGACGTCGAAGTGGATCCAGTCGGACCCGGCCGCGACGACGGCCCTCACCTCCTCGCCCAGGCGGGCAAAATCGGCGGACAGGATGCTGGGGGCGATGCGGAAGTTTCTTGTCGTCATCGGAACCTCTTCGACCAGCGTTTATTCTAAGGGTCGCTTCCGCTGCCCTTCCGGCTCATCCAGGCCCATGTGATCCATGCCCACGTACCAGTTCTCCGTCAGTGTCCGCCCGCAGTTCGTGCCCGAGCACTCCCGCCCGGACGAGGACAAGTTCCTGTTCGCCTACACCGTGACGATCCGGAACACCGGCGATGTCGCCGCGCAGTTGATCTCGCGTCACTGGATCATCACGGACGCCAACAACAAGGTCGAGGAAGTCCAGGGGCCGGGCGTCGTGGGAGAGCAGCCGATGCTGAAGCCCGGCGAAGCCTTCGAGTACACGAGCGGATGCCCGATCGCCACCCCGGTAGGCTCCATGCGGGGCAGCTACCAGTGCGTGGCGGAGGACGGAACGCGATTCGAAGCGCCGATCGCCGAGTTCCTGCTGTCGATGCCACGCACTCTGCACTGAACGCGCAGTCAGCCGTCCCGTGGCGGTTTTCGCTTGGGCCGGTGGAACATCGTCCACCAGACGATGAACACGAACAGTCCGAGGGCGAGCGCAGCTTCGAGCAGGAGTAACCACATGGCGGGGCACCGGGAAGGTAGAAGCGATTGTAGGAGCGCCGCGCTGCGCGCCCGCTGCATGGCCGC